>NZ_KV806835.1:28064-54133 GCF_001811845.1 Corynebacterium sp. HMSC062E11
ATAATGCCCTGGCAGAATCATTTAACGCCACCTTAAAGCGTGAAGTCCTGCGTGATCGGAAAGTCTTTGACAATCCCATCGTCTGCCGCCAAGAAGTCTTTCGATGGTGCATGCGCTACAACACGCGCAGACGGCATTCCTGGTGCAACCTTCTAGCCCCCGATGACTTCGAAGCACTCACATCAGCTACACTGACCCAAGCAGCATAGCTAACCCCCGACGTGTCCACTGTCCGGGGGTCAGGCCCGTCTCCACCTCGTACGCCTCAATCCCATCATCACGCGCAGCGAGCTCGTGGAGGCCACCGGACTGTCCCAGCCCACCATCACCCGCGCCACCGCCGCTCTCCTCAAGGCCGGCCTCATCCAAGAGCGCACGGACCTCACCCGCTCCCAAGGTCGCGGCCGCCCCACGGTTCCGCTCGAGGCCTCCGATAACGGCTGGCTCCTTTCCGGCATCGCGGTCGGCACCACCTCGACGTATATCGGCCTCTACGACACCCGCGGCCGCATTATCCGCGAAGACAACGTTCCCACCCCGGTCTCGAAGCTCAGCCCCGATGACTTCGTCGAGCACGTCATCGCTGGCGTCAACCGGCTCACCACCGGTGTCGACCGCACACTCGTTTCCGTCGGCGTGACCACCTCCGGCTCCGTCGACGAAGAAGGCAAGGTCCACGCGGCCAACCTCGGCTGGGACGGCATGGATATCGCAGGACGCCTCGACTTCCAGTTCGGCGTCCCCGTCACTGTCACCCCGGCCGTGCCCGCCATCCTCGCTTCGGAGACGCAGGCCGCTCCTCTCGGCGACGAAGCCCGCACGCTCGTCCTCTTCGCGGATGACTCGATTGGCGCCGCCCTGTCCGATGAGGACGGCGTTGCCTCCATCGAGCTCCCACAGTTCGACGGCGCCGACCCACGCGACACCCTCGTCAACGCCGCGCTTGCGCCCCGTCTCGCTGAGGCTGCCGATGCCCCCCTCGGTCCTTGCCCAGCGCGCCTCCGACCTCGGCCGCCTTACGGCCCAGCTTATCGATGCCCACCGCCCCGACACCGTGGTCATCGCCGGCTCCGCCTTCTACGACGTGCCCACCGCGCCGAAGCTCTTTGCCTCGGCCGCACGCGGCGAGCTCGACCCCGATCTCGCGTCCGCGACGGAGCTGCGCATGATCCCCAACCACAAGGAGATCGTCCGCTCCATCGCCCGCGCCGTCGCGCTCGACCCGCTCCTGCGCACGCCGCTTGAGCTGAACACCGCGAAGGTGCGCGCCGCCTAGGCCAGCCCGCACTCCGCACGCAGTTCGGCAAGGTTGCCGTCGTAGAGATACCCGCGCAGCCCTGCCGCCCGTGCTGCGTCGACGTTGCCCTGGGTGTCATCAATAAAGAGTGTGTCTTTCGCACTCGCACCCAACGCGTCCATCGCCACGTCGAAGGCCCGCTTGTCGGGCTTGACCACGCCAATCTCGCCACTGAGCACCACGGCGGTGAATTCCTTGAGTCACGAGTCGTTGCGCTCGCGCACCATACGACCGAGTCCCACCGGAATATTGGACAGCACGCCCACCGCATTGCCCGCGCCAAGCAACTCCTGGGCGACCCCACGACGTCGAGGTCCGGCGCCGTACACGGCTCGAAGTCCTGAGCGACGGCCTCAGAGATATCGAAGTCCGGAAGGCCTAGGCGCACCTGCATCTGGCGCCACCAGCGTTCGTCGCTCACCACGCCCGCGTCATAGGCCGGGCGCAATTCGTTATACGCCGTCCAAAAAGCGGCCGGATCCTCGGCACCGACGAGACGTAGCAGCGCCTCCTTCGGCTCCGGTGGGCGATGACGGAGCAAGACTCCGTAGAAATCGAAAAGATACGTCGACATACATCCAGACTACGGAAAGCCGCGCAGACTCGTCCCAAAACGACAGAGTTCTAGAAACGGAACAAGCGTCCGGGCAGCCCCGTGGGCACGAGCAGCACCGCCACGGCACCCAGCGCCGCGCCTCCTGCATACAGCGGCACAATGGCGTCCGGAATGATGCCGAGCGGCGTGAAGATCACCAAGCCCACGGCGGCAAGCACGAGCGCGCCGCCGACTGACGCAATGGACTTCTGCGGCAGGCTCACCGCGATGAGCGCAGCAAAAAGAAAGAGACCCGCCCCCGCGAAGGGCCCCAGCATGAGTGCCGCACCAAGCAGAAAAGTGCCGAGCGCAACGTGCGTACTGCTCAACGCCATGCCGACGCCCAAGGCGACGGCGAGCGCGAGGAGCACGACCACGGTCCAGGTTTTCTGCTTCATAGACATATAAAACGCAGTCTCCCACCAACCATGGGGTTGGTGGGAGATATTAGGACAATCTTGATGGGTTTGTTACCGCATGGTCACTGTCCCTTGACCTTTGTGTATTAGCTAGGCCTTGATGGCCACGCGTGACTACTTTGCGCGGGAGCCCAGAGTGGCGTCGATGCGCAGGAGGCCGGAGCCATCGTTGCCCACGAGCTTGATCTGGTCAATAATCTCGGTGACGGTGTCCTCTTCCTCAATCTGCTCGTCGAGGAACCAGTTCACGATCTGGCGGGACTCAAGGTCCTTCACCTCATCAGCGGTACGAGCGATCTCGCGGATCTGCTCGGAGACCTTCTGCTCGTGTGCGTAGGCAGCCTCGAAAGCGTCGAGCGGGGTCGCGGCCTTCACAGACGGAACCGGGACATCGGTGAGCTCCACGCGGTAACCGCGTGCGAGGAGGTGGTTGGCAAACTTCTGAGCGTGCTCGCGCTCCTCCGCAGCCTGAGCGTAGAACCAGTCACGCATGCCCGGGAAGGAAAGATCATCCATCTCGTAGGCCAGCTGGGTGTAGATGAGGGCGGCGCCGTGCTCGTTAATAACCTGTGCGTTCAGCAGGCTCTGCAGCTTCTCGTTCATTGAATATCCTTGCCTTTCGGTACCTGTTCAATAGGTAAATTTCTGTCTTTTCCGACGGCTATCCAACGGGTTTCCGGCGGTATAGTCTCCCATAATACAGATATTCAAAAATGCCGCTAGCTAGGTTAGGGTTCCCAAACATGCAGGCCAAAGACAATTTTGGTCACGGTAACCTAAGTTACCGCAACCTGATCAACGCCCGAATCCACACAAACGGAAGCAATCGAACTAGAGTCGGATGCCCGCCCGCTTGAGCGCATCAAGCACCAAAGGCATCCCTGCCACCGCGGTACCCACGAGCGCCACAACGCCCGCAATCACCCCCACGAGGATGCCGATACCCTCGCTCGACGGTTCCTCCGAGCTCAGCGTTCCCAACTGCGCGGAAGCCTGGGCAAGTCCCGTCGACTTATGCCCCTCGACTACCCCGGCATCCTTGCCATCAGCGAAGTCCAGCACGAGATCAACGTCGCCGCCCTCAAGTATCTGACCTTCCTTATAGCGCAGTAGCGAGCCCTCCAGGCCTGCACCCGCGGTGGCCTGGCGATCCTGCGCGCTCACATCGGTCCCAACCGCGATGGGGGCATCGAGGGTGAACGTGACCAGCACGTCATCATCGCCATCCCTGTCGACCTGCGCGCCCTTATCGCCCGGATCCCCGGACAAAACGTAGTCTCCAACGAGCTCGACCTTCGTGCCTTGCACCTGCAGCTTGAGATCTGAGTAGGTGAGATCGAGGCCGGCCGAGCCGCCCGCGCCCAGGCCTTTGTAGGCCACGATATGCGCCGAACCGTCAAGGACGATGGTGCCGTTGCCGTCCGCATCTAACGTCGTCTCAGCGACGTTGACCGGAAAGAGCAGCTGATTGTCCTTATACGTCGCCCCATCCGTGGTCGTCCAACGGCCAGCTGCCATTGGGCCAGCAAGATGCTCCATAAATGAGGTCTTGATGGGCCAGGCGAATGTACCCGCCGTCAGGTCCTGCGTTGCAGCAGTAGCCGGAACAGCCATTGCAGAGACGATAAGAGCAGATGCGAGAGAAGCAGAAGAGATTTTCTTCACGCGACAGACCTCCAGGTCACTTTAGAAATACAGATAAAACAAGAAGGGGGAAGAGAGGAAATAGTGAACCCGGCGCTACGCTGCGCCCGGATACAGCTTCGCTAGCTCGGCGAAGACTGCCGAGTTACACGCGAAGGCGGCCTGTGCCTCGGCGATGAGAGCGGCACGCTGGGCATCAGAAAGCGCGAGCTCGTCGAGCGCCTTGCGGTACGCGCTGCGGTAGGGCGGAATCTTGCCAATCGCCGCGAAGTTATAGAAATTGAGCGCATCCGGGTCGATACCGTAGAGAGCCCCCAGGCGCGCGGCAATAACCTGCCCACCCGAGATATCGCCAAGGTAGCGCACGTAGTGGTGAGCAACGACCCGGGGCTCCGATCCCGGCGTATCGAGCGATTCCAGGCGCGCGACGTAGCGTGCGGTGGCGGGAAGGATACGCACCTCGTCGCGCCACTGCGGGCCGTACATTTCCGCGAGGTCGAGTTCCAGCGCATCGCGGCGTTCCAACCGGGGGTCGGCCACCGCTCCGGCGATGCGAGTATCCGCTACCGTGCGGACCGCGCGCTCAAGCGCCTCATAGATAAACCACAACTGCCCAGTAAAGGTGGCGAGTGCCTCTGCGCTGAGCTCACCCGCCATCAAGCGGGTCATAAAATCTGAGCCCTCTGCGCTGGCGTGCGCTCGCGCGGTTTCCTCACGCAGCATCTGCGAAAGCGGCGTCGTGGTCATGGCAACGGTCATGGCCAAATTCCTCCTGATTAAGTAACGCTTGCCTAACCTTAATGTGGATAGTCTAAACAAGGCAAGCCTTACATATCAAGACCTATGCCATACTTCATGCCCACAGTGACGCATATTCGACCGAAAGTATGACTAATCGTCGCACCCCCATGCTCAGCGCACATCTCTCCCCCAGGTTTTAGTCCCCCAAATTGCCCGAGAGCCGGTCGAGGCGCTGCTGACTGACCGGATCAAGACCCCGAATATCCACGGTCACGCCGCGCTGCGCGTATTTCTCACGCACCGCATCCAGCGTCGCCACAGTCGAGGCATCCCATACCTGCGCAGCCGACATGTCGATATCGACCTCAGAGACTCCCAGCGTGTAGTCAAAGGAATAGACAAGGTCGTTGGACGAAGCAAAGAAAAGCTGGCCGGTGACGCGGTACGCGGCGCGGGTGGCATCGGAAGCAACGAGCTCGACCTGGGTGAGGTGCGCGACGCGACGCGCGAACGCAATCATGGCCGTGAGCACGCCGGCGATGACGCCGACCGCCAGGTTGTGAGTAACCAATGTCCCCACAACCGTCACGAGCATGACCAGCGTTTCCGACAGCGGCATGCGGTGGATGGTGCGCACCGAGTGCCAATCCACCGTGTCCGCGGCGACGAGGATCATGACGGCGACAAGCGCAGTCATGGGAATCGCACCCACGGTATCGCCCAACACAAGGATGAGAATGAGGAGGAAGATGCCAGCGAGCAGGCTCGACAGGCGCGTGCGAGCACCAGAAGCTTTGACGCCAATCATCGTCTGGCCAATCATCGCACACACGCCCATGCCGCCGATGCTCGCCGCAAGGACGTTGCCAATACCCTGACCGAGGGACTCGCGCGTTTTATCCGAGTGGCTGTCCGTAATGTCGTCGACAAGTTTGGCTGTGAGCAGCGACTCCATGAGGCCGACGAGGGCCACGCCTACCGCGTACGGGCCGATGAGCGTGAGCGTGTCGAGCGTGAGCGGCACGTCAGGGAAAACGAAGCCCGGCAGGCTCGTGGGTAGCTCGCCTTGGTCCGCGACGTCCGGAATGTCCCAGCGGAAGACGACGACGAGCACTGTGATGACGAGGATCGTGATGAGCGGGGCGGGGACGACCTCCGTGAGCCTCGGCCACAGAAGCATGATGACCACACCGAGCGCCACGAGGGGATAGACGATCCACGGGACGTGCATGAGGTGCGGCAGCTGCGCGGTAAACATCATGATGCCCAACGCGTTGACGAAGCCAGTCATAACGGAGCGCGGGATAAAACGCATGAGCTTGGCGACCCCGAGGAAAGCGAGAACGATCTGCAGGACTCCCGCCAGCAGCACCGCCGCGAGGACGTACTGCAGACCGTGGGAGGCAGACAAGGGAGCAATGACCAACGCGACCGAGCCGGCCGCGGCGGAGATCATGGCAGGACGACCACCAGTAAAGGAGATGGAGATTGCCATGATGACGGACGCGAAGAGTCCAACGCGTGGATCCAGCCCCGCCAGGATCGAAAAGCTTAAGACCTCGGGGATAAGCGCGAGGGCGACGGCGAGGCCGCCGAAGACTTCCATGCGCAGGCGCGCGGGGGAAGAAAAGACGTAGCGAAAGCTCGCGAGCACGCCGGTAGGCGCAGGAATTTGGGCTCGTCCCCCAACTACCACTTCCAGAGATAAACGAAGGCCCGTCAGCTGCGCGCTGACGGGCCTTCTCCCCATGACTAATCTTTCGGCACTTACCGTGAGAAGGAAGTGGAGCGCGACCTTCCTAGTAAGCAACCGCCCGTGATTAGGCAAGGCTTAGTTTATAAACCTTTAGTTGGATGGTCAAGGGGGAACGAGAACTTTCTCCCGCGATCCCGCGAAATATCACCGTTACCACTAATAATTCCGAAAAATTAATGTATCGCGGCACGAAATAGGATGAGAGTTATGGCAACAGATTCGTTCAAAGAACCGCTCAAAGAACTCGAAACCCTCATCTCCGAGGGACTCGGGCGGTTCTGGCGTTCAGACCCGACTCCCCCTTCCGTCAGCTACGACGCCACCGAAGGCCTGCCGGAGACACCGGCGGCGGAACAAGTTTCAGACTCTCCGCGCCACGGCATTACCACCCCTGCGCCCGCTAACGCCTTGCGCGAGGAAGTGGCCGACGAAATCGCCGAGCTATTGCGTGCCGAGCGCCGCAGCTTCTTCGACCTCGACTTTCGCCATCCACGCGGGTCCGCAGGCGACGACCACGAGGCAGAGACCGCGGCACGCCTGGCATCGCTACCGCTCGGCGCACGCCTGAAGCCACGCGGCGTTTTCGAAGACGACTGGGCAGCGCGCCCGGATGAAGACCACCCATGGCCCATCATTCTCATCCACGGGACGACGGATACGAAAGGCGTATGGCAGCTGCTCGGCTCCGAGCTGCGCGAGGACGGCTGGACCGTGTTCGCACCGGACTATGGCGCCCGCGCCACCGGCCCCATCGCCGCCTCCGCCGATCAGGTCGGCGCGTATATCGACGCGGTCCAAGCCGTCACCGGCGCGGAACAGGTCGTGCTCATCGGACACTCTCAAGTCGGTATCGTCGCCCGCTACTGGATGCATAACCACGATGCGGTGGACCGCGTGCGCCACATCATCTGCCTGTCGGCGCCCAACCACGGCACCACCCAAGGTGGAATCGTCAGCTCGTTGATTTCCAGCCGCCGCCAAGAACACGTCATGCGCTCCATCATCGACGCTTACTTCGGCCCAGCCGGCATGGAACAAATCGTGGGCAGCGCGACGCTGGAGGAGCTCAACCGCAACGGTGACCTGGCCCCCGGTGTGAGCTACACGTGCGTGGCCACTAAGCAAGACTCCATCGTCGTGCCGCCGGAAACCTGTTTCTTGGATCCCGGCGACACTCCCGACGGAACGGTGCGCAATGTCTATGTGCAAGACGTCGACAAACGCGCCGTCGTCTCACACATGGATATGCCCATGGACAAGCGCGTGCGCGCCATCGTGCGCACGGTGCTCAAACAGCTCTCCCCCACCCTGGACAATCCTCACGACGCCCAAAGCCACGCCCTTGCCAACGCGGGTCACGCCGACTCGGAATAGACCCGTGCAGGTTCGCTAACGCAGGCGCGCCAGCAGGGGATTAAGAACGCCGGACTGCACGATGGCGCCGCCGATGACCGCAAACATGCCGCCCAGAGCGGTCAGCGCCAACACGATATTCCACACGTTGGAAAAAGAAGAGCCTTCTTCGCCCTTGTTATCCGTGCCGCCTTGGTTCTGATCCCGCCCCTTTTCCGGCTTCTTCTCTGGGTCCTTCTCAGGAGTCTTTCCTTGGTCTCCTGCCTGGTCCTTGCCCTGCTCGTCGCGGCCCGGCTCGTCCTGCTCCCCTGGGGTGGTCTCGGTGCCCTCATCGGCAGGACCCACACACTCGGACGCGGTCTTCAAGGTCACCTGTGCATCATCAAGTTCCGGCTTGTAGCTCTCGTTGTACATGCCCATGAAGATCACGTCGATACCCTCGATGTGCTGGATCTTCGACTCGCGATCGTAGTAGGTACCCGCCTTCGGCTTGTACGTCACGTCGGTCGCATTCAGCGTGAGCATATCGCCGTCCTTCGACCATGCGGCATTGCCCTCAGCGAAGGTATCCGTGCCCGACTTCTTGTTTTCTTCCGTGCGGTCCTCCGGGGTGTATTCCGTCATGCCCTTGCCCGGCACGTAGTAGCCCTCGTAGGACGTGCCCGCCTTTGCCTGCCCTGCCTCCGTGAGGACATAAGGCGAGAGCATCTTGGTGTACAGCGCACCGTGGTGGCCCTCAAACTCCAGCGTCGAATCCTTGGTTCGAATATCGGCTTTCGTGACGGTGCCGTCTTCGCCCAGGCTCACCGAGGACGCAGAAGGATCCACCTCGAAGTGGAACTGAAAGTCTGCTCCGCCTTTGTTACCCTCGTCCTGCGTTACCGCGCCGGACGTGGTCCACCCACCCCTCGCGATGGGGCCGGTGATGTAGTTGCGGAAAGATTCCTTGATGCCCCAATTCACAGTTCCGGAGACAATGCGGGTCTCCAGGGTCTGGCCAGGGGCGCAGGTGGGGGCATCGGCAGCAAAGGCTGCCGGAACGGTCAGCGCCGAGGCGGTCAGCGCCAGCGCGAGAGAAGAAGAGACAATACGCATGAGTTAAGACTCCTTAAGTAGATCGACAAAAGACTGCTCGGGATCGGCGACCTGACATCGCGCGGGATGGACTGAGATGTGGCCGTCTGCCTTGCTCACCTGGATGGGCCAGCGATAGACCTGCGACAAAATCTCGTCGGTGTAGACCTCGCGCACCGGGCCGGCGGCGGCAACTGCCCCGTCTGCTAGGCACACGATGTGATCGCAATAGGCCGCAGCGGCGCCCAAATCGTGGAGTACCACCAGCACCGCCACTCCAGCCTGCGCCGCGATCGAGCGCACCAATCCCAAGACTTGTTCTTGGTGGCGGATGTCCAGCGCCGCAGTCGGCTCATCGAGAAGAATCACCGGGGTCTGCTGCGCCAGTACACGGGCCAACGCCACACGCGCACGCTCCCCGCCAGAGAGCGTGGCAATATCGCGGCCGGCCAAGTGCGTCGCATCCACCGCCGCAAGCGCTGCGTCGATGATCGCGTCGTCCTCGGCCTGCCTGGCGGTGCCCTCCCAAGGGCGCCGGCCCATGGCCACTACATCACGCACGAGAAACTGGAAGGACACAGTAACGTCCTGCAGCATCACCGCACGCGCACGGGCCAACGCCCCTGGGGAGGACACCGCCGGATCCTGCCCCACGAGGGAAACGGAACCGGTGTAATCAATATCGCCGGCGATGGCCGCCAGCAGCGTGGACTTGCCCGCACCATTCGGGCCGATGAGGCCGGTGACCTCCCCTGGGCGGGCGACAAAGGAGACATCGGAAAGCAGGTTCCGCTCGCCGATCGAAACGGAAAGATTCGCAACGTTAATCATCAATGCATTCCCTTCTTCATCATCCGGCGCAACAGCACGAAGAAGGTGGGGCCACCCACGAGCGCGGTAAAGATACCGATGGGAAGGTCGGCGAAAGGAATGAGCGTGCGCGCAGCGACGTCGGCAAAGCCAATGAGTACGGCGCCCGCCACCGCAGAGGCCGGCAGCAAGACCCTGTTTTCTGGGCCGATGATCGTACGCAGCAGGTGCGGCACGATAAGGCCGACGAACCCAATAAGTCCGGCGAAAGCAACTGCGCCGGCGGTAAGGATCGCCGAGGCAGCGATGGCGATAATGCGCAGTCGCTTGACGTCGACGCCAGTGTGTTCCGCGGCGCGCTCGCCCAGCGCGAGCACATCTAGCTGGCGGCCAAGACGCAGCGCAATGGCCATCCCGAGGAGGGCGATGGGGAGGCCCACCCACACGTGTTTCCACTGGGAACCGTTGAGCGAACCCATTTGCCAAAAGATGATTTGCTCGCGGTTCGCGGTAGGCGCCAGGTACATCATGAAGGAGATGATGGCGTTGCACACCGCGTTGATAGCAATGCCGGTCAGGATCAGATTGACCACCGCCACACGCCCTCGTGAGCGCGCCAACTGGTAGATCAGCGCGGTAACCAGCAGCGCCGTAGCAAACGCCGCGAGCGGCACCGTGAAGGTACCCAGGACGGAGATATTAAAGACGATTACCACGGCCGCGCCTACACCGGCACCGGAGGTCACGCCCACGATGGAGGGCTCAGCCAGCGGGTTGGCGAACACGGCCTGCATGAGCGTGCCCGCCACTCCCAAGCACGCGCCGACCAAGAAACCGAGCAGAATGCGCGGCAGGCGGATCTGCCACACGACGTTGGCCGTCAAGCCACCGCCAGGGCCCGCGGCCATAATCTGCACCAAGTCACCCAGCGCGACGTAGTACTGCCCCAGCGCAAGCGACAGGATGAAGGCGACACCAAGCAGCACCCCAAGCGATACGAATACACCAACCCGCAGGCGGGAGCGCCGAGCGAAAACCTCCGTGGGGGCCGCCGGTTTAAGCATTGTCTGGGTCATAGATTGCCTGCGCAAGTTTGAGAAGGGTCTGTCCGGTCAAGGGCCCGAAGGCGAGCGATTGCCCGTCTGGGATGGTCACGATCCGCTGCTTTTGGCCCGCGGTGGTTTGTGCAATGCCGGGGCGCTCGAGGAGGCCTTCGACGCCGCCGGTCGACTCCAGGCCGCCCGTCATCATGATGATGACCTCAGGGTTAATCTTTGCCAAAGATTCGGCGTTGGCAGGTTCGGCGTAAGAGAGGTGGTATTCGGTGCCGAGGTCTACGCCGCCCACACCCTCAATGAGGTCCTTGGCACCCGTGCCTTCTCCCATGATGAAGAAGATGCCGCCGTTGCCGCGCGCGTAGAGGAACGCCATGCGCATTGGCTCCTCCGGCACGATGTCTGCGATGGCCGCCTTATCTTTTTCGATTTCTTCGACGGAGCGGTTGGCCAGCGTTTCGCCTTCGTCTGGCAGACCCACGACCGCGGCCAGGTTTGTGATGTCCTCGGCCACCGAGTCAATGGTGCGTTTCGGCTCCATGACCACGGTGGTCACCCCTGCGGCGCGAATCTGGTCGATGGCGTCGCGTGGGCCGATCGAATGATCGACGATGACCAGCGTGGGCCGGAGTTCGAGCACGGCTTCCACGTTGATGTTGTGTCCGCCCTGGGTCACGACGGGGCGATCGGCGATAGCGTTTTCCGTCGACGACACCGTGCGACCCACGATATTGTCCGTAAGCCCTAGGCCCTCGAGGGTTTTCGTATACGTACCGTAGAGATCCAATGCCACGATTCGGGACACATCCGTAACGGAGACGTCGTAGCCGTCAGCATCCGTGAGCTCTACCGGCAGCGCGGGAGTAGGCGACTCCGCCACCACGACGACATCCTCGAAGTCCGTCACATTCGACACACCCGTAAACGAGCGCGGGTCTTTGGCCGACTGCGCGTCTGGGAGGGCGTCGCGCAGCTGCGCGTCTTGGGATTCATAGGCGCCTTGGACGCCGCACCCTGTGAGGGCGAAGACACACGCCAACGCCACCAAAAGTCGTTTCATGCGAAACGTATCCTTTCTCAAGTCTTGGGTAACAAGGGGTGCGCTACGCCGGGTTGCGCAGGACGACGGAGCCCATGGAACCGCCGGCGATGGCGAGGCCTGCGATAAGCAGCAGGAGCCACGTGCTCGCCTCCGGCGAGGAGCCCGCGGCCGCGGCCTTCTTGATCTGGAAGTTGCCGCTGCCGTCTTCATAACCAGACGTGCTCGTGCCGGCCGCGGCCTGCGGGCCGTCTCCCGCAGAGCTTTCCGATGCCGCCCGCTTTGCCGCCGCAGCGCTCTGACCGCCGGAGGTCGTCGCCGCACCAGTGTGTGCCGTAGTTCCGCTCGCCCCGGCGCAGTCCCCGGATCCGCCAAGTTGTGCATGCAACGAAAGCGGATCAAGGGTCGTGCCCGGCTCATAGAAATTCGCGAACGCATCATTGCCCGCTGCGGTCAGCGTGACGGTGGCTTCGCCGTCGACGGCGGAGTCACTCACGTCGAGCAGGCTAAACGACACGTCTCCGAGCACCGTGCGTCCAAAGTCCTTGCGCTCGCCCTCCATGTTGGAGGAACGCACGTCGGCGATGAGTTGACCGCTCGTCCCGTTGAACCGGACTTCCAGGTTCGCGATATTGAGATCGAGGACTCCGTTGTGGCCGGTAAAATGCATAGCGCCGCCGTAGCGGATGGAACCTGACTGCGCCGCAGTATCCACATCTCCGCCGGTGCCCGTGAACTGGAAACGCGAGTTGTCGTACCCTACGCCGTCGAGCGTCCAGGCGCCCTTGGCGATGGAGCCGGTGATATACGACTGGAAGGACTTCTTGACACCCCACTCGGCGGTCGCAGCCTGCACGCCCGTGGCTACGCAGGTTTCTGACTGCCCATCACTAGCCGCGGACCCGGGGTCCTGTGGCCGCGCGGTTCTTGTGGTTCCAGTAGCACCAGTAGTGCCGGAAGTACCCGAAGTACTGCCCGAAGTACTACCCGAAGTGCTCGAAGTACTACCCGAAGCACCCGAAGGGCTCGCGGTGCCCGAAGTGTTGGCTCCCGACGCGCCTGAACCACTCGTGGTGCTAGTGGTAGTGCTGGTGGTCGTGCCCGTGGCGGCTTCCGTGCGAGAACGGAAGGATTCTAGCTGGTCTAGGAAGGACTCCGTGTTGCCCATGAAGGTGGTCAGGCCATTCATGGTGTCGTTCGTTTCCTTCAGAATCGCCATGGCTTCTGCATTGCGACCAGTAAACGTGCCCGAGATTGTCCCCAAGGACTTCGAACCGCTGCCTGAACCGCCAGAGGACCCGCCGCAGCTGCCATCCGTGGCCACGGTCCCTGACGAGGGGTCCATCGACTGTCCCGACTCATAGGCAATGAAGAGTTTGTGTCCTTCGTCGGTGAGCGTGACGTCGCCGGAAAGGTCGAGCGTGTGCGCGGACGCGTCGACGGGTTGATCTAGATCGATCCCCGCGATGACCACGTTATCGCCGGTAATCTGCGGGCCGCGTGCGGACTTATCCACCATGTCAGATTCATAAGAGACGTAATCCACCACGATCGCCGCCCGGTTGCCGGAGGCCTGAATCTGCCAGTCTGTCAGCGTCATATCCAACAGATCGTCGCCGCCGTAGTTGTGTCCAGTGAAGTGGATGACGCCGCCGAAGGGGACGGTGACGGTATCGCCGTTTACGGAAGCCTTGCCCGGAGTGAAGGTAAAAGCACCGTCTGCGCCGGTTTCGGAACCGGTAAAACCAATGCCGTCCGTTTCCCACTGGCCCTTGGCGACTTGGCCTTGGATATAGCTTCGGTAGGACTGCTTAATGCCCCAATTCCAGGAGCAAGTGCCGGCAGCCGAGGCGACAGGAGCGTTGAGCGCGACCGAAGGGAGTGCGATGAGAGTACTGGCAGCAAGAGTGCCCAATATTCGACGGAGAATCACGGAGAGAGTCCTCATGAAGTATTGATGCGATGAACAAAAAGAATCAGAAGTTAGGCTACACATACCTAAGCAGTTTTGTATAGGCTATACTAACCTAGATTAGGTAAGCAACCCCCAACAAAGGACACCCTCATTCGGTCATGACATCGTCGTCTACCAGCGCCTTCAAAAATCTGTATCCCGACGTAGACCCCACGCGTGGGCTACCTCTCAGCGTCTCCGAGCGCCTTGCGCTGTCTCTCGCGCTCGCGATTGCAGCTTATGGAGCCGTCACCGCAGACATGCTCGTTGCAGGCGCCGGCGTGGCCTTCACCCTCATCGCCTCGGTGCTGCAACAGCACAAGACCGCGCGTCGGATTCGCTCCGAAGCGCGCACTCGCTTCCCCGGCGAAGACTGGGCCGAATACCGCGCCACGCGGCGGCTCAACCTCGGCGTCCTAGTCCCCTTGTGGGTCTGCATCATCATCGCCTTGTGCGCGGCCGGATACTGGTTCGTGCCGCTCGAATATGCAACTCCCGCCGCCATCGTCATCGCGGTTCTCGTTGCCCTGCTCGCCTGGTTCATGCCAGGCATCAGCCCCCTGTGGCGAGGCAAGCAGACCGATCCCCCGGCACCAGAGAAAAACACCGACACCGCAGTCATGTACTTCGAGAAGCTTTAGGCCTGCCGTACCCCAGCCTTACACATCAAGCAGATCCAGTAGCTCATCAAAAGCCGGCGCTACCTGCGTGCGCCACAGCGTCGTCGCCTTCGGGTCGCCGCGTCCGGGGCCGCCGTTCACCACAGAGACCTCTTTGCCCTGCTTGAGCGCGTCGAGCATGAAGCGATAGCCACTCATCACGGCGAGCGACGAACCGGCGACAAGCAGCGAGCGCGAGTCCGCAAGCAGCGCACGCGCGGCGTCCCGCCGCTCCACCGGAACCGGCTCGCCGAAGTAGACGACGTCCGGCTTGAGCAGCTCCGAACCGCAGCGGACGCACGGCGCCATCACGAACTCGTCGACCGCCTGCTGCGACAGCGCGACGTCGCCGTCCGGGTTAACTTCATCCGCGCGCACGACCCAGCGCTCCAGATAGCCCGGATTCGCGGCTCGTTGTTGAAGTCTGCCCAGTGGAAGAAGTAGTCCGGGTTGAACTTGCCTGCGCCCGGGTTGGCGAAGTAGATCGTCTCTTCTGGGGTCATGGCGACGAAGATTTGCACCAGTGAGAAGATTCCCTGGTAGACGCCCTCGTGGGCGTACTTGGCTATCTGGTTCGCACCTTGGGAGACCGGCACGCCGGAGCGCTTCAGCTCGATGTGGAAGACCGGCATACCGTTAATGAGCAGCATCAAGTCGCCACGTCGGGTGGGCAGCAGCTCATTGGCGGTCTGGAAGCGCGGCTGGACGGCAATCTGGTAGCGCGACTGGCCACCGGCAATCTCTAGGCGATCGTAGATTTTCAGGCTAACCTCAGAGCCGAAGTTGGCGGCCTGCGGTGCATCTCGGGTAATGGTCACGGTGCTACCGTTGATGAACTCGTTGAGCGCCAGCGGCGTACGCAGGTTGTTGACCTGCTCGATGATTTGCGCCATCTCGCCCTCGGTGAGCGGCACGTCGCCAAGCAGGTTACGGCCCCGGTTGTTGGCGTAAAGAATGTTCGCCCAGTTGTCGATGAGCTGCTGCTCTGTCGGGAAGCGCAGCAACTCCTTGCTCCAGCCGTGGCGGGTTAGCAGGTCGATGAGTACCGCCTCGAACTCAGCCTCAGAACGAAATGGTGTGGTCATAGCTGCTCCTTAGATGAACATCCGTTGCAGCAGCGCCGCCTTGGCCTGCTTAAGGGACTCGATGTACTTGGCCTCGGTAGCAATGAGCGTGTCCAGCCGTGTGAACACTGCACCGATGGCCTGTTGTTCTTCAAGGGTGGGTGGAATGGTAGCCGCCGCCTCTGCCAAGTGACGGGCGTTCAGTGACGGCAAAGCACCGCTCTGAGTGAATCGGGTCAGGTCCACCGTCTTGAGGTAGGTATCGGCAAACTGAACATCCCAAGATTTGGTGTCCAAGGAAAACGCCATGAGATTGTTGTCGAGGAGGAATGTATCGGTAGCGAGTCTTTTGCGCCCTAGGAAGACAGCAGCACCAACCTTGGCGAACAGAATCGCAGGTACAGCTGTTACAGGCACCCAGTGATTACGAACAATCTGTTCCTCCGTCACATAGTGGTTGGCGGAGCGCAGTTGCAGCTCATTCCCTGGTGCGGAGAGGTCCGATACCTTGTAGAAAGGTAGGCCTGCTTCCCCGCCTTGTTCACGTTCCGGGAATCCGACGCCTGACTTGAACGAGCCGAGTTCACCCAGTGTTGTCGTCTTCCACTCACCGTCGAAGCCCTCCAGCCGCAACTCCGGCACCGTCTGCCCCTCCTCCTGCGGGAACATCCGTTGCATGAGAGCAGTTTTGGCCTGCTGCAGGGCCTGGTGCTTCTTGGTGTGCTGGTTGATGGCATCGTCGAGGTTGGTGAAGATAGCGCCGATGGCCTACTGTTCTTCGAGAGCGGGCGGGAAATAAACAGCCTGATTGAACAGCTCAGTCTTCGTGATACCTTTGATGGTGCTACCCTGCAGCTGGTCAGCGAGTCCCTCCATACGCCGCTTAACAGTAAGAGCGATGTATTCAGGGTCACCGGAAAGGTCTGATAGCGATACAAAGTCCTGGCTGGTGGCGTAAGGGAACGGCATAAAAGAGACCTTGCCAACGCCAACACGAGTGACGACTGCAACAGAGTCGGCAGGAATCTGCATAGCAGCAGAGCGTGAAATAGCTTCCTCGGTGATGTGCTTACGAGGGGCGACCGGGGCGACCCCCTGCTCCGCAACATCAGAGGATTGAATCCAAGGGATGTCCCCGGACCAGTAGCCCGGTTCATCGCTAGATGGCGTACCGCCACCGTAAGTCCTTTCGCTGAGGTCTCCAATGGCTTTCAATTCCCACTCACCATCGAAGCCCTCCAGGCGCAGTGCGGGCACGTTGTGACTATGCATCGCGACCACCGCCCAGCAGCTCCTGGAGTGCAGCCACGGCCTGCATGTCGGCGGCGTTGCCGGTAAGCCCGCTCAGTAGGCCAGCGAGTTCTTGCTCCGTCTCGCGAATCTTCACGTCGAGGTCGGTCAGCGCGACGGCGTACTTGTCGTGCAGCGCCTGGACGCGGCCGGCCAGGCCTGCAAGCACGTGACCAGGGATTTCGCGCAGGTCATCCATAAGTGAAGTAATCCACTTGGCGGTGAGCACCTCATCGACCTGCGCTTCGGTAAGCGCTTCAATGGTCGCGTAGGTGTCTTTCTCCAACTGCTCTTGCGCAGCCTTGAGGTTCTTCTTGAGCTTGTCCCGCTGGGCGATAAGTGCCTTGGCGCTGAGCATGGCAGCCTCAGTGCTGTCCTCCGGCCAGGTCTCGCCCTTGGCCAGCTTCGGCAGGTCCTTGATGGCCTTGTTCAGCTCGGTCTTCTTGAAGGCGTCCTGCTTGTCGTTAAGTATCTCGGTCAGGTCGGTCTTGTCGACTTCGCTTAAGCCCTCGACAAGCTGTGTTAGCTCAGATACAGCTGTGTCCACGTCGCGACTTAGCTGCGTTACCTGGTCCTTCTGTTGCGCCAGGTAGAAGGTCTGCACCAACTCGTTGGGAGCAACGCGCCCGTCCCATCCGATTTGGACATAGACCTTTTTCTTTTCCTTGGTCTTCCACTCCATCACGGGGTGGTTGACCCGCAGGGCATCGAAGCCTTCGGTCTGGATGACTTCTAGGTCACCGGCGGTTTTGACCCAGCTGTCATGCAGTACCTGGTAGCCCTCGTAGGCATCAACCAACGGTACAGGGTCGAGTCGGTCGAACAGGTCTGCCTTAAGCTGGTCCTCGGTGGTGGTAATGGGCACGGTAGCCGCGCCGTCCACCAGCAGCGCGTGCAGCTTCTCCGGGAGGTCGGATAGTGCAGCGTCAACCTGGTTACGCAGTGCCTGGGCTGCAGGGTGCTTGTCGATGGTCTCGCGCAGGTTGGCGGTCTTCAGCTCCGCGTAGCCTTCTACCTTCTCGGTGAACAGCGCCTCACGCAGTCCCGGTAGGGCGGTCCAGTAGTGCTCCAAGGCGGCAATCTCACTGGTGGGGATGCCGCCGTGCATGGTGGCGTACAGGTCTACAGACTCTGGCGGCAGGGTGGCGGACACGTAGCGCGGGATGTTGAGGTTGTGGTCGTTGGCACGAATCTCGTCGCGGGTCACGACCTTAGCGAAGTGTGGCACGTCAACGCGGTTGCGGACGGCATCGACGATGCGCTGGATGTCGCGGGCACGCAGGTGGTTGTACTTACCCTGCTTGATGAAGCCCTGCGAGGCGTCGATGAACAGCACGTCATCGCGGTCACGTTCTTGCTTGAGCACCATGATGATGGTCGCGATACCGGTGCCGTAGAAGATGTTGGAAGGCAGGCCGATAATGGCATCGATGTGGTTGGCCTCGATGAGATTGCGGCGGATGTCGGCCTCCGAGCTGCCACGGAACAGCACGCCGTGCGGCAGGACGATGGTGAGGATACCGTCGGGTTTGACGTGGAACAGCTCATGCAGCAAGAAGGCGTAGTCGGCCTTGGTCTTCGGAGCTAGACCAAACCGTGCGAATCGCGGGTCAGCCTCGTTGCCTTCGGGTTCCCACTTCTGGGAGTAGGGCGGGTCGGAGACTACGGCGTCCACATAGAGCGGCTGGTAGGTCTGTACCGGGTCGAACTCGTCGAACATCGGCCAGTCATGGGCCAAGCTGTCACCGTTGCGGGCGACGATGTTGTCCGCCTTCACGCCGCGCATGACCAGGTTCATGCGGGTGAGGTTGTAGGTGTTCTCGCGCAGCTCCTGGGCGAAGTACTTAATACGGTCTGGGTCCCCCATGCGCTTGGCGACGGCATGGCCGATGTTAAGCAGCAGGGAGCCAGAGCCGGAGGTCGGGTCGTAAATCTGAATCTCGTCGCGGTCCTTGAGGTGGTCAGCGACGATGTTGCTCATAATGAGCGAGACCTCATGCGGGGTGTAGAACTCGCCTGCCTTCTTGCCCGCGTTAGCCGCGAACTTCTCGATGAGGTACTCGTAGATGTATCCCAGCACGTCATAGCCCTGCTTGCCATCAGTGGGGATGTCATCGATAAGGTCCAGTAGCTTCTTGATGGCTGAGGTACGGGCAGCGTCGGTTGTGCCCAGCTTCGACAGGCTGGTGTCCAGGGTGTTAAGGATGCCCTCGAAGACGTGCTTGTGCTCCGGGGCGATGTTGCGCTTGAAGGTAGCCAGGCCGTCGCGCACGTGAGCGATGGAAAAGTCGTTACCCATGTCCCGCCACGTCGAGTACAGGTTCTCGTAAGTGAGGAAGTAGCCCAAGTTGTTACGCACCAGGGCCACGGTGTCAGTGTCGGTCTCAACGAGCGCATCGGGCAGGTCTTCCGGTTCAGCGTCGTTATTGAGCATGAACTGCTCTACTTGGTCGGACAGGAACTTATAGAAGATGAAGCCGAGAATGTAGTCCTTGTAATCCTGCGCTTCGATCTTTGAGCGTACCGACGATACCGTACAGCGAGAAGATTTTACTTTCTAAGTGCATGGCTTGGGGGGAGCGGCGAAGTCCTACGTGGTGCAGGATTCAAAGCCCCAAATGGCGATTCAAGCACAAAACAGAAAAGGCCCCTACCGGTGTTTCCACTGGTAGGGGCGGGAAGTTGGTAGCGGGGGCAGGATTCGAACCTACGACCTCTGGGTTATCGGACTACATTCGAGCCTATCAGGCGTTATTCGTTTCTGACCGTGCAGTTTAGGGGCGTTTTCGATCATTTGAAATCATTTAGAATCATCCAGAATCATCCCTCTAGTGCACCATCTAGTGCACCACCTTCAAGCGCCGACTGCATGGCCGAAACATCGGTGAGGTCCGTGTAGTTTCGGGCGTTCATGGCCTCAGTGTGACCGAAGAATGCACTGCGGATCTCGGCGGGGACACCGCGAGCGATTGCACGGTTATTGAGCACGGTGCGCCAGGCGTGAGATCTCATAGAAGAGACAGCCTTGTCTTCGAGTTGAACGCCGATGTCTTTGTAAAGCGCCGCGCACGCCTTCACAGCGTTGTCGGTACGCCAGTGCGAGTGCTTGTCCCCCGGTGCTGGGATAAGAGGATCGCCTGACCCAATTGTTTTAACCCGCTCTAACCAGAACCACTTACATCGTGAATCAAGCATCGGCACTGTGCGCCCTCGGTGAGTCTTGGAGTGTTCTGCGCGCACTGTTACTGCCAGCGAGTCCTGTGTAACCGTTACGTCCTCACGGGTAAGCGCGAGCGCCTCACTAATACGCAGGCCCGTGCCCGCCTGCAGCACGGCCAGTGCCACCGTGATTTCGTGCTTCTTAATAGAGGTATGCCGCCTGTCTGTTCCTGGCGGGATTGGCCCGGATACGTCGCGCTCCACAAGATGATCAACCACTGCGTCGTACTGTCCGTCGGTGAGCGCATGAGACTGTGTGGGCTTGCTTCCCTTGCGCGTATCGCCGAGGTCAATGGAGATACCTCTCAGAGGATTGTGCTCAATAAGGCCTTCGCGAATTAGCTGGTCCAAAACGTACTTACTCAGCACCGTGCGTGCCTGTCGGGCTGACTCAGCACCATGATCTCGGCCAATGTCCTGCAGCGCCCTCTCAAGAGTCCTAAACTGCACGGCATTACCTATGGTCAGTCCGTCTAACTGCCTACGCAGCTGGGATAACGCCAGCTCGTAACGCTTCTTCGTGTTGGGCCTCAGACGCGCGGCCTCCACGATAGGCGCGCTCACCTCGTCGATGAAGGTTGTAATTCGCCTCGCCTTCGTCCAGTCACTCGTAGACGTGTTGAGATAACCGTCGATCATCTCCTTGGCCTTGGCCCGAAATTCACCCTTCGTTGCCGCTCGGACGTGGAATCGCCTGGAGCGCCCTTCCCAGTTCTTGACGGTGAAAAATTCGTCAAATGGCCCTCGCGTGCGCGAGTCCAAGACGCGTTCAACAGTATCTTCCCCCGGTTGAATCGGTGCGCGTGACGCTTGTTGTTTCTTTGCCATGCACACGACTATAGCACCACTTTTGTATAGGTTCGAATAATGGTAAAGTGGAGACATGAACGCACAACGCCCCGCCATCTGGGACTCTCCCGAACTAGCACAGCTCCGCCTTGATGATGGTGCGACACCGGAAGAAGAACGTGAGGCAGAGCGAGCAGCTCTGGCGCGGGACCTCAGGAAGATCAACGCTCGTCTCGAAGAGTTGAGCGCTGCAATTAAGGCTGCGAGAGGTGATAGTGCACTTGCTGCCAGTAAGCGTGGACTCAAGGCGCTAAAGAAGAAGCTCACCGATCGCCTACGCCAAATCGAATACGGCGGGCTGCCCACTCCTACCCTCCAGTCCGGTGCAGCGCCGTCAGCCTACGACGGCTCACACTGGGGTACGTCCTCAACGACAGATCTCCCCTTCAATGAATGGTTCCCACCCCTTTTCAAATGATCATGGATGATTTAGAATAGTTGGCAGCCTTCCGGATATCGCCAGCGAGGTTCCACCCTCGAAGTAAGTGGGATAACGATTTAGAACCGGGCATGAAAATAGCTCCTAAGCGCAAACTGCGCAGGCTGGGGCGAATTTTCCATGTCAGGAGAATCTATCGTGTTCATCCACGAAGACAGCCCCCGCCTTTCCGTGAAGCCCACAACCGCCGCCGAGATGCTCGGCCTGTCGCGCGGCACCCTCGCCAACTGGCGCACCGAGGGGCGAGGCCCCCGCTACATCAAATCGGGCAAGCACATCCTCTACCGCGTCAGCGATCTTGAAGCCTGGCTCGACGCGCAGCCCACAATCGGTGGTGTTGCGTAGCCATGTCGAAAACAAAAAACTCCGCTACGGAAATAGCGGAGCCAACTAAAACAGACCTCACTTTCAAGGATACGCGAACCGTCACCGCCCAGCCAGGACTAATTCCACACCTGCGGCAAGGCTGCCAGGCTTTTCCAAGATTCACAGGGAATTCTTCCACGAAAAGTGAATTCTCGAATACGGTCTGTGTTTTCTGTTTTTTCCAAACGGAATTTTACCAACCACAGGGTGGAAGCCTGCAACTACCAGCAAAAACGCCAACGCGCGCGGGCGACTTGGGCTTGTGTGTCGCCCGCGGACTCCGCTGCGAAATTTTGCGTTTCCGCAGTTCACAGTGTTGCGCCTCCGTGAAAAACACAGATCGTCAAATCTGCGTTTTCTATTTTTCCCGCTTTTTGGCGGTGGTCCACGATGTCTAAGTCTGAAAAGTGTGAGGAAAAACTCACGGCGGAAGACGTAACTTTAGCGCCGGAATCAGAGCCACAGACCGTAACGGCGTTGCCGGAGTCGCTGCAACTTCTGCAACTCGTAGGCACCGACGACTGCCCTTACCGGCTCGGCGGAAAGTGGAACATACACGAAAAGAATAAGTTCAGGGCATTTTTCATCACGCAGCAGGCGTTTTACGACGGTTACGGTGATTTGCTCAGGGAAGAGCGCATTCAAAAAGCACTCGCCCCGAAGGGAATGTCGGAGTGGGCGTACATCAACCACGACCGCGACACCTACACGCCCAAGGACTTCAAGAAGAAGCATACGCCGCCGAAGGGTGCAGCTGTCGGTGACGAAAAACCTGAACATTGGCACATTGCGCTTTTATGCAAGTCGTACAAGACGATTGCAGCGGTCGCGAAAGCGCTCGGCATTCCGCCGCAGTACGTGGAAGGAAAACCGCCTAGCGCGTTTCTGCCGCTCTGTAAGTATCTGACGCATGAAGACCCCGCTCAGGCAGACAAGGAGACCTACGACCGCAGCGAAGTAGTCACCAATGTGCCAGACCTCTGGGAAAAGTTCGATGAAGACGCTCAGCGCCGCGCGCAGCAGAAGCAAGTTAACGTCGATGAAGTATCAGCGCTGTTCGCGCAAGGAAAAATGACGCTCGCGGAAGTGCGCGAAAAGTACCTACATCTCTACGTCAAGCGCGGAATGCTCGCGCATCTCGCGAAGCTGCGCGGCGATTACTTGCAGTACGCACCCCTGCCGCCACGAGTTGTAAACATCCTTGTCTTTGGTGACGGCGGTACAGGAAAAGACCTGATGACCGGCCCGCTTCCGCGCAAACTGGGTTTTCTGATATTCAAAATCGGCGGCGAGAATGTCGGTTTTGACGGCTACGACGGTGAGGAGTGCGTTGTTTGGGAAGACGCCCGCGCCGGCTCGATTATTCAGGCTTGCGGCAATAGAGGAAACGTATTCCGCATGTTTGCGCCGTTCAGGCAACCTGGCGACGGCCGCCTTTCGGCCAATATCAAGTACGGCCGTACGTATCCCATTCAGCAGCTCAACATCGTCACTGCTGCGACTACCCCAGATGATTTCCTGTCGGGTCTCGCCGGAACGTACACGGATCGTTTCGGTCGTCCTCAGATGGCCGAAGACGAATCACAGGCATACCGCCGATTCCAGATTCTCATCAAGGTCGAAAAAGGCCAGTACACAATCTATTTGAATAAAGGATTCTTCAACGGCACACGCGAATACTTCGACTACATCACGATTGGCCCGCTTTCGCAGAATCTAGAACAGCTGCGCCGTAGGGCTGACAATATCGCTGACCCAGACGAGCGCGAAGCGGTTATCAGAGAAATTGAATCGCGAACAGTCGCCCCAGTCGTAGACGTCATCAAGCAGATTCTCTATGGCAACCCAGCCACGCCGACGGAGGACGCCGACACGCTACTTGCTGATTTCGCTGACGCAGGCCAGCAGGTCACGGCGCGCACCTCGCGCATCAACCCGCCGCCGATGGATTTTGCCGCCGCCGATGCTAAGCCGAACGCGTATTTTTCGCGTACGGATTTCCTTTGCACGGCAATTTGCGCGAACCCCACCGCGCCGCCGCGCGCTTGGCTGCTCGACGGCAGCGAAGACGGCCAGCAACACCGCATTTTGCAAGTGCAGGACTCTGACGGTACGTACACGAACTACCTTGCGGGACTCAGCTACAGCCGTAGCGGCTGCGCAACACGCACTACAGGCGCGCTAAACAGCTCAGCAACGACGGTAAGCACCGCAGTAGCCAACGGCGCACTTGTCGCCGGAGAACCGGCCAATTCGCGACAATTATGCGTCAGCAGCAACGGCAAAACCTACGTATGGAATTGGCCCGGTACGGACGACAAAGACCGTAGGAACCTCGAAGTACGGATTTCTGCGAACACCCGCGACGTCATCCGTGTAGTAAGCGAAAACAACGACAGTTTTCCGGTGGGTATGCCGCAGCGCCTACAGCGCTACAGCGCCGTACTGGTGGGCAACGGTACCGGCGTCAGTCTTGAACAGAAGGTATTCAACGCCGACGAAGCTGTAGCGGTCATTAACCGGGGCACTTGGGTAACTACCGCAGTGACCGACGACGAACTACAGCAGATCTTCGCTGCAATCACCGCAGGGGGTGCAGCCTCATGATTCGTTTAGAGCGCCAACGCGCACCCCCTGGCGCAACACGCGCGCCCGCGCGTGTTGCCCATCACAACGTAATTGAAAATGAAAGGACAAACCGGTGTTCTCAAACGAAGAAATCACCAAACTGCAGGTTCTAGCACACAACCTGCAAACTACGATGGCTAAGACCAAGCGCAAGGTGGAAAAGCTAGATCAATCCTTCGGGGCTCTGCAGGACTATGAGCGTGTATTTGGGCCCCCTAACCTCTCCTTGGAGGAAGCCCAAAGTCTCCCATCTTGGAACGAACCAATGCCAAAGGAGGTTGCGGTCCCCCTAGAGCGTTCAAAAGATCCTTATGTCGCTCTCTATATGCAGGCATACCGCGACCAGCAGGAGGCGAAGGAAGCCGTGACAAAGCAAAGAGTCATGGCGGAGAGCGCCTTTGAGTTCGTTAAAGAGTTAACCAGGCGGAATAGCTCAAGCTCTCGTAGAAAGAACGAGTGACATTCCTTTTCTTGCCCCGGTTGAACGCCTTGCAAAGGTGTTCAACCGGGGCATCTTATTTTAAAAAAAGCGGCGGGAAACGCGACCGAGTAGGGAGGGTTTTCCGCCGCTTGTATTGCCCGCTGCAGGCGCCCCCGTGAGACCTCAGTTATCCGAGCTTGCGAGGGGGTTAGACTGAGGTCTTTAGGGGGCTAAAGAACTTCAATTTTTTGGGGTAGAATCGTTTGGGACGGCGTAGCTAAGGGACCCGAACGATTCTTAGGGGACCCAGAAAATTGAAGTTCGTCATGTGTGCGCGTACATGGAGGGGCGTTAGCAGAGGCTCCGTGTACGCGCACACATCTACAGGAGGTACACGATATGTCGGAGACATCTACAGCGCAGAAGGGACGCGCAGCGTTCAATCTGCGCCATCTACGCCGCGATAACTGCGGCGGAGACACGCGGGGAGACCGTATGCGTCTTCTCCGCGAATGCATGAGGGAACTCGATCAGAGAGACCTCATGCACCAGGCCGCAATGAACTCAAACATTGTCGTCGCCGACGCGCATCTGAACGTACCGTTCGTCAACGACGGGAACGGTACGTTCCGCCGCGCAACGTCCGTCGAGGAAGTCTTGGATTACCAAGGCGCCCGGATGGACGGAGTGCGTGTACAAAAGAACAGTTTTGAAACGTCATTGTTCGTCGTACATCTGCCGAAGTCGATGTGTGTGGAGGTCCCCGACTTCTACACCAGCACCGTGGACGGCCGTGAGGTGAAGCGAGCACGGCTGGTAGCGCGCGACTACGACGAGGCGAAGGAGTACCTCGAAGAGTCGATGCGTTGGCTCGCGGAGAACTTCATCCCTGGAGGGATCGAAGCAGTCGCCGGCGGGGACATGAACTTCGACGAGTCCACGCCGCATATTCAGTTTCAGGCGGATACGTTCTCCCCTGACCCGAAAGATCCGTCAAAGCTCCGCTGCAGGCCCGGCATCGCGTACAACACCGATGAGTCAGTGCGGTACAAGTCTGGACCCAAAAAGGGAAAACAGATTAGCGGAAACCAGAAGTTCATCGACGCGCAGCGCGGACTCCGAGAGCACATGTACGCGCTGGGTTATCCGGTGGAGCTGGATGTGTCTGAACGGCACGATGAGTCGCTCAGTCCTGACCGCTATGCAGAACAGCAAGACCGGGAGCGGGACCTTGCCAGCCGCGAGAATGAAGTGGAAGTGAAGCGGCGTTCCGTGCACCGGGACATGGACGCGATCGAGCGTGACCGCGAGCAAGCAGCAACAGACCTCAAGCAGGCGCAAGAAGCCCGCGAAGCAGCCCAGCGCGTACAGGAGAACGCTGAACAGCAGGCTCGCGA
>NZ_KV806835.1:54233-57780 GCF_001811845.1 Corynebacterium sp. HMSC062E11
GAGAACGCTGAACAGCAGGCTCGCGAGGTTGCCGAGCGTGTGCTCAAGGAAGCACGCGAGAAGGCCGAGCAGGACGCCGAGAAGATCCGTAGCGATGCACACCAGGAGGCTGAGCAGACGGTAGGTCTAGCCGAGGCTCAGGCTGATGAGCTACTGGACCGTGCCGAAGAGGCCAGCAGCGCTGCGGAGGCGAGACTCAAGAGTGCAGAGCAGGAGGCCGAGAGCATCCGTAGCGCGGCGCGTAAGGGAGGCGAGCGTGAGGCAGAACAGATCCGCAGCACGGCACGTGACGAGGCGAAGCGTGAGGCAGAACGGATCTGCAGTGAGGCCACGCAGGACGCTGAGAGCACACGTAGCGAAGCGCAGCGCGAGGCTGCAACGATCCGCAGCGAGGCCACGCGTGAGCGTGAGCAGGTTACTAGCGAACGTGCAGCGCTGGACCGGGAACGTGAAGCCTTTGATGTGGAGAAACGTGCGTTCGCCGAAAGTCTCGAAGCGCGCCGCGCAGCTGCAGAGGAGGAAGCCAAGATCATCATCGAAGAGGCTGTTGAGTCTCTGCAAGAGATTTCCCACGTAGACCGGGACTTCCTGCATGTCGAACTCGATAACGACCCTGAGATGAAGCAGCGCTACCTCGATACTGTCGAACAGCGCACTCAGCAGGAACGGACCGCCGCACGCCGTCGTGCTCAGGAACGAACCAACAAGCGCCGCCAGCAGCAGCAACAGCGCGACCGCGATGGTGGCATGGAGCTGTAGCGCTACTGCCCTGCCCTGTAGCGGCCTAGCAGCGTGTCGCCGGGGTCAGTGTCCAGCGACAGTGCTAAAACCGCTCTAATTCAGCGAAAATCGAAGAATTAGAGCGGTGTTTTTGTGCGGTGGTAACTCTGCAGTGCAGTGAATTGGTATGTGAAGTGGCATGTCTGTTGCGCTGTTAGTTATGCAGCAAAGGGACGTAGCTACAGTGCTGTTAAGTGGGCAGTAGATGAGCATGTAGAAAGTGCCGCGAAAGTGTCTGCAGAATGCGCTGTAGAGTTGCAGCGTCATTCAAATGCGCAATAAACGTGCCAATTAAGTGACGCGCCACTACAGGGTGCAGCGAAGTGGTTGATCTGTTGGCGAGTAAGTGTGCCAGCGTAGTGCGTAATGAAATGGTGTGTTTGTTGCACTGTAAAACAGCGCGTGTAGTGGCGCGTGTATTGCGCTGTGAAATGTCGGCGCGCCTGGAGCTGTAGCGCCGCTGCTCCCCCACGACGTCCGTGGACGGCTTTGACCCGGCTTGGACATAAAGAAAGCGCTGGGGCATTCCCAGCGCTTTGTTTTACGACCAGAACTGGTCTGTTGGTGGTGTCAGTCGCTACTTCAACACCGGAGTGAGGACTGCAAGACCACTTGCAGCAACCTTTTTCTGCACACCCGAAGGGTCGAAAGCGCTCAATGCAACCTCGACTCGACCCCCACCACGCACATCAAAATTGCGCTCAACGATTTCACCTTGTGAGACGGTGAATTCACCAAGGAGCTGTCCGCCACGCTTGACCGTGACCTTGCCGGTTCCTCCAGAGTTCGGGATGGTATCTACCCAAGCTGCCTTGAGATTCAAGGTCCTAAACGTGTTTGGCACACGATATTCCTTATAGCTACGAACGCCAGGGCCACCGGTGGAGAGAATTGATCTGCCGTAATCCTTACCCTTCACGGTCACCTCAGTGCCGGATACAAGCGCTAAACTCGTCACTCCGTTCGGGTGATCAGTGAGGTACTTCGTATCAGTAACCCCTGGCTGCACGACACCGCCCTGCGTGCTTCCATCACCGCCGATGCTGGAGCCGCCCTCAAGGCTTGGGACAAGAACACCAATGGCGGTTGCGATGGCTACGATGACACCAACGGCGGCTGGAATGAATTCTTGGATCTCTTTGAGCATCCGAGTGAGTTCACGGGTATCAGGCACGATACATCTTCCTTTCGGAGAAGATAGAGAGAAGCAATAACGTACTTATTTAAGCATGAATGTTCACGTTCAGTTGGGTAAAGCCGTGAAAAGCTGGAACAACGCCGTGAAATGGTTGAAAAAATAACCCCGCAGGTTTCCCTGCGGGGTGTTGTAGGTTAGAACGGAACCTCTTCAGTGTCGTTAGCAGCGCCGTTCTCACGACGTGCAGCACGGGCTGCAGACTCTTTCTTCGAGTCGATGAGCTGCACCGTATCGATGCGTGCGATCAGCGGGTAGTGCTTCACGCCATCCTTATCGGTGTAGTTGTCCGTCTTGAGCGAGTAGCTGACCGCGACCCGGTCACCAGCGCCGATGCAGCCGAAGACACCGAGGTTCTTAGCGTCCTGCACGTAGCCGGTGAGTTCCACGATCTCAGACTCCACCTTGCCGGTGTTCTTGTTCTTGAACGTATTACGCGCGTAGACGTTGAGCTTCACGGTAGCGCCGCCGTTTGCGTGCTCAAAGATCTTCGGCTCGCGAGCGGTGTTGCCAACAATGGTGCCGGAGTTGAATGGGTTAGACATGATGATTTCTCCTTTTGAGTGAGTGTGAATTGTCTTTCAATTGTGTGTTTGAGCAGCGGCTTTGCTGCTGCTGAGAAAAGTGCTGTTACAGCACGGCCCAGGGCAGTACTTGCCCTTCTGCTTCCAGGTCGCGTAGCTCTTGGGTTGCACCAGGATCAGCGTCCTCGCCGTCTATGCCGTCGCTCATCAGGTAGAGCAGCTCCAGGTCTTCGTGCGTGTAGTGGTACATGAGTGCCTCCTTGTGGATCGGATATTCAATCCGTTCTTGGAGACAGCTCTGCTGGCTAGAAGTTGCTCCCCTGCTTGTAGAAGATGTGTGTCTTCCCTGGTCATGGCCATGCTGAAAAAGAAAACCCCGCTGCAGCATTAACTGCAACGGGGTAAGAGACTTAAGCATCGAACAGGAGGTAATGTGCTTTCGACGCGCCCTGTTTGACGCTCGTGATGAGCTTGCTGCCTAGGCCGAGGCTGATGGATCTGGCCACCAGGTTCGGAAAGTTCTCGGTATCACTTAGCTCAGTGGCTTTATGAGCAGCTACACCGGCCAGGCCAGTCTGCCCAGTGGCTTGTGCGAGTACAGCGACGGTAGCGGTTATCTGCGAGCGCATCTTGAGCCAGTCTCGTGGAACGACACACATAAGAGTTTCTGCGAACGCCAGACCCTTCTCAGGCTCGTCCAGCAGTGCGCCGAGCAGTGGATCACGCAACATGGGAGTCGTAAAACACCTCAGCGCAGCACGGATGGCCTGTGTATCGGTGGGGTCAGAGACACCCTTTGCAGCCTTCTCGTACTCATGCTGTAGATCGTCACGGAGAAAATGTATCTCATTCTCGTACCCCTCTGAGGTTACCCTCGTTTAGTGGACACCCTATTTGTACGGATCTTGTGTCCGTAGGAGAGGATGTTCATTGTGAGTCAACAGCGCAAGAAGTACACGCCGGAGTACCGGCGTGAGGCCGCGAACCTGGTAATCGAGTCAGAGCGCCCAATTGCCCATGTGGCTAAGGAAATCGGTGTTTCCGCCGG
>NZ_KV806835.1:57880-69988 GCF_001811845.1 Corynebacterium sp. HMSC062E11
AACGCGAGCAGAAAAGTTCGAACTAATGCAGCCAGAGCAAGGCGAACTACAGCATCAAGCGCATGGCACGACTATTAAAAGTGTCTCGGTCTGGATACTACAAATGGGCCCATGCGCAGCAGAAACGACTATCCGGAAAGGATGATCGGGCAGCATTTTACGATGATGTTGACCGTAAGATTCATCAGATTTGGAAAGACTCTGATGAGGTTTATGGTGCTCCGCGGATCACCGCAGAGCTTGCCGAGCGCTACCGCATTTCGCTTAACCGTAAGACTGTGGCGAAGCGGATGCGCATGATGGGCATTGAAGGGATTTCACCGCGTGCCTTTGTCCCGGTGACTACAATCCAAGCCAAGCGTAAGTCGAGTCTTCCTGACCTGGTCAAGCGCATGTTTGATACTGGTGAGCTCAACCGAGTGTGGATGTCAGATATTACCTACTTGCGCACCGGTGAAGGCTGGTTGTACTTGTGCGCGGTCCGCGACGGTCATTCCCGCAGAGTGCTGGGCTGGGCTATGGATAGCGTGCAAGACACACACCTGGTCGAACGGGCCCTGCGGATGGCGCACACGCTGCGCGGTGATGTTCCTGATGGGCTGGTGTTTCACGCTGACCGCGGAACGCAATTTACCAGTGAGAAGCTCTGGGAGGTCTGCAGCAGACTGGGCATTGCTCAGTCTGTGGGGCGTACTGGTGTGTGCTTCGATAACGCGATGGCTGAGTCGTTCTGGTCGACGCTAAAGACTGAATTCTACGACCGTAAGCGATGGCCTACCCGTGATGCTGCACGCAAGGCTGTTGCCTACTGGATTGAAGTCGTCTACAACCGTCGGCGCCGGCACTCTGCACTCGGAATGGTCAGCCCCGTCGACTTCGAGAACCACGCCGGCGCAATCAACAGCAGAAAAGAAATAGCTGCCTAACCACTAGGTAGCTCCACTACGTGTCCACGATTTGCGGGCAACCCCACCTCGACGTCGGCGATGATGTTTCGGTATACAGCGTCGTCGATACCGTGAGCTGTGCTGTCCAAACGCTCTTCTAGCTCTGCGCGAGACAGCGCTGGAAGCTGCCCAGTGTCCAACACCATCTGCTGCAGCGCAGCAGAGCCGGCGACCTCGCTGACAACCCCGGTGCGCGGTGCTGAGAGGCTCAGTTGCTGATACACAGTCCACCAACCGGTCCCAGAAGTAAGCTCGGGAACCTGCACGATCGCAAGCACGGTCGGCAGAGGTGAGTCTTCGCTGAGCAGGAATTCTGCCAGGTCATCTGCTGCTGAGGGGTCCGCGTTTATCACGTAAGCGATAACAGCGTCAGCGTTGACGCGGCCAGACCATGCAGCGAACTGCGATTGGTTGGCGGTTAGCGTCTGCACGGCGTCATCGAGGTCGAGCCTGGCGAGAGGGCCTAAGTGCAGGCCAGGGGTGTCACTGTTGCGGTCGAAGAACGCGAGCACCAGCGAGTTCTGCGGGTAAAAGACCAGGATACCGGGGATGTTGGCGAGAATATCGCCGTGAGATGTAAGCGTTTGCGAATAGGTGGACATGAGCACTCCTTGCCAAATACGGGATGTGTGTGGTCAATCCCGTATTTGGCCCCGGCTGTGCCGGGCAGTGCTATTACCGCGCCCTGCAGCACCCCCACGTACTCAGTGCGTCGCTAGCGCTCGCCTGGTGCTTGCTTGCAGGGTGTGCGCGCTAGCGACGCAGCCCTCGTGATAGGTCTCGGCTGTTATGCGTCAGCCTCAAGGCGCTCGATGGCTCTGTAGATGGTCGGCCTGGACACGTTGAACGTCCTCGCCACTGCACTGACGGACTTACCACCGTCGATGAGTTCCTTGGCAACCTGGGCTTGCTCGTTAGTGAGCTTCGGTTTCGGCCCGGCGACCCTGCCCTGGGCGCGGGCGTGCGCTACGCCTTCACGGGTGCGCTGGATCAGCAGGTCTCTTTCCCACTCAGCGAGAGAGGCCATGACGTTAATGACCACTTTGTCAGCAGGACGCGACGTGTCCAGCGCGGGTTCGAGCACTTTCACGTTGATATCACGTTCCGCCAAGTCAGCGATAGTATTCACCGTCTCAGCGAGGCTGCGACCAAGACGGTCGAGCCTGGTCACAACCAGCGTGTCGTCGGGGCGCATATACGCCAGCGCGTCATCAAGGCCGGGGCGCTGCCATTTGGTGCCACTGATGGTGTCGGTGTAGATGTGCTTCGGGTCGCAGCCAGCGTCGATGAGCGCCTCGCGCTGGGTGTCGAGAGACTGCCCTTGTTTCGACGTGGAGACACGTGCGTAGCCGATGAGCATTAAACATCCACCCCGTCAGCAAGCGCAGCTGAAAACGGCAACCCCTTCATGAAGCGCTCCATGTAGTCCCAGTTAGGGTCGCCGGTTGGTGTAGCTGGTAGCCGAATAGTCGTCTTCTTCATACGAGTGAGATTCCATTTGTACCCGTATGAAAAACGCCATTTTTCGAATCGGATCGCCGTCACAAGAAACAGTCCTTGCCAGACTGAAATCGATTGACGCGGGATTAAGGCGTTGACGCTTCCACAGCAGCCTGCCCCACAGTGATGCTTGCCGACGCCGGACGCCCACCCTTCGACTGCGCCCGCACCCGAATATCCACACCAGTAATGCGGCCCGTACCACGACCAATGCCATGAAAAGCCTGAATATCGCCCGTGACAGTCAGCGCAGGAGACGGCACCGTCGCGCCAACCATCATCAGTGCTGCCCGACCTTTGCGCAGCTTGCCCAACAGTGGACGGCACCGCACCGGAGAGAGAGCAAGCGCCACTGGCGAGCGATACACAACCAAGTCCAGCCCCTCCGTGAGCACCGCGGCAACACCCAAAGGGTCCACCCCTGGATCCGGCACAGCGATAATGCGGCCCAGATACTTCGGGTCAATTCCGGCATAAGACAATTCCGGCCACCCCACCACACCGGCGTGACCACCTGCTTCCACAACGTGGAGAAGCATCTCCGCAACCAGCGCCGGTGTATCGCTCATATGTGTGACAGCATGGCGCGGTAGACCACCGCCAGGAAGCAGAAATCGAAACTGCTCACCGAGCGAAACCACATCTTCGCTGCCTGTGATCTTCTGTGCGAAGCCGGTACCATCCCCATCACCACCAGGGACAGCACCGCCGATCTGCGCCATTTTGGAGCGGAGCTGGGCGATCTGTTCAGCGTGCGCAGAACCACTGGAGCCCGTCGATACCGTCGATGCCGCCAGGTCCACCTCCGCGACCGTCTTGCGAACACTTGTTCCACTCACGGAAGCTGATTATGCTCCGCGGGCGAACCAAGGTCAATTGAAATTATCGAACATATTTTCTATCGCAGGTCATATGGTAGCGTCCACCTCCATGTACGCCTACGACGTCCGCACCCGGACCACCCCAATCCCCACTCCGCTCATCGTCAGAGTCATGGGAACTGTGGGCGTCGCCGGATCCATCGCAGTCATGGTCTCCCAGCTCGCGATCGGCCCCAAACTCCTCATCGCGCTCGGATGCGTTGCCCTTGCTGTCGCCATCACTTTGCTCCACCCCTACCGGGGCGAGATGAGGGCATTCGCGGAAGAGAAGCGGGTAAGTACAGTGCCGTCGATAAGCATGCTCGTGCCGTTAATGCTTTGGTGGCTGGCGCTCATGCTCGCACCTCTCGCGCAATGGCCAGCCTGGGGAGTCACGCTCACATTCGCGCTCGTTGCTGGCGCTGCGTGGGTACTGTACCCGCATGTCGACGGCTCCCGTCGCCTCGCATACGCCGACTAGCAACGCACGCTGGCTAGCAACGCACGCCGACTAGCAACGCACGCCGACTAGCAACGCACGCTGGCTAGCAGCGCTCCCCGACTAGTAGTTCTCGCCGACTAGTAGTTCTTGCTGCGTTGCACGAAACCTGAATCCACAGGCCCTGGATAAGCTAATCCAGGGCCTTAAGTGCACAAACCAGTACACAAGCAGTGCCGATATTCAGGTTTTAGGAAGAAACCTGAAATCACAACGAGGCTACTCGACGCGCTGACGAAGATCGAAGGCGGCGAAACCTCCCTGAACAGGGACTTCAAAGAGGCCAGCGGCATTGTCTACGCCAGCGAATTCAGGTTTCATGCAAGGATCTCTCGATCCTCCCCCTAGACCCGTGCCATTTAGCCAGCGAGCTTTGCCCGCCAAATGCATACTTGAGCCATGGACACCAACAGCTCGTTTCAGGCCATGTGGGACACGCGCCCGCCACGGATCCCCAAAGAACAAGGTGGCAACCCACTAGTCGGTGGCATCTGTGAGGGCATCGGTGCGCGTTATAACGTCGATGTGACCTTCGTCCGCGTCGTTTTTGCTGTGCTGGCGCTCATCATCGGCGGCGGCATTTTCCTGTACCTGCTGTGCTGGTTCACCATGCCGCGTTTTGGCACGCAGACATCCCCCGCACAGGCGATCTTCACACCGAAAGAACGTCTGAGTCCTGTTGTGCTCAGAGACCGCAGCACAGGCTGGCTGTTGTTGATCGGATTGCTGATCTTCTTCCCGTCCGTCACGCTGGGCACGGATCCCAGGGCAGTATTAGCGCCGCTGGCAGGAATCTTCACCGGGTTTGTCGCGTGGTGGCTTCTGCATCAGCGCACGCCAACGCCGCCACCTTCGCTTGGAGTGCATTACAAATAAAACGAGTGGATCTCGATTACATCGGGGCCTTAGCTTCGCTCCAAAAGCCCAGGTAAAAATTCTCACCTGAGGCAGCTATGTAATCGAGATCCACTGACTATTTAGCATCAACTATTTAGCACTAACTATTTAGCGCTGGCACTTAAATCCTGGGTGTCAGCGCTAAAAGCTGGTTACTCCCACTCGATCGTGGCTGGCGGCTTGGACGTGATGTCCAGCACGACGCGGTTGACGTCCTCAACCTCATTGGTGATGCGGGTGGAAATGGTCTCCAGCACCTCGTACGGGATGCGGACCCAGTCAGCGGTCATGGCATCCTCGGAAGCAACTGGACGCAGGACGATCGGGTGGCCGTAGGTGCGGCCGTCGCCTTGGACGCCGACGGAGCGAACGTCGGCAAGCAGGACGACCGGGCACTGCCAGATCTGGTCGTCGAGGCCAGCCTTGGTTAGCTCCTCACGAGCGATCGCATCGGCTGCGCGAAGGGTTTCCAGGCGCTCCTCAGTAACCTCACCGATGATGCGAAAACCAAGGCCAGGGCCCGGGAAAGGTTGACGGTTCACGATCACCTCGGGCAGGCCGAGTTCACGGCCAACGGCGCGGACCTCGTCCTTGAACAGCAGGCGGAGGGGTTCGACGAGTTCGAATTCGACATCGTCAGGCAGGCCACCGACGTTGTGGTGGCTCTTGATGTTGGCGGTGCCGGATCCGCCGCCGGACTCGACAACGTCCGGGTACAGGGTGCCCTGAACGAGGAAGTCGACGGGTGCGTCGTCACCAGATTCGGTGAGCACACCAGCAACGGCACGCTCAAAGGAGCGGATGAATTCTGCACCGATAGCCTTGCGCTTGGCTTCCGGCTCGGTGACACCAGCGAGCTTGCCCAGGAAGGCTTCGCGCTCGTCGACGGTGACCAGCTTCGCGCCTGTAGCAGCCACGAAGTCGGTCTCGACCTGCTCGCGCTCGCCCTGACGCAGCAGGCCGTGGTCGACGAAGACACAGGTGAGTCGGTCACCGATTGCGCGCTGGACCAGTGCAGCAGCGACAGCGGAGTCCACGCCGCCGGACAGGCCGCAGATGGCGCGGCCGTTGGGGCCGACTTGTTGCTTGACTGCGTCGATAAGCTGTTCCGCAATATTGGAGGCGGTCCAGGTCTGCTCGAGGCCTGCGATCTCGGTGAGGAAGCGCGTGAGCACCTCTTGGCCGTGCGGCGAGTGCATGACCTCCGGGTGGTACTGGACGCCGGCCATGCATAGATCAGCGTTTTCGAATGCGGCGACTGGTGCGCCTTCCGATGAAGCGGTGACCTCGAAGCCAGCTGGTGCCTCGGTGACGGAATCGCCGTGGCTCATCCATACCGGGTGGTTGGTCTGCAGGCCGTGGTGAAGTACGCCGCCGCGCACGTTCATTGCGGTGCGACCGTACTCGCGGGAGCCGGTCTTGGCCACGGTGCCGCCGAGCGCCTGAGTCATCACCTGGAAGCCGTAGCAAATGCCGAAGGTGGGCAGCCCCAGCTCGAAAATTGCCGGGTCGAGCTGCGGAGCACCGTCCTCGTAGACGGATGAGGGACCACCGGAGAGCACGAGAGCCACCGGGTCCTTGGCTTTCAATTCTTCTGCGGAAATCGTGTGCGGAACGACCTCCGAATAGATCCGGGCCTCACGCACGCGTCGTGCGATGAGCTGCGCATATTGCGCGCCGAAGTCCACGACGAGGACGGGGCGCGGGTGAGCGTTTGCGGGTGGGGTCTGCTCTGGTGCATTCGAGGTGGTAGTCACGGATTCAGAGTCTAACTCATGGCCTGGATAGACTGAACAGTCGCGACTGTGCAGGGCGGATTAGCGGTTCAGGGCGGCGTCGATAAGCGTGCTCCCGGAAGGTAAGTAGAGTTGAACGCATGTCGGTGAGCGAATTATCCACTTCGACCCAGAACTATTTGAAGGTCATCTGGAGTCTCACGGAATGGTCAGCGGAACCCGTGACGGCAACCCTGATTTCGAAGCAGACGGGGCTGCGGATGTCGTCGGTCTCGGATGCTGTGCGCAAGCTCGCCGCACAGGGGTTGATCGTGCACGCCCCGTACGGCTCGGTGGAATTGACCGAGAAGGGCCGCGGGTACGCAGTGGACATGATTCGGCGCCACCGGCTCATCGAGACGTTCTTGGTGGAGACTCTCGGGTACACGTGGGACGAAGTGCACGATGAAGCGGAGCACTTAGAGCACGCAGTCTCTGACTACCTGGTGGACAGGCTGGACAAGCTGCTCGGCCACCCCACCCGCGACCCGCACGGGGATCCGATCCCGACCGCCGACGGTACGGTGCCCGCTTTGGACGCATGCCGCCTCACGGATGCTGGGGCGGGCGCCGGTGCAGCGGGGACGACGGTCACTGTCGAGCGGATCTCCGATTCGGACCCGACCCTGCTGAAGTTTTTCGAGGAGAATGGCATCGTTGTCGGCGCCGTCCTCACGGTCACTGAAGGCGCACCGTTTTCCGAGTCGCTCGATGTGAAGGTGGACGGGGCAAAGAACTCAGTTCCGCTCGGCCGCACCGCTACCGATGCGCTGTTCGTCTCCAATTAGCCGTGCCGTTCCGCCCCGGCGCGCACGCGCTGTGACGATCCCTTGGCTCGGGCTGAACAGGTACACCAGCAGGAATGCGATCCCCTGCGCCATGACCACGAGTCCGCCAGGCGAAGCGTCGAGGTAGTAGCTCGCGTACAGCCCCGCGACGGAGCATACGGTGGCCACCGCAGGAGCGATCAGCAGCATGCGGCCGAAACTGTCGGTCAAAAGGTGCGCGGTCGCACCCGGAATGATCAGCATCGCCACCACGAGGATCACCCCGACGGCTTGCAGCCCCACCACGCAGGTGAGCGCGAGCAGGGCGAGCAACACTGCCCCAATCAGCTTCGGCCACAGACCAATCGCGTGAGCATGCACGGGATCGAAAGCGAAAAGCGTGAAATCGCGGCGCTTGAGCACGAGCACGGCCAGCGTGGCCACGCCCAAAACGAGGATCTGCACGAGATCAGCTTTGGAGACGCCGAGCAGGTTACCGAAGATAATGTGATTGAGGTCGGTGTGCGAGGGCGTGACGGAGATGAGCACGAGCCCGAACGCGAAGAGCGTCGTGAAGACGATTCCGATCGCAGCGTCTTCTTTGACCCGGCTCGTATCACGCACGACACCGATCAATCCCACGGCGAGGAAGCCGAAGACCACTGCCCCGAGAGCGAAGGGAACGCCCGCGATATACGCCAGCACCACGCCGGGGAACACTGCGTGGGACACGGCATCGCCCATCAGCGACCAGCCGACGAGGACCAGCCAGCACGACAGCACCGCGCACACGATGGAGGAAATCAGGCTCGTGGCGAACGCGCGGACCATGAAGTCGTAGGCGAACGGGTCGACAAGAAAAGAGATCATCGTTTCATCACATCCAGTCCAAAGGCAGCGGCGAGATTATCGGGTTGCAGGACATCCTTGGGCGAGCCGTGCATGAGCACATGCCGGTTGAGCAGCATCGCTTCATCAGCCAGCTCAGGTAACGCAGGGAGGTCGTGCGTGGACACGAAGACGGTGGCACCGCCGTCTGCAAGCTCGCGGAACAGCCGGGTCATTGTCGCTTCGCTGCGCTTATCGACGCCCGCGAAAGGCTCGTCCAGCAGCATGATCCTCGCCCCCTGGGCAATGCACCGGGCAACAAAGGCGCGTTTCCGCTGGCCGCCGGAAAGTTGACCGATCTGACGTGAGGCATAGTCCGTGAGCTCCACACGCTCGAGTGCATGGTTGACGGCTTCGATATCAGCCCGGCGAGGCCGGCGCGTGAAACCGAGTTGTCCGTAGCGACCCATCATGACCACCTCCCGCACGCTGACCGGGAAATCCCAGTCCACTGCCTCGCGCTGAGGCACGTACCCGAGCACACCGGTGCGGCGGGCAACCGCGGGGTCATCTCCGTTGACGGCGACGGTCCCGGAATCCGGCCGGGTCTGCCCCATGATCGTTTTGAATAGCGTAGATTTCCCGGATCCATTCATTCCGACGAGTCCGCACACGCGTCCCGGCGCAATCTCGAGGGATGCACCGTCGAGCGCGAGCACGCTCCCATAGTGAACGGTGACATCGTGCACGGATATCGCGGGAGTCGCATTCGACGAAACGGCCGCCGCGGCTGATGACGTTTCCTGTTGCACCGTGACACCTACTTCTTACCCGTCAACGCCTGCGTGATCACGTCGGCGTCGTGCTTGATCAAGTCGAGGTAGGTCGGAACCGGACCGTCTTTCTCCGAAAGGGAGTCGACGTACAGAGTGCCGCCGAAGGTGGCGTCGGTTGCATCAACTACCTGCTGCATCGGTGCGTCCGAGACCGTGGACTCGCAGAATACGGCCGGCACGTCGTTCTCCTTGACGAATTCGATGGCACGGGTGATCTGCTGCGGAGTTGCCTCATTCTCGGAGTTCACGGCCCAAATGAACCGTTCCTCCAGACCAGCGTCGCGTGCCATGTAGGAGAATGCGCCCTCGCACGTCACCAGTGCGCGATGCTGCTCAGGCAGGTTCGCCAACTCAGTGACCATGCCGTCCTGGACCTCTTGCAGCTCCTTTTTGTACTGCTCGCCGTTCTGCTTGAAGTCCTCAGCATGGTCCGGATCGAGTTCGCTGAAGGCGGTGACCATATTGTCCACGTACTTCTCCACCTCGACCGGGCTCATCCACGCGTGCGGGTTCGGTTTGCCCGCGCCCTCGTCCTCGGTGATGTCGATCGGGTCCACGCCGTCGCTGACGGTGACGTGGGGCGCGTCGACGTCCTCGACGAATTGCGCGAACCAGTTCTCCAGGTTCAGGCCGTTATCCAGAATGAGGTCGGCATCCGACGCGCGGCGGATATCAGCCGGCGTGGGCTCGTAGCCGTGGATCTCCGCCCCCGGCTTCGTCAAAGAATCCACAGTCAAGTGTTCCCCCGCGACATTCTGGGCGATGTCCTGGATCACAGTGAAAGTGGTCAGCACTTTCGGCTTTCCGCCGTCTGCACGATCCTCCTCCGGCGCGCACGCTGTGAGCGCCGCCGCGAGAATCATCGCCATCATCGCGGCTGCTGCCACGAACAGTGCTGATCGCGACTCCCGCTTTTCCGACCGAACCATTGAGTTTTCCTTTCCTGAAAATGCATTCGCCAAGGCTGTTCCATAAGTTACGCCTAGACGTACTTTTTATTCTGGACAAACTTTAGCAGGACTTACAGGAGAGTCAAGATGAATCGGCTGTGACATACGCCTGACCCCGTAGACATGAAAAACGCCCGGGGGATCATTGAAGTTCCACCGGGCGTTGTCGGCCGCGAAAGTGCGCAGCTAGCTCGAGAGGGTGATATCCACCTTCTGGAAGCTCTTGATATCGGTGTAGCCACACTTCGCCATGACGCGGCGCAGACCGCCGGCGAGGTTGTGCCCACCCCAGGTACTGGTGCTCGGGCCGTGGAGGATGGTCTGCAGGCTCGGGCTGTTGTCGCGGAGGTGCTTCACAACATCCTCGGTAGAAACCGCGTCGTCGAGGCCCCAGCCGAAGCTGAATCCACCGAAATCGATGTGCAAAGAAATCCCGGATTTCTACACCAGTGAGGTGGACGGGCGCGAAGTAAAACGTCCGCGCTATGTCGCACGCGACTACGAGGAAGCGAAACAATACTTCGAAGAGGCAATGCGTTGGCTTGCCGAGAACTTCATCCCCGGCGGCATCGATGCTGTGGCCGGAGGGGATATGAATTTTGACGAGAGCACACCGCATAGCCAGTTCCAGGCCGATAGCTTCTCCCCGAAGCCCGATGATCCGTCAAAGCTCCGCTGTAGGCCAGGTATCGCGTACAACACTGACACCTCGGTCAGGTACAAATCTGGCCCAAAAAAGGGTAAACAGATCTCGGGTAATCAAAAAATGATCGACGCGCAGCGCGGACTCCGTGAACACATGCACGCGCTCGGCTACCCAGTAGAACTGGAAGTCTCCGAACGTCACGATGAATCCCTAAAACTCGACCGCTACACGGAGCAGCAGGATCGTGAACGCGACCTTGCCAACCGCGAGGATGAAGTAGAAGTCAAGCGCCGTTCCGTACACCGCGACATGGACGCGATTGATCGTGACCGCGAGCAAGCAGCAAAAGAACTGGAACAGGCCCAGGCGGACCGTGAAGCAGCGCGAAGTGTACAGGAGAACGCTGAACAGCAGGCTCGCGAGGTTGCAGAGCGTGTGTTGCGTGAAGCACGCGAGAAGGCTGAGCAGGACGTCGAGCAGATCCGTAGCGATGCACAGGCTGCGGCTGAGCAGACAGTAGGGCTGGCCGAAGCTCAAGCAGATGAGCTGCTGGACCGTGCCGAAGAGGTCAACAGCGCTGCAGAGGCCAAGCTCAAGCGTGCAGAGCAGGAGGCTGAAACGATCCGCAGCGAAGCACGCAAGGAAGCCGAGCGAGACGCAGAAAAGACCCGTAGCGAGGCCACACGAGACGCTGAGAGCACTCGTAGCGAAGCACAACGTGATGCTGTGGCCATCCGCAGCGAGGCCACGCGTGAGCGTGAACAGCTGGCCAACGAACGTGCAGCCCTGGACAGTGAGCGTGAAGCCTTTGACACGGAGAAACGCGCATTCACCGAAAGCCTCGAAGCGCGCCGCGCAGATGCAGAAGAGGAAGCCGCCATCATTATCGAGGAGGCAACGCAGTCTCTGCAAGAGATTTCCCACGTAGACCGGGACTTCCTGCATGTCGAACTCGATAACGACCCTGAGATGAAGCAGCGGTATCGGGTTGCTGTTGAGCAGCGTATCCAGCAGGAACGGACCGCCGCACGCCGCCGTGCTCAGGAACGAACCAACAAGCGCCGCCAGCAGCAACAGCGCGACCGCGATGGTGGCATGGAGCTGTAGCAGCTCGCCACACGCCTTGTACGGCCCTGTAGCGGCCTAGCCGGGTGTCGCCGGGGTCAGTGCCCAGAGACAGCGCTGAAACCGCTCTAATTCAGCGAAAATCGAAGAATTAGAGCGGTTGTTTTGTGTAGCGGTAATCCTGTAGTGCTGTGAAATAGCGCGTGTAGTGGCGTGTTTGTTGTGCTGTTGATTGTGTAGTAGAGGTACGTGGCTACAGTGCCGTTAAGTGGACAGTAGATGAGTACGTAGAGAGTGCAGCGAAAGTGCCTGCAGAATGTGATGCAGAGTTACAGCGTCATTTAAGTAGTCAATAAACGTGCTAATGAAATGACATGTAATTTAACTGCGCAGTAAATGTGCCAATGAAGTGGCGTGTCATTAAAAGTGTCATTTAAGTGGTCGACGAAGTGACACACCACTTAACTGCGCAATAAACGTGTCAATTAAGTGACGCGCCACTACAGGGTTCAACGCTGCATTGTCCACGTCAAACGCA
>NZ_KV806836.1:0-4313 GCF_001811845.1 Corynebacterium sp. HMSC062E11
ACCTCACCAACACATCCTGTCGTTTAGGCCGCAAGTGTGGGGATTTACATCCTAAATCCCGCCCGCGCCGGTCGACACGTCTTTCGAATTTTGTTTTCGATGGTGTCAACAAGTCATCTTGATCTGACACCCTTCTTTTGAGTTTCGGTTTATTGTGTAGGCAGTCAGTCCGAGGCTTGATGTTTGCTTAGGTTTGGTTGGCAGGGTCGAGAGGATAATAGTTTTATTGCATGATCTCGATCTCGTAGTTCGATTTGGGGCCGGGCCATTACTTTCGGTGGATCTCTGCTGCGCCCATAGGCCAAGCAGTTTTAGGGGTTCGTTGTACGGGAAAGCTGGTGTGCCTAAACCATCCTTGACTTGAGATCCTACTTAGGGGCACTTGGAATCCTCCAACTGAGGTGGTTCCCGGGGCGTTGGAGGATTTCCTAGTCGTTGAATCCTGATCTAGGAGTTAATCGACTGGGCTGACGCGGATAAGGTTTCCATCAGGGTCGGCAACAACGAAGGTGCGGCCGAAGACATCATCGTAGGGTGGCTGCACAATTTGGACTCCTTTTGATTTCCATAGACGGTATGTCTCATCGATGCGGCTTGCCGGTCCATCCAGCATCAAACCTATTTCGCTCGTTCGCGGTGTTTGTTTCTCCATGTGGGTGTTATGGCCGGTCCACACAGCAAACAGGACATCCTTTGAAATTTCGAATGCTACATATCGAGGACTGATGAACGATGGCTGCATATCGAATAAGTCGCTGTAGAAGGCAGTCGAGATCTCTGTATCGGAGACATAGGTTAGGAAAAGATTGGGGGTTGGCATTGCCATTCTCCTTTCGGTGAGTGGTGTTGTTTACGTGGACGCAGTGCATTCGAGCAAACAAACCTGACAAGGAGTGTCATATTCCGGAAAATATTGTGGTTCCAGCGATAATTACGGCATGAGATCGGCGCGCCTGTTGTCTATGCTCTTGCTATTGCAAACCCGAGGCCGTGCTACGGCTGCCGAGCTGGCTTCGCATTTTGAGGTTTCCCAGCGCACAATACTGCGTGACGTTGATGCACTCTCGGCCGCAGGAATACCTGTTTATACGGAGCAAGGTATGCATGGTGGGATTGTGCTCGATAGGCGCGCTCGATTGAACGCTTCTCGATTGGATCCGACTGAGATTCAGCTGATGAGGATTCTTGGCGTCGGGGCAGATTCACTCGCACACTTGGGGTTTGGCCAAGACATCGCCCTGCTGCAGAAGAAAATGAACGCAGTCTCATTCTCTAAAGCGTCCGATACTCATAATTTGGAAGAAAAGGTCCTACTTGATTCCAGTGGCTGGTTTAGCAATGAAACCCAAAACGACTTAGAAGAGTTGCTAGAGGCTGTACGGAAAGAAGCTCGAATTGAGGTGTCCTATCGCCGAAGCGGGGACAAGAAGCAACAACGTGCTGTGGCTGATCCTTATGGGCTTGTACACAAGGGTAGAAGTTGGTACTTGGTCGTTGATATCGATGGGGAACCAAGGATGTTGGCAGTCTCGCGTTTAGAAACCTTTCGCGTTTTAGGTCAAGCTGCTCAGCTTCGTCCAGGGCAAAGTTTGGCAAGGGTGTGGGCGCAGCTCGTTGAGCAATTAGAAGAAGACATGCCAGTTCGAATCACCGCACTTCTTCGAGCGACTCGGCTTGATATGGCATCTCGTATTTTGGGATCACGGCTTATCCATTATGAACCCGTGGACGAAAACTTTGTCCGTATCGTGGTGGGATATGCGGATATTCAGGGGGTAAGGCAATTGCTTCAGTTTGGGGACCACATCTGGGTCACCGATCCCCCGGAAGCAGTAAAAATCACTGCTGATCTAGCTAATGAACTTGCGAAACGACATAGTGGGACCACAAATCCTGAATCGTAGAAACCGAAGATGGGTACTGGGATGCCGTCGTAACAGGCCTGCTGAAAACGGTAAGAGGTGCGCTAACAATCTAGGAGCTCTCGTGGATCTTATGATTGGAGAAAAGTAAGTAACGATGGCTTTCGCTTCACTCGCAGGGTGGTGGAGTAAGGGCTTTGGAGGTTCAGAGCGCCTTCAAGGCGGGCGAGGGCCTCTTACCACTGGTGAAGCCGCAGCGTAGTGCGGGCATCTTAGCCGGTCTACAATCTTCCCACTTCACATTGAGGGTCTTTACCATGACGATTCTGTGTGATCTACCAAGGGTGTGAGAGCAGGTTTACATGTCACTCATGAGAATTCAGGTGAGCACGACTTAGAGGTTGAGGTACGCAAAATATTTCGGCCATAGTGTTGCGGATTATGCGCCCTTATCAGATTGTGGCCACTGAGCGCATTGTCACCAAGGTGCTAGCCGGTATCCACAACCACAAGTTGCTCGGCACGGTTAACGCTGGTGGCTATATTTGGCACACGACGGGATCAGGAAAACACAGACCTCGTTTAAGACGGCGCAGTTAGTAGCGCAGTATCACTTCACTTCCCCGAGGATTAATGCTGGCATGAGCAAAACGACCACAGCGACAAGGTGCGTCGTGGCTGCTGTTTCCCAGCGCTCGTGCGCGATAAAATGCTAAGAAGACCGAAATGGTAGCGGCGTGGTGAGTATCTGGTAGCGCCTGAGTGAGTACCTGGTAGCGGTATCTCACTCAGGCTTTGTCGGTTGTTATGCGTTGGTGGTCAGGCGCATGTTTGGTCCTTCCAATGTGATGATCTCGGCGCCGGAGACGAGTCGGTTGAGGATTGACTCGGAGATCACGGCGTCGGGGATGGACTTGTACCACTCCAGTGGGGTGAATTGTGAGGTCACTATCGTTGAGACTTTGCCTTCTCGCCCGGCGAGGATGTTGAGAAGTTGGTGCGCGGTCGCGGCATCCACAGGTGTGGTCAGGAAGTCATCGAGGACCAGGACGTCGACGTCGTGGAGCTGCTGGATGAACTTCAGCCGTGTGGGGTTATCGGGTTGGAGGACTGCTAGTTCGGCGGCGAGCATGTCGGTGCGGTAGAACCGTGCGGAGTAGTCGTTGCGGCATGCTGCGGTGATGAGTGCTTGGGCGAGGTATGTTTTACCGACTGAGGATTTGCCCAGGATGACAATGTTTTGGCCCAGGTGGCACCATTGTCCGTGAGCGAGTCTGCTGACTTGCTCGGGGTTGATGTTGCGGTCAGGCGTGCAGACCACGTTTTCAAGGCAAGCATCAAGGTTTGGCGATCGGGATGCTTTTAGCAGTTTGTTGATGCGTCGTTCACGCCTGGCCGCGACTTCTTTATCGAGTGCGTAGAGCACCTTTTGGGAAAACGTCCATGCGTCGAATGCGGGATCGTTGGCGATGTCGATGACGCTTTTGCCGAAGGCAGTCATCCGCAGTGCGGTGAAGTCGGGCAGGACGGATTCGTCAAGGAAGCGATCTGTTGGCGGGGTTGGTGAGGACATGGGTTTTAGTTTCCTTTCTTAGCGAGGTTGTCCATGCTGAACTGGTCTGCACCGCCAAGGAACGCGCCGGTGGTGTCCCGGTCAGCGGCTACAGGTCGGGCGGGTTGGTTGGTGGTGGTGCTGCGCGGGGGCTGGTCAAACCCGCGTGGTCGGGTTGCGTGTTCCTTGCGGACAGCGGTCATCATGTTTTTGACTGCGGTATATGACACTGCCCGCCGACTGCCGTCGTTGGCGGTCAGGCGTTGGCATGCTTCTTCCAGGATTGGTTTGTTGGCATGTTTGCCCATTGACAGCACGTTTCGGCAGGACTGGTATGCCTGGGCCGGGATGGCTTTCGCCGTAATGAGTTCTTCGATGACCTTGCGTGTTGCCGGGCCAACTTTGCTGGCTTCGCGGTAAAAGTAGTCGCTTGTCCACAGTCCACGGGTGGAGTCCATCCCAGATGGAATGTGCTCGTAGTCAGTGACATAGGCCCCACGCTTATGTGAAACCCGGTGGGTTGCCACGGTTGCCCCTTGGTCAAAGACGGTCAACATCTGGCCTGTGATGCGCACATCGACAGTGCGGCCAACAAGCTGGTGCGGAACGGAGTAGCGCACTGTTGCAACCGTGATATGGAAATCCGGGGCCACTTTTGCCCGTTTCCACTCGGTGTGTTGCCACGGGGTTGCCGGCAGATCCGCAAGCAGATGCTGTTCGTACTCTTCAAAGAGATCCCTGCGGCTTGACTGCTGGCTGCGAAACGGCACGGAGGCGTTGATTGCGTCGACGACGCCCACAATCTTTTCGTTGAGCTCGTCCAAATCAACACACTGGTGGCTATTAACCGCGTGGATGACTTTGTGTGTGACGATCTTTACCGCAGCTTCCACATTTGC
>NZ_KV806837.1:0-628 GCF_001811845.1 Corynebacterium sp. HMSC062E11
AATAGGGTGTCCACTAAACGAGGGTAACCTCACGACCGCGACGGAAGGCTGCCTACACTTATCTCCTCCCAATCAGCTGCCGCCTATTGGGTTGAAACACTGCCAGACAGAGTCGGAGCCGATTCACTCGTAAGCCGCCTCAACAACGGCCACCGAATCCATATCGGAGACTTCGACATGCGCAAAGCCACCGCCCCCACCACCCCAGACGACTAATACAGACGGGCCGGGCCGACGCACCCCTCGGCCCGGTACCAACTACCCGGAACACGACAGTACCGAGTCCCCAGAACACCGGTACCAAAAACTCGCATCTGACACCGGGCACACGCCGACAACGGCTACTGGCCTGGCCTCAATGATGGTCAGCGGTCCGGCATCAGCGGCACCGGTGATGGCAAGCCCGATTTCCGCGGTACGGCAGATAGTGTCGGCGACGAGATTTCCAGTAGGCTTCACAGTACGGGTCCCTGGTGGGTTTAGATGGTTGTGTAGGAACTTTCATCTTCACACCAGGGACCCCTACATGTTGTGGTGACCCGCTGAACCCGTCGTTTTCTACCTCACCCCGCTACGCACCCCAAAACCGGAAGAGCCAAAGCGGCCCTTCCGGTTTTAGAGTGCGTTG
>NZ_KV806838.1:0-42977 GCF_001811845.1 Corynebacterium sp. HMSC062E11
CCAAACAACAAACAACAACTCAATACAAACAAGCCCGTCACCCTTGAGCAACAACTCAACGGTGACGGGCTCCTTCGTGGTTTTCGCATACAGCCTACAAGTACAGACCTGAAAATACAGACCTGCAAGTAGGCGTCGTCAAGCACCAAGGGGCCAGGATCGGCGACCTGCGAGAATGCACTTCCAGGTCTGCACTAATGCCCACACATAAACACACCAGCCCAGCTTCAAGATTCCGGAGCATATATCCATTCAGATGGAGGAGTGAGACGTTCGACCAAAGGCTCATGCAGCAGAGAAGATGCTTCTTGCACCGCGCCTTGAGCGCATCGGCTTATTAGAATCCTTCATATCAGTGCCTTGGCGGGAAAGTAAGGAGTACGCGATGCGGTTCAGCCAAACGTCAGCTACGTTCTCTCATTCCTACAACGCGGCCTTCCTCAAGGACCTGAAGTCCGTGCGCTTCAGCACACAGAATGGCGCTCCTTCCTCTTCCAGGTTTCTCGAGACATTTTTGTCGAAGGGGCTAATACCGCAGGTACGTGATGGGCTCGGCGGTTTGCTGTTCTTAGTCATTATGGTCGTGGCCTCGGCCTGCATTTTCCTCTTCGCTCTTCTGCTAAATGGCTTTGATATCTCGTGGCTGCTTGCGTTCTTTCTTGGCGCGTTGTTGTGTTGTCACTTATGTGTTGTCGCGCGTCAGTGGGTGTTGTGTATCAACAGACTGGTAGACAGGTATTCAATCCGCACAAAGAGGTGTGCCTTCCCCGGGAAGTTGGTGGTGGAATTGGCAACAATGTCGATTTAATGAGGCATGGCGCGCCCCTATGGGGATAGATCGAAACCCGGTGAATTTGCACCATATCGGCCAAGATGATCGAACAGCTGTAGTAGAAATTACAAAACAGATGCACACAGAAAACGCTAAAGTTCTCCCTTTATTCCACAGAATGAATGGGAGCGGGTTTCCAACAGATGTAACCCTTGACGCCCGCGCATCCTTTAGGGAGTGGAGACACACATACTGGAAAGAAAAGGCATTGGACTACCTATGACCGGTCAGAAAAAACTCTCAGATAAGCTACTCTCATACTTGTACGGCCACGGACTAAGTAAAAGTGAACTGTCTCAGCTGAAGTCGGTGGCTCCATCTTGGATTCCCGAACAATACTTCCAATTCTGGAAGCATTACACGGCCTTTTCTCCGCCATCGTTAGTTTTCTTCACACCTGCCCCATACGGAGTCTATGAAAACGCCTTCGAAGGGTTTCTAGAAGATTTCCGGTCAGTCGATCTTGTCGATTCAAAACGCTTCTTCCCAGTAGCCTATGATGACGGTTTTGTCTGGGGCGTCTTCGAACAGAAGCCCAATGGGTCGGTTATATGTGGAATGTACGATTTTCAAGAAAAGGACTACGTTGAAGGCCCCTTCAAGACATTCGAGGAGTGGGTTCACAGCTACGGATAAACAGGCTTTGCGAGCCCGGCTCAACTGGATGAATTAACGACGTACTAAATGATCGGAAAGTGGCACAGACGGCACTCCTGGTGCGGCCTTCTAACCGCCAATGACTTCGAAGCACTCACATCAGCTACACCAACCCAAGCAGCATAGCTAACCCCCGACGTGTCTACTTTCCGGGGGTCAGGCCCGTTCACGTGTCTAATTCGCCTCGCCTGGAACAATGGTTGGATTGACTTCTACCCTGTGTTCTTGGGCAGTTTCTTCTGTAGTGAAGGGCACCCCCGAACAGGAAAGAAGCACTACCTGTATGCGACGAAGGGTCTTGTTCTCGCTCCAAATGGCGATTCCCGTTGCATTGAAGTGTGCGTCGAAGGAGTTAGCCCAAACCGGATGGGTATGCAGGGCGTAGCCCTGGCCCGGGATGCCGAAAGGATTCGTCTTAACGCCATGCGCAACAACGGTTGGACCTTTTGGGCAGTCGTCCGTGGTATGCCATTGGAGCACGGAAGCGTAGAGCATGGACTTAGCTCTTCGCAGGTGGCTGCGGGATTAGAGTGCGTGCGTGATGAGTGGCGTTTGGATGAGGTTGCCTGGCCGCCGAATAGTGTGTAGTCGCCAAACTGGGGCCGTAGGTTGTGGGGGACTTCACTAGCAGATGGTTCGTATTGCCGTTTCTGGGGCCGTGACCTGTAGACTGGTTCGGTACATACGGACACGTCTACCGCAGAAAGTGCATGGCTTTAATGTCTGAATCCAACTCCCGTAACCACGGCCGTGGCCGCGAAGGTTCCGCAGAAGGCAACCGTGGGCACTACGGCTCTGGGGGCCGCAAGTTTGAGAAGCACGGCGGCGCAGCGGGGCGTCGAGAAGAGCGTCGCGGTGATCGCCGAGACGACCGCCGAGGTGGCCGCGCAGGCGCTAAACCTCGCCGCAACGACCGCAATGGCCATGGCAGCGGCAAAAACAAGGTCTCGCACCCACAGCGTTCAGGCTACCGTGAGGAGCGCATCAATCGTCGTATGACAGATCCAGACCTGCCATCTGATATCGACATTACGGATCTTGATCCTTCGGTACTTCAGGATCTTTCGTCGCTCTCCAAGGAAAACTCCGAAGCCGTTGCTAAACACCTCATCATGGCGGCAACGTGGCTTGAGGACGACCCCCAACTATCGCTACGCCATGCACGTGCTGCCAAAGACCGTGCCGGACGTGTATCAGTCGTCCGTGAAATGAACGGAATCGCTGCATATAGGGCTGGAGAGTGGAAGGAAGCCCTTGCGGAGCTGCGTGCAGCGCGCCGCATTTCCGGTGGCCCTGGGCTGCTCGCCGTCATGGCTGATTGCGAGCGAGGCCTCGGGCGCCCAGAAAAGGCTGTTGATTTGTGGCGCGGCGAGGAGGCCAAGGAACTCGCGGCGGAGGACGCGATCGAGTTGGCTATCGTTGCTGCAGGGGCGCGATTGGACATGGGGCAGGCAGATTCCGCCGTAGTTACCATCCAACGCGCAAAGCCTTCTAAGGATTCCACGGGATTCTCGGCATGCCGCCTTTCCTACGCCTATGCCAATGCTTTGTTGGAGGCTGGCCGCAAGGAAGAGGCCCGGGAGTGGTTCCAGCACGCGATTGACATCGATGAAGGAGACTGGACCGACGCTGCAGAGCGTCTGGCCGAGTGCAAATAATGAGTATTCTCAAAACCCATGATTCATTGCTCCTCGATCTCGACGGAACAGTATGGGAGGGCGGACAGGCTCTCCAGTGTGTCGTCGACGTGGTGAATTCCTGCGGTATTCCTGCAGTTTATGTCACGAACAATGCATCCCGAAGCCCCCAAACCGTAGCCGGTATGCTCGGCGAGATCGGCTTGGAGACGGATGCGCAACACGTTGTTACCTCTGCGCAAGCCGTAGTCAAGATCGCTCGTGAGGAGCTTCCGGCAGGCGCGAAAGTCCTCGTCATCGGCGCGGACTCATTCCGTTCACTGGCGCGTGAGGCGGGTTTCGATGTTGTACACAGTGCCGACGATAAGCCCGCCGCGGTCCTGCAAGGTATGGACAAGTCGGTGGGCTGGGAGCAGCTCTCCGAAGGCGCGTTGGCAATTAATCACGGCGCAAAGTTCTTTGCCTCCAACCTGGATACGTCTCTTCCGACGGAGCGCGGAATGGCTGTGGGCAACGGCTCGCTAGTCGCAGCTATCGTTTCAACTACCGGCGTAGAACCTATTTCGGCAGGTAAGCCGGAACCCGCTATGTTCACTCAAGCAGCTAAGCTCGTGGGCTCGACGAAGCCTCTAGCTGTAGGGGACCGCCTTGACACGGACATTGTTGGCGGCAACAACGCTGCAATGGATACCTTCCACGTCCTTACAGGAGTGTCCCGGGAGCTTGCTCTGATTGAAGCTACTGCGGAGGAACGCCCTGATTTCATTGGTGCAGGATTCCACGAGCTCTCCTTATCGGCCGCACAGGCGCGCCCAGGTTCCCAGGGAGGCTTCCGGGCACGGTTTGACGGCTACGACATTGTTCTTCAAGGCGGGAACGAGAAATCGACGTCGATCGAGGCGCTGCGCACTGTCCTCGAAGTTGCCTGGGCCGGTGCTGAGCCGCCTCGCTACATTCAGCCACGGAGTGAAGCCGCGGAGAGGGTTGTGTCTACATGGCGGTAAAGCCTCATGACCCGCGCGCGGTTTTGGCTCCCGAGAAGCTGGATGCGTCGCTCGCGGAGATTCTCAATGAACCAGCTGAGAGCCTTGAACAAGAACTTGTTCAGCTGGATCGCGCTCATACTGTGCTGCGGGATGCGCTCCAAGACAATTAGCGCTGACCGTCGAGGATTCTAAGGGAAGAGGAGCTTTTCATGCCACCGCAACGCCGCCGTCTCGACGCGGAGCTAGTGCGCCGAAAGATTGCGCGCTCACGGGAACAAGCCGTTGAGATGATCAAGGCCGGCCGCGTGACCGTCGGGGGCTTCAAGGCGATGAAGCCCGCGACGGTGGTTGAGCCCGAGGTATCTATCAAGGTTGAGGCCAGCGAGGGGGATGATTGGGCTTCGCGTGGCGCGCACAAGCTCCTTGGCGCTCTCGAGGCTTTCGACGTCGATCTTAGGGGAAAGCGTGTGTTGGACGCGGGGGCGTCGACTGGCGGCTTTACCGATGTGTGCCTGCGCCGCGGTGCCGCGGAGGTGCTATCTGTCGATGTGGGCTACGGGCAGTTGTTGTGGCGTTTGCAGAATGACGAACGGGTTACGGTGCTCGACCGCACTAACATTCGCCACCTGACACTTGAGCACACGAATGGTCCCTGCGACGCCATGGTTGGTGACCTATCGTTTATTTCCCTGAAGCTTGTACTGCCAGCGATTGCATCGTGCATGGCTGATGGCGCGTGGCTATTGCCCATGGTCAAACCACAGTTTGAGGTGGGCAAAGACCGGATAGGGTCCGGTGGTGTGGTGCGCTCTCCTGAGCTACGGGCGGAAGTAACCAAGGATGTCGCTATCTTCGCTCAGGGGCTCGGGCTCAGCGTGAAAGGCGTGGCAGCATCGCCGTTACCTGGACCAAGCGGCAATGTTGAGTACTTCCTTTGGTTGGTCAAGGATGGATTGTCCACCCCGGAAGATAGGCTTGATGCAATGATCGAGACGGCTATCAAGGAAGGACCCCAGTGAGCAGTAGTGTCGCCGCGGAGGGCACCAACCGCCGCGAAATTCTTCTTGTTCCGCACGCGAGCCGCGCGGATAATCTTGCCGCTACGCATCGCGCGGCGGAGCTGCTCCAGGAGGCAGGCATCAAGGTGCGCGTGTGCGCAGCGGATACCGTCCTTCCGGGCCTGCAGCATGTTCGGCATACGCCAGCTGCTGCCGAAGGTTGTGAATTGGTGCTGGTTCTTGGTGGCGATGGCACATTTTTGCGCGCGGCAGATATGGCGCGCGCCGTCGATGTTCCCGTGCTTGGAATAAACCTGGGCCACGTCGGCTTCCTGGCCGAGTGGGAAGCGGAGTCGCTCGACCGCGCGTTGGTGCGAGTTATCGAGCAATCCTATGAGGTCGAAGATCGGCTTACTATCGACGTCACCGTGTTCGATGCTGACGGGAAACTGCGTGAGCGTAGCTGGGCGCTCAATGAGGCGTCGATTGAGAATCTCAACCGCTCGGGGGTGCTGGACGCCATCCTCGAGGTGGATGGGCGCCCGGTATCTGCTTTTGGTTGCGATGGCGTGCTCATCTCCACTCCGACTGGATCCACGGCCTATGCCTTCTCCGCCGGCGGGCCAGTTCTGTGGCCTTCTCTTGATGCCATCCTGGTTGTGCCAAACAACGCGCATGCCTTGTTTACCAAACCGCTCGTGGTGTCTCCGGATTCGCAAGTCGCGGTGGAATCGGCGTCGGCGACGACTCCGGCTGTGGTTATCCTTGACGGCTTCCGGGAAGTCTCGATGCCTCCAGGTTCGCGCGCGGAGGTCGTTCGTGGTGAAAGGCCGGTGCGCTGGGTACGTCTAGATCAGCAGCCATTCACTGATCGTCTGGTGTCCAAGCTGCGCCTCCCCGTGGAAGGTTGGCGCGGGCCGCGTCACTAGGTTGTTTAGTGCGTATTCAGGAAGGAAGATAGCTCACCGTGCTCGTTGATATCAGCATCTCTGACCTCGGCGTGATTGAAAGCTCCGCAGCGGAACTATCGCCAGGACTCACCGTGCTCACCGGCGAAACCGGCGCTGGTAAGACCATGGTGGTAACCGGCCTACGCCTTCTCGCCGGCGGTCGCGCGGATGCATCACGTGTGCGCGATGGCGCCGCGAAAGCAGCCGTAGAAGGGCATTTTTCTTCCAGTTCTCTTGCCGTAGCGAAGGTAGTCGAAGAATCAGGCGGTGAGCCAGATGAAAACGGCGAGTTCATTGCCTCCCGCACGGTGTCGGCGGCGGGACGCTCACGCGCCTACTTGGGTGGGCGTTCAGTGCCAGCGGCGACATTGGGGGAGTTCGCCTCCCACCTGATTACTGTGCACGGTCAGAACGACCAGCTGCGTTTGCTATCTGCCGATCAACAATTGGCAGCGATCGATCGCTTTGAACCTGCGATTGACAAGGTTCGCACCGCATATACCGATGCGTTTAGCCACTGGCGCGCGTTGGCTAAGGACTATCAGCGTCGTACGGAATCACGGCGCGAGATGGCGCAGGAAGTTGACAGGTTGCAGTTCGCTATTAAGGAAATTTCCGAGCTCGATCCGCAACCAGGCGAAGATGCCGAACTCGTGACCCTTATTAAGCGCTTGCAAGATGTTGATGCTTTGCGTGAGGGCGCAGCCACCGCTCTCAGCGCTCTGGATGGGGGCGAAGGATTTGGGGATGAGGACACCGCCGTCAATCTTGTCGGCGCCGCCGAATCAGCACTCGCTGGGGCAAGTGATACCGAGCTCGCTCGCCTAGGGGAGCGCGTTAGCGAAGTCACCGCGCAATTGACCGATATCGCTGCCGAGCTCACGACGTATTTGAGCGATCTACCCGCCGATCCCAACCTCCTCGAGGAATCCCTACAGCGCCAACAGGAGCTCAAGCGGCTTACCCGCAAATATGCTGCTGATATCGATGGAGTCTTGGCCTGGCGGGATGCCGCTGAGGCCAAACTCGCTACGTTGGATACCTCTACCGAGGCCCTCGAGGCCTTAAAGAAGGAGGTAATGGAGGCCGAAAAGACGATGGTGTCCAAAGCCGAAAAGCTCACTGCCGCTCGCACCAAGGCCGCGAAGAAGCTCGGGGCTCAGGTTACCGAGGAAATTCATGGTCTGGCCATGCCGAACTCCATCTTGACGGCCGTCGTCAAGAAAACGAAGTACTCCAAGTCCGGCGCGGATGAGGTCGAATTTCAACTCAACGGTAAGCCCCTGGCTTCTGCGGCCTCGGGCGGTGAGCTCTCGCGCGTCATGCTGGCCATGGAGGTAGTTTTGGCCAGCGGCGACGGGACCACCTTGGTCTTCGACGAGGTGGATGCCGGCGTCGGTGGCCGCGCGGCGGTGGAGATTGGGCGTCGTCTAGCGCGGCTGTCCACCACCAACCAGGTCATTTGTGTCACCCACCTGCCGCAAGTGGCCGCCTATGCGGACTCACACTTGCACGTGTCGAAGGAGAAATTCACGTCGGGTGTTGCGGATCTGGCCGCCGAGGAGCGCGTTGAGGAGCTCGCGCGTATGCTCGCTGGCCTCGATGACACCGAGACGGGCCGCGCGCATGCACAAGAGCTCTTCGATAGGGCTCAAGCAGAAGTCGAGACTTTCCGCGCGCCTTCCACACCTTGAGCCCCTAACAGGGGAAACTGTCAGACATGAGTCTGTTTTCCCGTAATACCGATCTGCCTGGAGAACACGGCGCGCTGCGTGATTGCACCCCGGGTGGCAAGGGCATGAAGAAGTTTAGCGCTGGTGACTTCGCAGTCATCAACGCCGCCAATATCTCCCGCCAAGAGGCCCAGACCCTCGTGGATATGAAGCCGGCCGCCGTGATCAACGTCGCGGAGTTCTCCACTGGTTCTATCCCGAATTATGGACCCCACATGCTTCTCGACGCCGATGTCACCCTCATCGAGGGCGTAGGCCAAGATTTTGTGGACAATTTCAAGGATGGAAAGAAGGCGCGTCTGACCGAAGACGGCGCCATTTTTGCGGGCGATACCCAGCTTTCTTCGGGAACGGTGGTTACCCGCGACCGGGCGGAGAAGAATTTTGCTTCTGCCCAGCAGGAACTCATCGATCATATGGAGGCATATTTCGGTAACTCCATTGAGTTCATTCATTCTGAAGGTCCGCTGCTCATCGATGGCCTGGGTGTTCCCGATGCAGGGTCCGTCATGGCCGGGCGCAAAGTTCTCGTGGTCTCGCCCACTGAGGAACACCGCAAGAAGCTGACGCTCCTGCGCAACTTTATCCGCGAGTATGAACCCATCATTATCGGCGTGGATGCTGCCGCGGACACCCTGGTCGAGCTGGGGTACCAGCCTCACTTCATCGTGGGTAACCCCTCCGAGGTGAGCTCGGAAACCCTGCGCAGCGGTGCCCAGGTTATTCTCCCCGCCGAACCGGACGGTACTGCTGACGGGCTCGAGCGCATTCAGGATTTGGGGATTGGTGCGATGACCTTCCCTGCCGCTACGGATTCAGCTACCGATCTCGCGCTGTTGCTTGCGGACTACCACGAGGCTCAGATGATTGTTCAGGTTGGCGGATCCCTCGACCTCGACGACATCTTTGCTAACGAGCCGAATGCTACGCCCGCGGCTTTGCTGTGCCACATGAAGGCGGGCACGCGCCTGGTGGATGCGGACGCTGTTATCAACCTTTATTCCGCGCCAAATTCCGGAGCTATGGGATGGCTGTGGGCGCTGCTTGGCATCCTCGTAGCACTTGCCGTCGTTATTTTGATCGTCGGCTTGGGCGGCGATGAATCCTTCCTCCAGAACCTGATCGATACCTGGAATAACTTCGCGTTAAGCGTGCAGGAGTGGTTTAAGTAATGATGTCGCCTAAGTCCCTCATTATCACCGGCCTCGGTTTCGGCGCAGCCCTTGGCATTGCGTTGGGCACGCTGGTGATTGCTCCAAACATGGATTCCGGATCGGGTCCCGGGGGTGAATCGACCAGTGAGGTGCGCGAGAAATACGGAAAGCTGGTTCTTGACAACAACATCGCGGAGGCCCAGCTAGACTCTGCTGATTCCGTTATGGGAGATCTCGGCCGATACGTGGTGGATGGTTCCTTGGCGCAGCGCCCGGTCATGGTTGTGAGTATGCCCGATGCCGACGACGCCGACGTCAAGGCCGTCAAGGATTTGCTGGGTTCTGCAGATTCCACCGATGCAGGAAGCATCAAGCTGACTGAGAAGTTTGTAGCCCAAGAATCCGCGGACAAGCTTTTGTCCCTCGTTACCACCACGTTGCCGGCGGGAGCGAAGCTCGATAAAAAGAAGATTGATGCCGGCACACATGCTGGTCAGGCACTTGCGGCGGGGTTGATGATGGATGCTGAGACCACCGAGCCGCTTGCATCAGTTGATGATCGCGCGACCCTTTTGCGGGCTCTGCGCGATGCCGGCTACATCGACTACAAGGATGGCACTATTCTTCCTGCTCAGGCCGTGGTCGTCGTGGGCGGAGGCATGACCCCGGGAGAGGAAGACGACAGTGCTGCTGCGAAGTACGCCATTGATACGACGGTCAACTTCCTAGAAGGTTTTGATTCGGTGGATACCGCGATGGTTTATGCCGGGCGCGTGGAATCCGCCGGTGACGACGGCGTCTTGGATAAACTCCGAGCCGACAAGACGAAGATCAGCACCGTGGACTCCATTGATCACCCGGTGTCCCAGATGGCCAGTGTTTTAGCCGTGAAGGAACAACTCGATGGTGGCCACGGTGTGTATGGTTCTGCGGCGAATGCTGACAGCGCAGCGCCGGCGCTGCCGAAGGATCTCTAGATGTCACACCATTTTCGTACGGTGGGAACCGAGCTGCTTGTCGACGCCCCCATCATCGCCGTCCGCCGCGATGATGTCGTCATGCCGGGGGAGGTTATTGCTCAGCGAGAAGTTGTCGAGCACCTTGGTGCTGTGGCCGTTGTGGCGTTGGATGAGAACAACCGTATCGCCATGGTGGAGCAGTACCGGCATAGCGTCGGTAAGCGTCTGTGGGAGCTGCCGGCCGGCTTGCTCGATGTGAAGGGCGAAGACGAGCTAGGCGGCGCGCAACGCGAGCTCCAGGAAGAGGCCGGCCTGGTCGCCGAGGAATGGGCAGTGTTGACTGATCTGGTGACCTCCCCGGGATTCTGCGAGGAAGCCGTGCGCGTGTTCTTGGCGCGAGGCCTGTCGAGCGTGCCCAAACTCAACGCCGAAGGCGACGAGGAAGCTGACATGGGCTTTGCATGGGTTCCCCTTGCGGAGGCTGTCGAGCGCATCCTGGTGGGGGAGATTGTGAACTCCATTGCGGTGGCAGGAATCCTTGCGGCATTTGTCTGCGTGCGTGGGGATGCCACCCCGCGCTCAGTTGACTCTCCTTTCGAGCTGCGCCCGGAATCGATCGCGCACCGGCGCCCGGGTCCGGATCTTAAGCAGCTGTGACGCCCTCTAACCCCGCCGCAGCCGCCGGACAAGCTTGGTTGATGCACCTCATGGTGGAAAAAGGTGCCTCGAAGAATACGGTAAGTAATTACCGTCGAGACATTAACCGTTACGTTAATTGGCTTGCGGAATCTGGGATCACGGATTTGCGCCACGTAACCCGCTCGCACGTGGAGAACTACCTCGTTTACTTGCGTAAGAATCTTGCGCAGTCCTCTGCTAGTCGCGCTTTGGTTGTCGCTCGAGGGTTGCATAAGTTTGCCCTGGCCGAGGGGATGATTGAGGAAGACGTCGCGGCGGAGGTTTCCCCACCCAAGCGGGCGCAACCGCTGCCGGAGACTCTCAGCGTGGAGGATGTGGAGGCACTCCTCGATGCCATCCCTAGCGGAGATACTGCAACGCCCATTGATATCCGAGATCGCGCTCTATTGGAGATGCTGTATGGTACGGGCGCACGTATCTCCGAAATCATCGCGCTAAATGTGGACGATGTGACGGGTGAGGGGAGTGCTTCAGTTCGTGACATTGTGTTGTTGAGCGGCAAGGGCGATAAGCAACGGCTAGTTCCGCTGGGTTCACATGCGGTGACAGCGGTGGAGAACTACCTCGTGCGTGCCCGCCCTGTGCTGGCTACGGGAGCCTCTCACGCCCTGTTCCTCAATACTCGGGGCAAGTCTTTATCGCGGCAAAGCGCCTGGGCCGTGATCAAGACCGCAGCGCAGCGCGCCCACCTAAGTACTAAAATCTCTCCGCATACACTGCGTCACTCATTTGCCACCCATCTGCTCGAGGGCGGGGCTGATGTGCGTACCGTACAGGAGCTCTTGGGGCATTCTTCCGTGACGACGACACAGATTTATACCCACGTCACTGCGGATTCACTCCGCGAAGTGTGGCGCACTGCCCATCCACGCGCTTAAGAGCGCCTAGAATCGTCACGACTTCAACCTAATGAAAAGGATATTTATGGCTTCAACCACTTCTTTGTCCCAAACCTATCGAGCGGTTGCGCTAGCTTCCGTGCTCTCCGTAGGTTCCCTTTCCGGCGTCGCGTCGGACATCGTGAGCGCAACTGGGGTGCTGCCAGGGTTCGGTACGGCCGCCGCCTCTGCACAAGACGCCACCATTCCGGTGCCGGCTGGTCAGACGACGACCGTTTCGCTGCCAGTTCCTGTCGACGTCAACGTGGCCTCCGATGGTTGGAACGTCACTGCTTCTGGCGGCAGCGCTACGGTGACCGCACCACCCGCGGGAGGACAAATCAGTGTGCCGGTGACCTACCAAGGCGTGACCATGACCATCGTGCTCGTGGCCGACGCCGACGTTACTGCCGATGATCTCAACGACGCAGCTGAGAACGGGGATCCGGGCCAGCTCGGCGGTGAGCAGCAGGACCACGAGAACCCGGACAATCCCGGGGGCAACGGGGGACCGGCGGGGAGCGAGAACTCCGATGACAGCGCAGGTGGTGGTGAGCAGAACGGAGGACAGCATCCCGCCGATGGCTCGGCGTCCGCTGCGGATGGCTCTGCTCAAGGCCACGTGCCTCCTCCGCGAACAGGCCGCGGGTGGGAAGGAATTGATGATTCGAATACTTCCTATGTGAACCTGGAATCCACGATTGACGGCCAAACAATCACTGCCAAGCTTGGGCTCAAACAGGCTCTCGACCTGTACAACCGCTTCAAGCACCTTGAGGATGACGGAGTCACGCTGCGCTACCTCAACGCGGAAGGCGAGTTCGTAGAGGGGGTCAAACGGGAGATCGACAAAGGCTCGCGCACCATGACCCTGACCTACCCAGAGGGGGCGGAGCCGGACAATCCTTTCATCATGCAATTCGTGAACAAGGACACTCAGTCCGCTGAGCTGGTAGTGACGCTTACCGATCCAACCCGTGAGAGCGCGAGTGAGGTGCCTGCGGAGCAGCAGCTGGATTCTGATGCAGCTGACAAGGCCGGGGGAGAGGAACAAGGAGACTCGGGGCTTGGAGTTGGCGCACTTGCAGCAGGTATCGCGGGCCTCGGAGTTATCGCGCTCATCGTGTGGCTCGCGCTTAAGGGACGCCGGTCGAAGGGTGCACAGGAGGACGCCTAATCTAGGCCATGGACTTTATTCACCGGTTTTCCTTAGCTATAATCGCGGCGCAGGCACCCACGGGGTACCCTATAATCACAAGGATGTAAGAATGCGGCGCCGCGTGTTGCTGCAAAGCCGAAGCGGAAAGACCGCAAAGGGGCCGTACAGGTCAAGGAAGCAGGTGTGACTGTGAGCGACGAGGGACTGTTTGAGGCCTCGGAAGCACAGGTCGGGTTAACCGGCCGCCCACTGCGGGAGCTTCCGGAACCGGAGCCATTGGAAAAGCATGGTCCCGCCACGATTATTTCCATGTGTAACCAGAAGGGTGGCGTCGGAAAAACCACGTCCACCATTAACATGGGCGCGTGTTTGGCGGAGCTGGGGCGTAAAGTCCTCCTCGTTGACTTGGACCCGCAGGGTGCTCTTTCGGCCGGCCTAGGCCTGACCCACGACCAGATCCAGGACACCATTTATGACGTCATGCTTGATAGCGAAGTCTCAGTGCATTCCGCTATCGTGCACACCGGTGTGGCCGGGCTCGACCTCGTCCCCGCCAACATCGACCTCTCCGCCGCTGAGATCCAGATGGTCAATGAAGTTGGCCGCGAACATACCCTGGCTCGTGCCCTTCGCCCGGTACGCAAGGACTATGACTTCATCATCATTGACTGCCAGCCTTCACTGGGCTTGCTCACGGTCAATGCTTTGGCCTGCTCGCAGGGAGTTATCATCCCCATGGAGTGCGAGTTCTTTTCCCTGCGCGGCCTCGCGCTGTTGACCGATACCGTGGAGAAAGTAGCGGACCGCATTAACTTCGATCTCGAGGTCATGGGAATTCTGGTTACCATGTTTGATCGCCGCACCCGCCACGCCCGGGAGGTCATGGACCGCGTGGTGGAGTATTTCGGGGACAAGGTCTTTGACACGGTGATTACACGTACTGTTCGTTTCCCAGAGACGTCGGTAGCCGGCGAGCCCATTACTACCTGGGCTCCCAGCTCCCAGGCAGCCAAGCAGTACCGCGACCTGGCTAAAGAGGTCATCGAGCGAGCTAACGGCTAGTCGCTCATTATGACCCAACCGGAGATTACCGGCTTTCGCATCGCCCTGGGCAATTTTGAGGGCCCTTTCGACTTGCTGCTGCAGCTGATTCAGGCGAAGAAGCTGGACGTTACGGAGGTGGCGCTGTCTGAAGTTACCGAGGAGTTCGTGGCCTATACGCGTGCTTTAGGGGCAACCGCGGATTTGGATGAAACCACGGAGTTCCTTCTTATCGCCGCAACACTTCTGGATTTGAAGGCCGCTCGATTATTGCCGCGTGGCGAAGTCGATGACTTTGAAGATCTTGAGCTCCTGGAGACTCGCGATCTCCTCTTTGCACGCCTTCTGCAGTACAAGGCTTATAAGCAGGTTGCCGACCAGTTCGCGCAATGGCAGCGCGCGGCCCAGCGGCGTTATCCGCGTGCGGTGGCGATGGAGGAGCGCTTTAGCAACCTTCTTCCGCCAGTCAAGATTGGGCATACTCCAGCCACGTTCGCCGAACTCGCAGCTGGTGTCTTCCGGCCCAAACCCCCGGAAGAGGTTGCCACAGGCCATATTCACCAGGTTGCTGTCTCCGTGCCGGAGCAAGCCGGAAAGATCCTCACGACGCTCAAGATGCTGGGCACAGGGCAATGGATGAGTTTCGAAGCCTTAACCAGGGACTGCACCATCTCTATGGAGGTCGTCGGACGTTTCCTGGCGTTGCTGGAGCTCTACAAGGCCAAAGCGGTTGATGCTTCCCAACCAGAGTCTTTGGGGCCACTTGAATTGTCCTGGACCGGGCTCGACGTGGACCCGGCCGTCGTCGCGGCGGCAAACTGGGATTAGGGTAGGCTACCGAGTCATGGACGATACGTCATCCTTGGCCCCCAGCGACCTCGTAGCCCCGAGCCGACAGGGAGCTTTGCCTCTTATTTCACAGTTGCGCTCACGCCTGGAGTCCATCCTCCTCGTTATTGATTCCCCAGCCAGCGTGGAGGAGCTGGCCCGTGTACTGGATGCGGAGGTCACCGTCGTCAGTGATACTCTGCGTGCACTAGAGCGCGAGCTGAGCGAGCGCGGCTCCGGCATCGATCTGCGTGAGACACCGGAGGGCTGGCGCTTTTATACGCGTAAAGAGAACGCAGATGCCGTCGAGCAGTTTGTTCTCGATGGCACCCAAACCAAGCTTTCCCGCGCGGCATTGGAGACCTTGGCAGTTATCGCATACCGCCAACCGGTCACCCGAGCCCAAGTCGCTGGCGTACGCGGCGTCAACGTCGACGGAGTAGTTCGTACGCTCATGTTGCGGGGGCTCATCCGGGAGATAGAGAGCCCAGAGCCCTCAGCTGGCAACGCACATCACTATGAGACTACTGAGCTTTTCCTAGAGCTACTCGGTATTGATTCCCTCGAGCGCCTCCCGGATCTCGCTCCGCTGCTGCCAGACATCGAGCAGATCGACGAGGACTACTCATAAAGGCGCTGTCTGCGGTAGGATTGCGGCCGGACATCGGCGCGTTTCCGCGCGCCGCAAATTGAAGAACTATTGAGAGGACACATTCCCGTGACTCCACCCGCTCGCCGCGATGGCACACCGGAAAAGAAAAAGCGTGACAGCGACATGATCGTGTCGAACGCTAAGCCGGCCCGCCATCAGCATGTAAAGAAGAAGGCCACCGCAGAATCTATCGCCCGAGACTTGGGCGCGGACTGGCTGGTAGACGGTAAAAATAAGAAGGGCTCCCAGAACCAAGGCGAGCGCCTGCAAAAGGTCTTGGCAAAGGCCGGCGTTGCTTCGCGCCGCCATGCAGAGATCCTCATCGATGAGGGCCGCGTTGAGGTCAACGGCCAGGTCATCATCAAGCAGGGCACTCGTGTTAACCCCAACACGGACGTGATTCGCGTCGATGGCACACGCATCAACGTCAACGAGGAGACCCAATACTTCGTGCTCAACAAACCGCGCGGTATGCAGTCCACGATGTCGGATGACATGGGCCGTCCTTGCGTGGGAGATGTCGTGGCTGATCGCGTGGTAGCAGGCCAGCGCTTGTTCCATGTCGGACGCCTCGATGCGGATACCGAGGGCCTTCTCTTATTGACTAACGACGGCGAACTTGCCAACCGTCTCATGCATCCCAAGTATGAGGTGACCAAAACATACCTCGCGACTGTCCTTGGTGAAGCAGATAAGAAGCTCGTTCGTCAGCTGCGCGAAGGCATCGAATTGGACGATGGTCTTGCGCAGGCGGACTATGTGCAGATTGTGGACAAGAACCAGGGCTATTCGCTGGTGCGCGTCGAGTTGCACGAAGGCCGGAAGCACATCGTGCGCCGCATGCTTAAAGAAGCCGGGTATCCGGTCCAGCGTCTCGTGCGCACCAAACTCCACACGGTGCAGTTGGGTGATATGAAGCCCGGCTCCTTGCGTGCACTGAACTCCAACGAACTGACCAGCCTGTACAAGGCGGTGGGGATGTAATGATTTCAAATATGCCCAATCAAGGCCTCATTCTGGCTGTTGACGGTCCCTCCGGAACCGGTAAGTCCACGACGTGCCGAGCACTGGCCAAGAAGCTTGACGCCAAGTACGTCGATACCGGTGCAATGTACCGCGTGGCAACGCTTGCTGTGCTGCGCGCGGGTGTGGACCCAGCGGATACTGAGGCGGTGATTTCCACGACTGCTGACCTGCCTCTCGAGGTGTCTGATGATCCAGATTCCACCATGGTCGTCTTTGATGGCGAGGATGTCTCCCGCGTCATCCGAGAAGATGAGGTCACCCGCAATGTCTCGGCAGTTTCCGCCATTCCGGAAGTACGCCAAAACCTCGTTGAACTGCAACGTAAGCTTGCCGCCCAGGCTCACCGCGCGATAGTTGAAGGGCGCGATATCGGCACGGTTGTTCTTGCCGATGCCCCCGCGAAGGCTTTCATGACGGCTAGCGCCGAGGTCCGAGCACAGCGCCGTCATGACCAAAACCTGGCTGCCGGCATTGATTCGGATTTTGACTCCGTGCTTGCCGCCGTCGAACGGCGCGACGCCGCCGACTCTTCCCGCGCTACATCGCCGCTGCGCCCGGCGGAGGACGCGGTACTCGTTGATACGTCCGAGATGACCCGAGATGAGGTCCTTGACGCTCTCATTGCCGTCGTCAAAGAATCGGCTGCACAGGAGGCCTGACATGACTAATGAACCGCAGAATCCGGATGTAGATCCGGCGCAGCAGCCGGAAGACTTTGAGACGGAATTTCACTATCCGGCCGGAAAACTTGAAGAAGAGGTCGTACGCGATCCGCACGGCGGCTGGGCTCCGAAGGATTTCGACTCTGAAGACTTTGACTATGAATTCGACGAGTCTGAATTCAGCGAGGCCGATTTTGGTGAGGATGAGACCGAATTCGACGATGAGGCTCCGCTGAGCGAGGAAGAATGGGAAGCCCTATCCCACGCCTTTGGTGTCGGTGAAGGCCATACGGAGGAAAACCTGTGCACGGTGGCCGTAGTGGGCCGCCCGAACGTGGGCAAGTCTTCTCTGGTGAATCGCTTCCTTGGGCGCCGTGAAGCTGTTGTAGGGGACCACCCGGGCGTCACCCGTGACCGCGTGTCTTATGTAGCGGAGTGGAATGGCCAGCGCTTCTTTGTTCAGGACACCGGAGGTTGGGACCCGAACGTCAAGGGAATCCATGCCGCCATCGCCCGCCAGGCAGAGCAGGCGATGGAAACTGCCGACGTCATCGTATTCGTGGTGGACACCAAGGTGGGCATCACTGAGACCGATGCGGTTATGGCTCGGAAATTGCAGCGCTCCGAGGTCCCAGTCATCCTGGTATCCAACAAGTTTGATTCGGAAACCATGTATGCAGACATGGCCGAGTTCTACGCGCTTGGTTTGGGCGATCCGTGGCCAGTATCCGCTCAGCATGGTCGGGGCGGTGCCGACGTCCTCGATGAGATTCTCCGTTTGTTCCCTGCAGAACCGCGTCATTCCTCGATTACCTCCGGTCCTCGCCGCGTGGCGTTGGTGGGCAAGCCGAACGTGGGCAAGTCCTCCTTGCTGAACAAGCTGACGGCGGAGGAGCGCTCCGTGGTAGACAATGCTGCAGGCACCACGGTCGACCCAGTTGATTCCCTGGTGCAGCTAGACCAACGTTTGTGGAAGTTCATTGATACCGCAGGTCTGCGCAAGAAGGTTAAAAACGCGCAGGGCCACGAGTACTACGCCTCCTTGCGCACGCGCGGCGTGATTGATGCGGCCGAGGTGTGCGTCATGCTTATCGACGCTTCCCAAGAAGTCTCGGAGCAAGACCAACGCGTCCTCAACATGATTCTCGAGGCCGGAAAAGCCTTGGTTATTGCCTTTAACAAGTGGGACCTTGTGGATGAGGATCGCCGCTACTACCTAGAGCGCGAAATTGATGAGAACCTGCGCCACCTGCCGTGGGTGACCCGTGTGAATATCTCTGCTGAGACCGGGCGCGCCCTGCAAAAGCTTGAGCCCGCCATGATCGAGGCCCTAGAAAGCTGGGATCAGCGCGTGTCCACCGGTCAGCTCAACAATTGGATGCGTGACGCGATTGCCGCGAATCCACCGCCGATGAATAATAACCGCCTGCCGCGAGTGCTCTTTGCCACTCAGGCGTCGACGCAACCACCGACCATCGTGCTGTTTACAACCGGCTTCTTGGACGCTGGCTATCGTCGCTACCTAGAGCGTAAATTCCGTGAGCGTTTCGGTTTCCACGGCTCGCCCGTGCGCATCGCGGTGCGCGTGCGCGAGCGCCGCCAACGCCGATAGCTCCGCTAGCGGGCTGAAGGCGGAACCACGAAGAGGCCTCAAATCCACCCGTTTGCTTCGGCCCGCCGAGCAGCCTCGAAGCGATTTCCAGCCCGCGTCTTCGCCATGATGGCGGAGACGTGGTTGCGCACGGTCCCGCCGCTGAGGTGAAGTTGCGAAGCGATATCAGCGGAGCCGAGTCCACGGACTAACAGGCGGCATACCTCGATTTCTCGTTCGCTCAGTGGGTTGTCGGGGGCGAAGAGAATGTCCTGAGCAAGCTGCGGATCGATAACGCGCAAACCCGAATGGACACGGCGGATGGCATCAGCGAGTTCATCGGGAGGGGTGTCTTTGACGAGAAAGCCATCTATACCTGCTTCGAGAGCGCGTTTGACGTAACCGGACCGTCCAAATGTGGTGACGATAAGGCTCCGGCAGTCGGTGCTGGCGATACTCTCGGCAGCATCGATGCCGTTCATACCAGGCATCTCAATGTCGAGTAAAGCCACGTCAACGCTGTGCTTAGCGACGAGCTCCGCGACCTCTGTCCCAGAGCCACAGCCTGCAACGACTTCAATGTCCGGCTCGGTATTAAGGAGCGCGGTCAGCGCGCCGCGAACTAGAGACTGGTCCTCGGCAATGAGCACCCGGATGGCGTTCGTCAAAACTGCTTAACCTCCTGCGTATCAGGTCCTTTGAGCGTCACGCGGACTGTGGTCAAACCGCCGGCGCGCTCGATTGTGACCTCACCGCCGGCGGCTTCTGCCCGGCGGCGAAGACCTGCGAGGCCCGTGAGACCGGAAGCAAGTGCACGCGTAGCGTCTTCTGTGAAGCCACAGCCGTTGTCCATAACCTTGAGGGAGTTCTCCGTGAGTAGTACCCAGCATTCGGTAGCCCCAGAATGTCGCACGACGTTGGTGCTAAGCTCCCGTAACGCCCAGGAGAACAGATCTTCATGAGACTGTGGGTGCGTGAGGGTATCCGGAAGGTGAGTTTGTATTCCGGCGGTTTCGAGGATTCGGCGCGCAGCGTGAATCTCGCCGGCAAAGGTGGGGTTCTTCATACGAGTAACAGTCGAGCGGACTTCGGCGAGTGACATCCTTGACAGGGCGCTGATCTCCTCGAGCTCGGCAGCTGCCTTGGCGGGGTCGTGTTCGATGAGCCGACGGGCTACTTCGGATTTGAGGTTGATAGCAGTAAGCGAGTGGCCGAGAAGGTCATGGATATCGGAGGCAATATCTTCGCGTTGATGCGCCAGATCCAAATCATGGCGAAGAGCTGTCTCAGTGTCCTCGCGCTGGGACAACGCTCCGAGGACCAAGATGAGCAGCGGCCAGCCGAAGAGGATGATCGCGAGGTCCATAAAGCGAGGATTCTCGTAGATCCATGCGGGGATACCAGCAAGTATGCCGGTGAGCATAATAACCGTCGCGGCAGTCCTGAACGGTTGTGTATATGCTACGAGCGCTCCGAGATATGGGACGAAGGCGACAGCCCAGGCACCATATCCCGGAATAGATGCTAGGGCGAGTAGCGCGAGGATAACCCACCGAAGGGTGACGCGTTGATCCAAGGTCCAGCCGCGCGGAAAGAAGTCGACAGAACCAAAGGAGAGAAAATAGGCCACACAGAAAAGCACAGTGATGGCCACAGCCCAGGTCCGCTGAGCAGGCGTATAAGTGGGAAGGAACAAGACCTGGAGAAGGACAAGCAGGAGAAAGATCAACCAAATAGCTGCGAAAGCGGCATTGCGAACCTTGAAGCTACTCATCATGCTCGGTTCTTGTCGCGCTTGTGAAGAATCAGGCACAACCCGACGAAAACCATTGTCCATACAGCGATATTAACCCATGCGTACCATAGCGGGTCTTCAATAAAGAGCTGCTCGCTATTGATCATTTGGGCGCCTTCAGACAAAGGCCCACGCGAAAGAGCCTGTGCGCCGTACATCGGAGTGAATCGTCCGACCACGAGTAGCGATTCTTTTAGCGGCATGAAAACATTTCCGGCGAAGGCGAGAATGACAATAGTGGATGTCGTGATAGAGACGGTGTTTTCTGAGGGAAAGAGCATGGCACAGGCCATGCCGTAGAAGCCGAAGGGGATAGCGCAGGCGACGGTAGCAAGAAATGCTAATGCCCACTGGGTCGGTTGCATGCTTGCTGCGGTGAGTGCACCGGTAATGAAGACAGCGGCGATCGGTAAGATCGCGCGGACCGTGATATTGAGGAAATTGGAAATCCCTAGCTGGGAAGAGCGCAGGGGAGTGAGCGCCAATTGCCGGCCCCATCCTGCACGGTTTTCTGCAACCATGGAGCCGGCGGCGCCAACAGCACCTGTAGCACCGGCATAGAGCGCCATGCCGATCATCACCAGGGCAGCAACATTTCCGCCGTTAAACTCGACTTGGCCGTATTCTTGCATGGCGCCGAAGAGAATATAGAAGATGATTGGAAGGCCAACGCTGAAAAAGAGCGTAGGCAGGTCGCGACGTAGCCGCTTTAAGTCGTGGGCAGCGTAGTTGAGGGTGGTGCGAAGAGTAGGGTGCGCAGCGGTGTGGGGGCTCATGTGAAATCTCCTTATCGCGTGGTGTTACTGGATGTAGCGTTGTAGAGCTCGAGGAAGGAATCCTCCAAGCTGTGTCCTGTGATAGTGATGTCGCGAGCAGTGGTTTCGTTAAGCAGGTAGCGTGCCACCGCATCAGAGTCTCGAGCAGTGATGACCAGCCCCGTGTCTGTTTGCTCTTGGTGGATAGCTCCGGGAAGTAGGTTGGCCGTCAGCACATGTGGTACCTCGCCGGGAAAGGTGGCCCGGACGATGCGGGTGGAGTTGGAGTTGCGGATCTCTTCTGTCGAGCCATCGGCTTGAATGTGGCCCTTGTTGAGCATGATGATGCGCTGGGCAAAGGTCTCGGCTTCTTCTAGGTAATGGGTGGTGAGCACGATGGTGCGGCCGGCATCTGCCTCTTCGCGCATAGTTTCCCAGAAGTGGTGTCGGGCACCGGCGTCCATCCCCGTAGTTGGCTCGTCGAGAAGCAGCACTTGCGGATCTCCTAAGAGAGCCAGTCCGAAGCGAAGGCGTTGTTGCTCACCACCGGAACATTTGCTCACGCGGCGCGACAGGATATCTCCTAGATTTGCGCGCTCGATGATGTCGTCAAACGCACGGTGAGATGGGAAGGCCGCGCCGAGGAGCTCGAGGGTTTCCTTGACGGTGATGTTAGGAAGAAGGCCGCCGGATTGCATGACGGCTCCTATGCGTCCGCTTTTAATAGCGGTCTGTGGGCTTTCTCCGAGCACCTGGATAGTGCCGGATGTCGGTGTTGTCAGGCCCAGGATGAGATCAATAAGCGTCGTTTTTCCGGCGCCGTTCGTTCCCAGCAGGCCAACGATTTCGCCCCGATGAATGGAAAGGGAGACGTCGTGAAGCGCTTGTACAGGATTGGGCGAGGCCGCATTAAAAACCTTGCTGACGCCATTGACGTCAATGACTGGTAGGAGAGTGCGTGTTGTGCTCATATCTTCACGCTATGGTGGGCAGATATGTGCAGCGTAGACGTGGTGTCACCAATTAGACGTGACAGTTGTCATGGTTGGGGCGGGCTGGCTACTCGCCAGCGCGGGCCAATAAGAACGCATCCGTCCGATAAGGAATGCGAAGGACTTGGCCGGGGCGAAAGCCCATGTGTTCGAAGAGGTACCAGTTGAGGTTATGTGTCATGCGTTCATGGATCTTTTGGCCATTGCGAAGCCAATATGAGCGAGTATGCATAAGAGCATGAAGGCCTTCGGGGCTCAGCTCGTGTTCCCACGTCAAGCGGAGCTCTTGGCGAAGCGTCCATGGTTCACAAAAAGCGGGATAGAACCCGGGACGGTGGACATCTCCGGAATGCATGATGCGGGAAAGACGCAGGACCCACGGGTCCGCATTGACGTCCAGAGTGTTCCACACCAAGAGGACTTTTCCGTTGGGGCGGAGAACCCGGTCAAATTCTGCACAGGCTCGTTGGACGTCAACCCAATGCCAGGTCTGCGCGCAGGTGAGGGCGTCGAGGGAGGCGTCGGCAAGCGCAGTGTTCTCGGCAGTTGCACGCCAGCACGGCACCCCGAGGCGGTTTAGGACTCGGGTCATGTCAGGGGATGGATCGCTGGCGTAGACAACGGGGTTGCTTAGTGATTCAGTGAGCTTTCCGGTGCCTGCGCCAACATCGAGGACAGTCCGCGCGGAGGCAATGAGCCGTGATACCTCCTGCGGGTAACCAGGACGCACGTCATGATAGGCGTCGGCGCCGTGACTGAATGATTGGGCAGAACGAAGACGCTGCTGAACTGTGTTGAAGCTCGGTGCCTCTTTCCCCGAAGCCGGGCGATAGCTGGGGTAATGCTCGGGAACCGGGAAAGGGGATGAGGCGCTGGGGGAATCAGTTGATTCGGAAGGAGTTGGGCTCATGATGCTCCTAAATCTACCGCGGTGCTGCAGGTTCGTGGATGTCGGTGGGATGTTTTAAGGTGGACGAGGATATTTTCCCGAGGGCGAGCGTGGCGAGGCAAATGATGAGTGAAGATTCTGCAGCATGGCTGCGGTGTTCGCGCACGCTGGCTGGGATCATCTCAACCGCAGCTTGCGTCATGGCGCTGGTCTCGTGCAGCTCGCCTGAAGAAGACACGACTACTTCTCCATCAACAGCAGAGTGGAGAAGTGACCTCGGTTTTCCCGTCGCCCCTATGCTCGTTGGCCCCGACCCCGGGCACACGAAAAAAATGAAGTTGGCCTCCGGACGTAGTTTTCTCCTCCACGTGCCCGAAAACTACACTGCAGATCGATCCTGGCCGGTCCTGTTGTCCTTCCACGGTTATACAGATTCTCCGGAAAACATGGAGCAATACAGCCAGTTTGATGCGGCTGACGCCATAGTCGCCTACCCTGCAGGGGAAAATGCGGCGTGGGCTCCGGCACCTTATGCTGCTACCAGCGCGGAAGAAGACCTAGAATTCGTGCGAGCAATCGTGGACAGCCTGCGCGCGACTTATGAGGTAGACGATAACGCTATCTTCGCTGCGGGCCTGTCCAATGGAGGAGGATTCGCGGCATTCTTAGCCTGCCGTATGCCGGGGACGTTTCGTTCGGTAGCTACTGTATCGGCGGCTTATTACGAAGGCATCCATACGGATTGCTCAGACAAGCCTGTTGGCCGTTTGGATATTCACGGTACAAAAGACCCCGTTGTCAACTATGAGGGCGGCGTGCGGCACGAGACTGCTTATGCTTCGGTCGCAGAAGTGCTCGGGCAGCATCAGCGTCGTAACAAGTGTCGTGGCGACGTTGAGTCCGTACGTCTCACAAACGGTGCCACCAGAGAGACATGGACTGCCTGCCAAGCACCGCTGCAGCACATTCGCATCGAAGGCGGATCCCACGTGTGGCCTGGTGGAAACAACGCTACGAAAACTGAGGTGGGTAAAGGTTTTGCCACCGACGCGGTACTAGACTTCTTCGGTATCCCCGGCCGGCCTGCAGACACCGAGGAACACGGAGTGGCCTAGGATTGATTCCTTCGTGGACTACTCGCTCAGCGTGTAGTGATTAAAGGGGATGCCGAGGGAGCGAACCCGCGCTAAGCAGATATCTGCCACCGTTTTATAACCAGCTTGGTGCGCGGCACTGGTGGTTTCCGTGGGGGCCGGAATCTGTACGAGGTGAAAGGAGCGTTGGCCGCCATCCTCGCGATTGAGCTCGACGACGGCCTGCGCGGTGGTGCCAGAGCCAGCAAAAAAGTCGAGGACTACCGCGTTGGGGCCGCCGGCGATTGCGATGAGGTGCTTGATAAGCCGCACTGGTTTGGGAAAATCGAATACGCCTTTAACACCGAGTGCCTCTTCAGCGTCACGACGGCCTGTACGGGTTACACCGAATCGTTCCCCGTCCAGTATGGAGCGTGGGCGCGCACCCTTCTTTTCATAGTTTTTGGTATAGACAAAGCCGCGTCTGAAAACCAGGTCGTCATAGTGCTTATCAACTTTGTCCCGCCCCCAACGCCAGCGCGCGACCTTCGACTTCCCGTCGGGTTGATGAGGCCAGTATTTATCACCATTCGGACCGACGATGGGAAAGTCGAGGCTTGGTAGATAACCCAAGGTCTTGGAATCTAGGCGAACGAGGGAATAGTTACCCTTCTCATCGCGATGGTTGTAGCGGGTCGATGTCTGCGCCCCTAGATCAACATTGAACCCGGAGTTTTCCGGAGATTTAGCGTAGCAAAGGACATATTCGTGCTCTTGGACGGCATATCTTGAATCATTCTTTCCAGTACCGCCTTTTTTCCAAATGAGCTGGCTTGCAAAGCAATCCTCGCCGAAAACCTCGTTGAGGAGTAGGCGTACATGGGCACATTCTGATTCGCCGATCGAAACCACGATGGATCCTGTGTCTGCGAGTACTTCACGCGCAAGGATCAGTCGCGGAAGCATCATAGAAAGCCATTCGGCATGCCATTGACCAAAGTGCTCTGAGCGCATTTCTCGCCGTTGGCGGAAGTTGTCGCGATAAACAAAATCCTTGCCGGTGTTATACGGCGGGTCGATATAGATGACGTCGGCCTTCATACCGCGGGCAACAAAGCTCTTGAGCGCGGATAGATTATCGGCGACGGTGACTGAATTGGTGGTGGAATCCGAGCCGCTTATCAACGTTTGCCTCCCCGCAGCTTGAGAGGCAGCAAGCGCAGCGGCAGCATTCTTTCCGGGCCACACTAAGCCAAAGGCTGAGTCATCGTTTGTGGGTATTTCTAGCCCATGAGAGGGCGTCGAAGAATCAGGTTGTGTAGCGGGTCGGGGAGTTGGCTCAGAATGAGGGGAAGGCATTGTGGGCAGGTTTGTACTTTGGCGATTGATCTACGGACGAGGGTATGTGCGTTAATTATTGCGCAAAGAACTGAGCGCGGAGCGCAGCCAAAGAAGTGTGTCCTAGAGTGCACAGCAATGCTAACGAAAGCGCGCCTGCTTTTACCAAGTTGTTGAACGAAAAGGGGTAGGTGGAGGGGGTAAACGGATGCGCCGACCCTGAGAATTCTTAGAGTGCTGCTTTGGGTGGGAACGGTACGTCTCATAACTAGGGTGATTAATAACTCGTGTGGCGAAGACTCTGGTGCGTCGGTACGGTGGAGTCTCGTGATGGCTCGCAACGTGAATGCCGCGGTCGATAGTGCACTTGTTCGTAGTGTGCGGAGCCGATCGATGGGGTTCACGCCTACTGATCGGTTGTAGCCGCAGGCGTATTGACACGTTGGTAGCTAGCACGGTTAGAAACAGTAAAAGCAACGAAAGGATTGTAGGAATGGGTATTTTTGACAAGGCAAAGGACGCGCTGAACTCCGATAAGGGCGAGCAGGTTTCGGACAGCGCACTGGACAAGGGCGCTGATCTTGCTAAGGGTAAGCTCGGCGAAGATAAGGCCGATAAGATTGACTCTGCTCGCGACCAGCTCGATGATCGTATCGGTAACGAGGGCGCTTAAGTCCTAAAAATTGAGGGCGGAGGCAGTGTGCCTGGTACCCTGACGTCGCAGGAGTAAGAACCCACTGCCTCTGAAATGCCACGCTAGGCTCGCTCTATAAGTCCTGTCCACGATGTGGGCAGGACTGTATAAGTTTTGTAGCAATGTATATGTTGGTTTCGGCTGGGACATAATATGGGCGAGTTGATAGAGAAAAGGAATCTGAGAGAAACCTTTAAATCCTCCTATGTTGTGTTTATGAATATAAAATCGGTCATTTCCTAGGTAGGCTGAACACTGTGAATACTTCAGTAGGTGTGGAACAAAGTAGCCAGCCCTTTAAGCAGCTTCTGATTGAGCAAGCTGGCCGGGTCATTGCTAAGGCGGGCATCGATGAAGTGCGCCTTCGGGAGGTTGCTGACCAGGTTGATGTGCCTCTTGCGGAAGCTCAGGCACTTTTTGCTTCCGAAGCGGAACTCGTCGAGGCAACTAAGCACTCTCTCAATGATGCACTGACGTCAACTATTGATGTGCACCTACAAGGATTGCCCGAAAATGCGACCGCGGTAGATAAGCTTCGTGCTACCGCGCTGTCCTACTTTTCTTTTGCGGTCGAGGACCCATCCTCTTTTGCGGCTTTTACTGCTGTCTACGCTTCTCCCCGCACGGGATTGACGGCTGAGGACTTTGCTAGCCGTGATGGAGAGGCTGACACCTGCCCCATTATGCGTATTCTTTTTGACCTGACTAAAGACGCTATTAAAGAATCCGGCGGCACGGAGCTCGATGCCTATGGGACGCTGCTCTCCGCTCTGTCGATATTCTCCCACCTACACGGCGTTACACAGCTTGCAGCCGAAGGGATTCTGCGCTACCTCTCGCCAGCGGCGAAAAAGCAAACCTTTAGTGCTGTCATGGATACGCTGAGCGTTGGTCTTTATCCCTTTTTTAGGGGCGAGCGTATCAAGCGCGCCGAACCTTGCGGCCTGGCAGGGGAGCAGCCTGAAACACTCCTAATCAGTGCAGAAAACTTTCCGCGGGGGACTGAAGAAGAGCAGCGGAGAGCTCTGCTCCGAGGTGCCGTTGAGGAGGCTCTAGACCACGGCGTGACTGGCTTGCATATCGGTGGCGCCGCAAAACGAGCAGGACTTAGCGTCCAAGAGGCTGAACACCTTATTGAAAGCGACCAAGAGCTGGCGAGTTTCTTGGAGCGCTATTTGGACAAAATCAACTATGAGTTCATTTACCGTCAGGTAGCCGCGTTGCCGCAGGACGCTAGCGCAGTGTCGAAGATTAAAGCTACGGGCTATGGATATGTCTCGCATGCTTTGCATGACCCGCAAGGATTTGAGGCGCTCATTAAGATCGCATCCGGCCCGATCGTGCCCATGTCGTTTGAGGATGACTTCCTGCCAAACGCGAATAAAGCGGTCGAGCTTCAACGTGATTTCAGCGAGTTCGGCCGAGCCTTTGGGTTCATTATGTCTCTCGTACGCGAGGCTATCGATGAGGTGGACGGGCCGCGCACTCCATGGGTTCTTTTTACATTAGTGATTTCAGTGTGGGCTGGCGCCCACGGTCTTGCCATGCTGAGCACCAACGGGCCATTGCGTGGGTATAATTCCGATTTTATTTTTGGAATTCTGACTCAGTATATGGATATCGAACTCGGCGGCATCATGCGAAGCCTCAATGGCATGGCAGGCTAGTTCAGTGAAATGAGCGTGCGGGATGCTCAACTGAGAGTGATTCGCATCATATTCCTCCCCACTTTCTTAGAGTGAAAGTGGGGATTCTTTTGTCAATATCTGAGGGTGGCTGCACCTTGTCGGGGTGGTGTGGACGTGGGCTTTGGCTGGGCGCATTCATTGCGTGAAGGGGGTAGAAATCGGTCTGGAGCGACTAATGTTTACGGCGTGAACTGCAAAGATGTCGATGGCCGGTGTCTCTGAATGGGGGTAGCAAGTAGTTGCTCAAGTGTAGAAAATATACTCTGCAGGTTGTATGGTGGCCACGTCCGAACTTTAATCGCAAGCCTTATAAGGCTAAGCGGGTTTTCACTTCAGTTTAAGAAAGACTAACTATGCGCCCTACTCGCTCTCGCATTGTCGCCACTGTAGCGGCAGTGGCTACCTTTTCTTCCGTTATCGTTGCTCCTCAGGCAATTGCGGTAGAGGAACCGGCAGAATCTTCCTTCGTTCACGAGGAGAATGGCACTGGCACTCTTGATGTCAACGGCACTGCCTTCGACGAAGACGGCAACCTGGTTGATGAAGACAACGCTGGTGATAACGCGATTGAAGAGCTTGACCGCGACTCTCGCAACAACGACATCAGCTTTTATGACGCGGAAAACAGCAAACCGACGACGCTTGATGAGCTGAAGAGCACTGAAGCATCGACGGCTGACGCTTCGATCAAGGTCGTCGAGAAGGACGGCAAGCTGGTCTGTGAGATTTCTGATGCTCCTGGTAAGGAAGGCGAGATTCTTGAGCGCAAGCTCGACCTAGCTCGTGCATTCTATGATGGCGGCAACAAGCTGCTGCAGACCGTATGGGAAGTTATTCCTGTTGTCGGCGATCTCGTCCCGTCGGACTTCATCAAGAAGATTGGCGCAAGCTCGTGGGAGCGGATCGCTGAAATGGTCCGTGAAGGCGAGAAAGACAAGGATGTCACGTGGGACCTCGCACGTGCGCAGGGCATGGCTATCGCAAAGATCGAGAACTCCGATGCTGATGTCGATTTGAAGAACCCGGATGCGGCGAAGAAGACCGTCTCTGGGCTCATCAAGTTTGCTGATGGTGCTTTCGGTACTGGAGTGGCTACCGTATTGAAGGTTTTTAATGCCGCCGTTACGATTGCTGGCCTTTTCCCGGGCGCTAGTGCCGCTAAGGACTTGAAGCTGAGCGATACTCAGCGCAAGGAAATTGAGTCCACCCTGTCTGGTATCTCGACCGCGGCTTCTGCGTTGGCCGAGGTTAACGCACCGGCTGGACAGAAGTGTGCGGACATGCTCAATGGCAAGCAGGTCAGCGACGAAGCGCCGGATTCCACCTCGACAACCGAGTCCTCTGAGCCTTCTGAGTCCGCCGAGCCTTCTGATTCCGAGAAGCCCTCCGAGTCCACTGAGCCTTCCGAGTCGAGTGAACCCTCCGCATCAGATGAGGCTTCTGAGTCCGCAGAGTCGACTGCGCCTGAATCTACTGAGTCCGAGGCGGCCGAACCTGAGGATCCGACGGAGGAATCCGAGCCTGCTTCCACTACCTCGGCCCCTGTAGATTCCGATGATGAGGATAATAACGGTGAAGACGGGGAGCCTGGCCGTGATGGCAAGGACGGTGCCGACGGCAAGGATGGCCGCGATGGACGCGACGGTGAGGACGGCCGCGATGGTCGCGATGGCCGTGATGGCAAGGACGGCGCCGACGGCAAGGACGGCCGTGACGGTCGCGACGGCCGCGATGGGCGTGATGGCAAGGACGGCGCCGACGGCAAGGATGGCCGTGACGGTCGCGACGGCCGCGATGGGCTTGACGGCAAGGATGGCATCAACGGCCGCGATGGCGTCGACGGCAAAGATGGTAAAGATGGTGAAGACGCTGATATGTCCTCCGCTGTTGGTTACTCATTCCTTGGAGCGATTCTCGGTGGCGGTCTAATCGTTTCCATCTTCGGCGCTATTGATTACCTCTACCTGCTGGGCTACCTGCCCAAGGAAGGCATTCCGTGGCGCGCTAACCGCTAAGACCAACTCGTAGTTCCAGCCTGAGCAGAGAAATCTCAGGCAGAGCAATACAGAACAGCCCCATTGCATCCGCAGTGGGGCTGTTTGCATGAGCGATTGAGGGGTAGGCAAGCGCAGCATTGGGCCAAAGCTTGCTGTTTATAGCAGCGTGAGTGCGTATTTCAGAGCTGCCTGTGATGGCGTTTGCCCTTGTGTTGGGCTGGCACAACGAACACAGCGGTGTTGACCAGATGGTTTATCGCAATAAGAGCAGCATTCCTGTGGCGGTTCTAGGCGATGAGTAGGTCGTAAACACCGGACTATAGAGTGGGAAGCGTGACTGCAACAGTCCTTTAAGCACTAATTTCTTTTTCATGCGCCACGCCGTCCGCGGTGCCGCCGACCCATTGGAGGTGAAGTAGGTGGGCAAATCATCTCAGCTCGCAACTATGAAGAGCTCGCGGAGGCGGCCGCGCCGGTGGTGGGAAATCGGCGTAATCCTGCTCGTCGTCGTGATCATCGCCGGCAGCGTACACGTGGCGCGTAATACCGCAGGGATATCCGTGGGAGAGTTGGACCCGATTGATCGGCGCGCCTTAGAGGAGTACTCGGAATACGCCGCTGCCGTCGCAGATCGTCCGGAGTCGGCGGCCTGGCTCAATGCGGCCGCTACCGAGTTCCCCACGCTGCTAATCAGCAGGAAGACCCACTTTTCCTACCTGATCAACCCCTCCCAAGAAGTCTCTTCGCCCTTCGCTGCCCCTGTAGACATGGGCGATAACCCCGCCGGCCTCGAAGTCTATCGGTTGGACCGGATCTACCCGAGGCTGTGGCCGATTAAGATTGCCGGCGGCAACTTCAACACGGTGGGCGAGACCACGACGGTCCAGGGGAGCGATGTCTACTACCTCAAATTCGGCGAGGATAATTTTGACAAACAATTCTCCTCAGAACACTTCATTACCTTCTTCGCGCATGAATCCTTCCACTTCTACGGTCAAGCTCGGTGGGCTTTGGACTCGCGTGTCTTTGGCGAGCTCTCCCCGCATGGGGTGGAGCTGCTCGACGAGAGAATGCGGCTGCTCGATGCAGTCCGCGACGCGGGTGCAGACCAAGCTCGGCTGAGGGAACTGGCCACAGAATTGCTCGCTCTGGAAAAGGAACGCCTAGCTGCAGATCCTGACTACGTCAGCCAAGAACGCTGGATGGAAACCGTGGAAGGCACGGCTACCTACCTCGGGATAATGGCCTCACGTGCGGTGGGGTATGACTTTGGCCCGATGTACTTCGACAACACTAAGGAAGCGCGTTTCACCGACGTTGTTCCGTTCCTAGAGTCCGGGCAGATCGACAATGACTTTCTGCGCAATCGATTGCCATATGAGGCCGGCGCTCAGTTGTGTTTGCTGCTTGCAGCATTAGCGCCGAGCGGGGAATGGCAGGCCTTTCTCAATGAACAATCTCCGGATTCTCACCGCACGCTTATCGACGCCCTGGGCCACGTCCTTAGCCAAGAGAAGTAGATCCGCTAAACAGGGCCGCCAATAAACTGGGCGAAAAAGAAAGGCTGGTCAGAAAAGCTCTGACCAGCCTGGATGCTGTCGGACTAACAGGATTTGAACCTGCGACCCCTACACCCCCAGTGTAGTGCGCTACCAAACTGCGCCATAGTCCGCCGCCGCACCATTTGGTGCAACTGCTACAGATTACACCAGCGGTATTCGCTTCGACAAATCCCAGGTTGACGCGTGTTTTGAAGGCTCTAGAACTCGCCGGTGGAGTAGACCCACTGCCCGTCTTGTCTGCGGAAAAAGGAGCGTTCCCGCTGAGAGCCTTGTGCGGCGCCCTTATAGAAGGCCTCGAACTCAACGACGCCGGTATCGTCCAAGGGGCCGCCGGCGACGGTATCGATAATATCGAGGCGGTAAAAGCGGATGCCGTTATCTGCGAGGTTGAGGCGCTCAGGGCGGGTCTCTGGGTCCCAGGTACGGAGCAAATAGTCCTCGTCGCCGGTTACGAAAGCACTGAACCGCGAGCGCATCAGCGCCTCGGCCGAGGGCGCGGGCGTGCCGGCGTGGTAGCGCGAGCAGCACTCGCCAAACGTCAAGCCGGATCCGCAGGGGCAGCGGGCAGCCGGATCAAGAGGGTTGAGAACAATCATGTGAATCTATCGTGCCGCGGTTGTCACGGTGGTGGTCACCTCGACGGCGAGGAGGGAGTCGATGGTGGTGGATGCGGAGGCGTCGCCAAGCGCGCGTTGTTGATCCGCGCTAAGGGAGGCAGGAAGTGTCACCGTACGTGTAAATCGGGATTCGGACTCTTGGGTAATGTTGACGGACACAGCTTCGAGAGCCTTCGCGTCGATCTTCTGTGCCTTGCCCGCTGCCTTGATGGCCTGGGTGCTTGCCACAGCCAGTGCGGACATGAGGAGGCCTTCAGCGGTAAAACCTTGGCCCTTGCCGCCGCTTTTCTTCGTGCGGTCAGCGGTCACAGAACGGTCGTTGTGGCGTACTACGACGCCCATCCTCGTGCCCACAGCTGGGATTGCAACTGCGGAGTCCTCAGCGACCGGCGCGGGAAGGTTCTCCGGAACGATGAACTGCTCCGCCCACGCGCCAATCAGGTCGGCAGCGCGTGCGGCCGCGCCTTGCTTGGTGACGAGGTGATCAGCCTTGTCCAAGGCCACCAAGGACTTGGGGTAGCGCGTGGTGCGGAAAATGTTCTGGGCATTGTCGATGCCAACGGTCTGATCAATGGGGGAGTGCAGCACCATGAGTGGCTTGCGTAGGCGCGGAAGGTACTCCTCCGGGTTGGTCTCAGCAAGGTCTTCGAGGAAAAGGCGCGAAATGGTTAGCGCGCGGCCGCCCAAGGTGACCTCTACCTCGCCATTGGCGTCGACCTCGCCAATCTTGTCGGCGTAATGCAGCACTGAATGTGCGGGATCGAAGGGGGCACCGATGGTGGCGACGGCTTTGAGGGAACGAATGTCGTTGGCCGCCGCTAGGGCTGCGGCGCCGCCCAGCGAGTGACCCATGAGGAGCTGCGGCGCAGAATAGTTGTGGGCCAGCCACTCGGCGGCGGCCTGGATGTCTGCAACGTTTTGGCTGAAACAGGTATCAGCGAAGTTTCCCTCGGACTGTCCCAAGCCTGGGAAGTCGAAGCGCAGGGTGGCGATACCAAAGTTTGTCAGCTGCTTGCTCACGCGGGCGGCACCGGGTGTATGGCGCGAGCCGGCAAAGCAGTGCGCGAAGATGGCGAAGGCTTGCGGAGGGGAGTCTGGGAAATCGATGGTTCCGGCCATCGTGGTACCGGTGCTGGAGGGGAGCGACACGTTCACGGATTGCATGCCCACAAGGATATAAGGGCAACTGCACGCCTGCGAACCGGGGTTGACTAAAGTCGATAGAAGACCTGTATGACGCACAAGGATGGAGGAGTGCTCATGGGCGCATTCGATTGGTTCTGGAAGGCAATGGGCGCACAGTCCGAGCGCAACAATAAGAAATCGAAAGCCGTCGTCACGGCTGCGGACTCGGCGGTGGAAGAAATTGCCAACTTATCGGATGCAGACGTTGCCACCACCGCACGGGAATGCGTGAAGGATGGCAAGATTGCGGATAAGTCGCGTTTCCTCGCTGCTCTGGCCGTGGCCAGCGAACGCAAGCTCGGCATGCGCCCATTTAATGTCCAGTCCCAAGCCGTTCTCCGCTTGCTTGAGGGTGATGTCATCCAGATGGCCACCGGTGAGGGAAAAACCCTGGTGGGCGCAATGGCCGCGACTGGTTTTGCGCTGACCGGAAAACGCGTCCACCTGGTGACGGTCAATAACTATCTCGCGGCGCGCGATGCCGAGTGGATGCGCTCGCTCGTGGAGTTCTTCGGCCTCACGGTGGCCTCGGTCACCGAGAAGCTAGGCCCAGAGGAGCGTCGCACGGCCTACCTGAGCGATATCATCTATGCCCCCGTCAACGAGCTGGGATTCGACGTTCTGCGGGATAACCAGATCACCTCCCGCGAGCAGACGGTACAGGCGCGCGCAGATGTTGCGTTGGTGGATGAGGCGGACTCCGTGCTTGTCGACGAAGCCCTCGTTCCCCTCGTCCTCGCCGGAAACCGCCCGGGTGAGGAGTCCACAGGCCACATCACCAACGTGGTTTCGCGCCTGCGTGAGGATCAGGACTATGTCATCGCGGAGGATGGGCGTACGGTGGCGCTGACCGACGATGGAGCGGCGCGAGTCGAGCGCGAATTGGGCATTGATTCGCTCTACTCCGAGGAGAATATCGGCTCCGTACTGGTCAAGGTGAACTTGGCGCTGCACGCGAAGGCGCTGCTCATACGTGACATTCACTACATCATTACGGACGGAAAGCTGCAGCTTATCGACGCCTCCCGCGGCCGCGTTGCCGAACTGCAGCGCTGGCCCGATGGCCTGCAGGCCGCAGTGGAGGCCAAGGAAGGCTTGGAGGTATCGGAAGGAGGGCGCATCCTCGACACCATTACGCTCCAGGAACTCATGCGCCGTTACCCGTTGGTGTGCGGGATGACCGGTACCGCTGTGGAGGCGACCGATCAGCTACGGCAGTTCTATAACCTCCACGTATCGGTCATCGATAGAAACAAGGAACTGCAGCGCTTCGATGAGGCGGATCGCATCTATGCCTCGGTGGATGAGAAGTCCCGCGCCATCGTGAACGAAATCGTCGCGATCAACAGCACCGGCCAACCAGTTTTGGTGGGCACCCACGACGTCGCCGAATCCGAAGATCTCGCCGCTGCGTTACGCGAACGGGGGATCGAGGTAAACGTCCTTAATGCGAAGAATGACGAGGACGAGGCGCGCATTGTGGCGGAGGCTGGCGACGTCGGCCGTGTCACCGTTTCCACCCAGATGGCGGGCCGCGGCACGGATATTAAGCTGGGTGGCGCTGATGAGTCAGACCGCGATGCCGTCGTCGAGAAGGGTGGTCTGGCGGTGCTCGGCACCTCGCGGCACCGTTCCTCGCGTCTGGATAACCAGTTGCGCGGTCGCGCTGGCCGCCAGGGAGATCCGGGCAAGTCCATCTTCTTCGTTTCCTTAGAAGATGACGTGGTTAAGCAGGGTGGGGAAGATGAATCCTTGTCCGCCCGCCCCGATGCCGACGGGCTCATCGAATCCAAAAGGGTTCGTGATTTCATTGCGCACTGTCAGCGCGTGACCGAGGGGCAACTTCTGGAGATTCACGCGCAGACCTGGAAGTACAACCACCTACTCGCAGATCAGCGCATCATCATTGATGAGCGGCGAGCCAAGCTGCTCGATACCGACCAAGCCTGGCAAGAGCTGGCTGAGCGGGCACCGGAGCGTGCCGCTGAGCTTCGTGATGTCCCCGCTGAAGCCCGTGAGCGGGCGGCCCGTGAGATTATGCTCTTCCACCTCGACCAAGCGTGGGCCGACCACCTGGAGTTGATGGATGATGTGCGGGAATCTATCCACCTACGTGCCATCGCCCGCGAGACGCCAATCGACGAATACCACCGCATCGCGGTGCGCGAGTTTAAAGACCTAGCGCAGCGCGCGGTTAATGACGCCGTTGATACTTTTAAAACCGTGCTTATCGATTCAGATGGCGCCCATCTAGAGGATCACGGCCTGTCCCGCCCGAGCGCAACGTGGACTTATATGGTCTCCGATAACCCACTATCAGGGGGCGGAAACTCCGTGCTCAAGGGCATAGGAAACATTTTCCGTTGATGTAAATTGCGGAGAGGCGACTCGCGCGGGCGGCGGAGTCGCTAATATGGAATGAGTCAACATTGATCCGACCCTTCGGAGGTAAAAATGAGCGAGAATACCGGAACGCCGGAACCGCAGGCAGAAACTACTTCTGTCTTCCGCGCAGATCTTCTCAAGGAGATGGAAAACGGCACCGCGGCGGGTTCTGACGCCTCCGTTGCTGGAGCTGAGAACTTGGCTGAGGGCCAGGCACTGCTCGTCGTCAAGCGCGGTCCCAATGCAGGCGCTCGCTTCCTGCTTGATCAGCCGACCACCACCGCCGGCCGCCATCCAGAGGCTGATATCTTCCTCGATGACGTCACCGTGTCTCGTCGCCACGCGGAGTTCCGCGCGAAGGACGGTCAGTTTGAGGTAGTCGATGTCGGATCGCTCAACGGAACCTACGTGAACCGCGAGCCGCGCAATGCTCAGGTACTCGAAGTGGGCGATGAAATCCAGATTGGTAAATTCCGCTTGGTATTCATTGCCCCGAAATAAGGCAGTGCCTGTCCTAAAGAACTAGGGGAGAAGGCCGGGGGAAGCTTCCACCTGAGCTCCCCTTTTGTCATAGTGAAATCGTGAAGAAAGCAGTAGTAGTCCTATCGTGAGCGCACAGAAGTCCACCGCCGCTGCCGCAGCAGCGTCTTCCGTGGTCAAGAAGACCAAGCCTGCTAAGCAGAAGCCCATGTCTATTGGCGTAACGCTGAAGCACGTGCAGAAGCAATTTCCGGATGTGACGGTGTCGAAGATTCGCTTCTTGGAATCTGAGGGGCTGATTACTCCAGAGCGCACCGCGAAGGGCTACCGCCGCTACTACCAGAAGGACCTTGATCGTCTTCGCTATATTCTGACCGCGCAGCGCGATCACTATACGCCGCTCAAGGTTATTCGGGAACAGCTAGACGCGATGGATTCGGGGCAAGTTACCGCCATCGTGTCCTCCCAGGCCGAGGCCCTCATCAGCGCCGAGCAGCTGCGCGCGCCGGTGGTCACTCGGCTTACCGACGCCGATGTGGCCGACCAAGCAGGCACTACGCAGGAAAACATCGCCAAGCTGGTTTCTGTGGGACTGATTAAGCCGGATCCGGCGGGCTTCTTTGATACGGATGACGTGTCCATCGTGGCCGCGGCCGTGGCGCTGGAATCCTTCGGGTTTGAGGCGCGACAGTTGAAGTCGCTGCGCAATGCTGCCCGCCGCCAGGCGGACATGATTTCGCAGGTGGCAACGCCGGTGGCGCATTCGAAGTCTGATACTGCCCCGCAACAGGCCGAGGAGCTTTCTCAGCAGATGGCGGCCCTTGTTCTGTCGCTTCACGGGACGTTGGTCAAGACCGAGCTTCGTGACGAATTCCGCCCTTAAACCATACGGGCTTTTATTTCCGTAAGTTTGGCGCCGACTTTTCTACGCCACTTAACCGGCCCGACAACCATGTGCAAGGAATGTGTGTAAAAGTGGATTCCATGAACACTGAAGTATTGAAATTTCTAGGTATCCACCCCGTTGGCCCCGAAAATAACCTATGTGCTCTTTTCTATTGGGCGGAGGCGGACCGGCACGTGCCGGTCTGGGTCTCACCCATCGACGGCGCGCGTGTCCTCCAAGTACTTGAGCGGCACTTTAATGCGCGCCCAAGCACGTATGAACTGCTCATCGCCTTTGCGGATCAGCTAGATGGCATCGAGCATATTTGCGTGTCCGAGTACCGTAAGGGCGTTTTCATGGTTGATCTCCTGGATGGTACCGGCGAAGAGCACGATGCCCGCTTGTGCGACGCTCTTGTCCTCGCAGATCACTATGGGTTGCCCATTCATTTTGAGAAGGATGTGCTCGACGAGGTAGCCATTTACATTAGCGATGAGGACCTTAAAGAATATTACGGCCTAGAACGCGAGGCAGAATCCCTGGAGACGTTCCCGGAGAAGCGCATGCGCGAGTTTAAGGAGCGCCATTCCCAGCAAAGCGCGCTGGAGGACGATGACTTCGAGCAGATGATGCGTGATTCCGGAATCTCCGAGGAAGATTTGCTCGGCGGCAAAGATGGTGAAGAGGAGTAAAAGGGGAGTTTAAGCTCCCTTCCACATAATTCAGCCCTAAGCCCTGATCCCAGCTAGACATTAGAAGCGGCGCCCTCTGTGGCGTCGCTTTAGTCGTGCTACCACTGAATTTTTTAATGACACGCGTGTGACTAATGATGACAAAGTGACTCAAAAAGTCTAAAGTTCTACTAGAGGTTCACGGAGGACGACTCTTGACGCGGTCGCTGACGTGCCCTTTAATAGAAAAATAGAACTCCCCTCAAGTATCACTGGAGTAATTACGTGAGCAGTAAGAATAACCGTCCCGAGTCCAGCGCACTGCCGCTCGAAGATTTCGCAGCCAACGACTACGTTCAGGAATCCCTTTTTGATGTCGGGCCCGACGAGGAGCTGGGCTACCGCGTGCCCATCGCTTGTCAGGTAGCCGGCATTACCTACCGCCAGTTGGACTACTGGGCGCGCACGGACCTGGTGAAGCCCTCGATTCGCACTGCTCGCGGCTCTGGTTCCCAGCGCCTGTACTCCTTTAAGGACGTGCTGGTTCTCAAGATTGTCAAGCGCCTTTTGGACACCGGCATTTCTTTGCAGAATATTCGCCTCGCGGTGGAATCCCTGAGGGATCGCGGAGTTAATGATCTTGCTGAGCTCACCCTCGTCTCCGACGGCACCACGGTTTATGAGTGCCGCTCGAACGACGAAGTCATCGACCTTCTTGCCGGTGGACAGGGCGTGTTTGGCATCGCTGTCCCAGGCATCCTGAAGGAGCTTTCCGGAACCATCACTTCCTTCCCGGCCGAGCGCGTTGTGGAGGACGAAGAAGTCGACGTTGTATTTGGCCTCGACGAACTGGCTGCTCGGCGCAAGCTCAAAACCTCCTAAGGAAGCCATCCGCCGCCGCTCCTCTTAGTCACTGCAGCTCACGTCAGTGCTCTAGAGGAAGCGGCGGCTTTTTTGATGTGCGGCGTCGATGCGCCTGAAGTGTCCCGGTTATCGTGCCCCGGCGGCGTTGGCGATGGCCTTTTTGTCCTCTTGGGCATTTGAAGGGTCCGAGATGGTCTTGTAGGAGTCAGCGAGCTTTTCGAGCTCGGCGTCCTTTTCACCTTCACCGATATGCACCACGCTCAAGCTAACGCCCTGACCGCGCGCGGCTTTGACTGCCTCTGTAAAGCTTGCGTCATCCATATCTTGTTGGGTCCCAGTAGTAACGAGCACGACGCGGGCGTCTTTGCCCGTTTCTGCCTTTTGGTCCGTGGCGTTATTCAGTGCCGCGACCACGGCGCTGCGAGTTTGAGGAACGCCACCAGTGCCGAATTGCCGTACTGCGAAGGCCACGTTCTCGGCGTCGCCATAGGCTACATTCTGACGGAAGCCCACGGTGGCCGTGGCTGAAATGGGTGAGGAATAGTTCCAGAGAGCCACCTGGCTTCCCTCCGCGCCGACTGCCGACGCCGCCTCCGCCACGCCCTCGGTTACCTCATCGAAGTACGGCGCAAGGTTGTCGGAGGTATCAAGAAGGAACAACGTATTCGGCGCCACCCCTTGATCTTCCTTGTTTTCAGTGCTGGGCGTGGCTGATACCGATTCGGACGGCTGTACTGACTTCGAGGGCGTGGTCGATGCAGACGTAGTGCTAGCGCTTACACTTGTTGGTTTCTGTACGGCCGATGACTCAGTGGTTTTATCCGCCGCTACTGGCTCGCTCGAATCGGATTCCCCTCCGCGGAAGAGGAAGAATGCGCCGATAACCAACGCCAAAACCGCGAGGACGGCCACGATGATGACCCACGGTGCGATTGCATAGTTATTCTTTCCATCCGAGTGCCGGGCCATCTTTTTCCTTCCGCGCTGGGGTCTCGGGGCAGTAGAGGGCGCCCCGACGGGTCACATCAATGGTCTCTCATTGTAGCGCTCAGTGCTGCTCTAATTTGGGAGACAAGCCGCGCGCGGAGTGGCTCGGAGGCGTCGGCAAGCGCGCGTTGGCGCCGCACATACTCCGACTTTCCCTCTGGCGTTTCGATGGGGACGACCCCAAAGCCCCACTCGCGGCAGTCATATGGCGAGGCCTCCATGTCGAGCGTGCGCGCGGCCACCGCCAACCGGAAGGTATCGAGGAACAAGTCACCTGGCACCAACGGGCCCAATTTCCACGCCCATTTATATAAATCCATAGTCGCATGGACGCAGCCAGCCTGGTCGTTGTCCGGTTGGTCCTCACGGGTCAGCACCGTGAGGTTAAGCGGGCGGGCGGGCTCAGTAAAGAAACGGAAGGCATCGTAGTGCGTGCATTTGATGCGGTGCTTGTCGACGACTGCGTTCGTCCCTTCCGCTCCCAACCGCAACGGCAGGTCATGGCGAGGGGAATCGGTGTGGTACACAATGGCCCATTCATGCAGGCCAAAACAATCAAATTGGGTGGGATTGTGCGCCGTCTTTTCCAGAAGTTCCAGGATGTAGCGCACGGTTCCGCCGCGGCGTTCGAGGAAGGCCTCGGTGTCCATCGTGATGCCCTCGGCAGTGCGGCGGTAGTAGCGCCATTCGCTGTGCGGAGCGTTCCCTTCCAGGGTGACCCCTACGCCTGGGTGCCAACGGCGCAGATGAGAGGGGCGGACGGGGTAGTACTCGAAAAGGAAGTCGTAGACAGGGTGATACGAGCCTGGGTGGCGATAGCGAGCGAGGAACTCATTTGCTTCCTCCTCGTGCTGTCGCATCCGGGCTTGCCAATCCTTGGGCGCGAGAATCATCGTTGTCCAGCACTGCCTCGACGGCGGCGGTTGTTACGGCCGCGGCGGCGGTGCCCCGGTGCTTCCTGCTTAGGCTGCTGTTGGTTCGGTGGCCCGAGCGGCTCGCCCTTCGGCTTGCGCGCACCGGTCATCTGGGCAAGTTCGGGGCTGCTGGCGGGGTTGGCGCGGTCACTGATGTCGAGGTCGGTGTGGTCCACTCCGGCCTTTGCAATGAGCTTGGCCACCTCTCCGCGCTGCTCGTCGGTAACGAGTGTGACGACGGTGCCTGACTCACCGCCGCGGGCGGTGCGGCCGGAACGGTGTAGGTAAGCCTTGTGCTCGGCGGGTGGATCTACGTGGACGACGAGGGAGACATCCGCAATGTCGATACCGCGTGCGGCGATGTCCGTGGCGACGAGCACGGGTACGCTTCCGTCGGCGAAGCCCTCAATTGCCTTGGTACGTGAACCTTGGCCCTTATCGCCGTGAAGCGGCAGTGCGTTAATACCGACTCTGCGCAGCTTCTTCGCCTGCCTGTCGACTCCGTGCTTGGTCCGCATGAACATGATGGTCTTTCCCTTGCGCGCACCGAGCCGCAGGACGACGTCGTTGCGTGCCTCGCGCGTGCCGATGAAAATGAGGTGGTGCTCCATCGTGTCCACGGCGGCCTCGACGGGGGCTGTGGAGTGGGTTACGGGGTCGTGCATGAACTGCTCAACCAACTTGTTGACCTCACCGTCGAGGGTGGCGGAGAAGAGTAAGCGTTGGCCGTCTGGTGGGGTGAGTTTGAGCAGTTTGCGTACCTGGGGAAGGAAGCCCATGTCCGCCATCTGGTCGGCCTCGTCGAGCGCAGTGATGGTGATCTGGTCGAAGAAAAGCTTGCCTTGGTTGATGAGATCCTGTGCGCGGCCCGGCGTAGCAACAAGTAGGTCAACCGGGCGTGCTAATGAGCGAATGTGGTTGTTGATGTTGACACCACCGACAACCGCCAACACCCGCAGCCCCAGCGCGGCTGCGGGTTCTTCCAAGCGTTGTTGGATCTGCGTTGCCAGCTCACGCGTTGGCGCCAACACGAGACCGCGTGGGTGCGCAGGGCGCGAGACACCGGATTCGGCAAGTCGAGTGAGCATGGGAAGGCCGAACGTGAAGGTTTTCCCCGAGCCCGTGGGGCCGCGACCGAGGACGTCCTTGCCGGCGAGGGCGTCGGGAATCGCGGCTTCTTGGATAGGGAAGGGGGTCGTGATGCCCTGTTTGTCAAGGACGCGGACAACATCGCGGGGGAGGCCGAGTTCGGCGAAAGTATTCATCGGGTGGAAGTCTAGTTTGCTTCGCTGCCAGATAGAAAAGCCAGTGCGGGGAATGGGCCTAGCATCCTGCACTGTTGGCAGTAATGTGATGTAGGTCTCTGCTAAATTGATCGGCATGACGAACCCTTTCGGTAGCCCGCAACAGCCGCCCCGTGGATTTGGCCAGAACCCGCAGCACAACCAAGCACCGCCTGGCTTTATCAATCAAAATCAAGGATCTCACGTCGGTGGCCCGGCGATGCCACAGCCGCCCGAAAAGAGGCCCAGCTCGAAGACAGCATTGTGGATCGTTCTGGCGGTAGTTCTTGTATTCGCCATCATCGCAGGCGTCGCTATTTTTGCTGCAGTTTCTTTCTTCAAAGATGTTGCTGCCGATTTTGATGATGCGCCACAAGACGTAAGTGCTTCCGACAATGCCTATTGGAACAGCACATATGACTCCGATGAGGTTGACAGGATCCGCGCCTCCGAGGTTTCTGCCCCGGTGCCCGCTCCGCTCATTGACCTTTCGGACGAGTGCTATGAGGACACGTCATTCTTCGGGCAGGCGGACTATCTGGGCCTAGATGTTCAGTGGGTTCCGACGATTTCTTGCATCTATGGTCCGGACAGAGAATTCGTGGCTCAGTACACAGAGAACAAGGATGCTATACGCGATACTGAAAGCGTTGGGCTCGCCGGCACCGTCGAGGACTTCACCTCGGCCCGCGGCTCCCAGATTGGCGCTTTTAGTGAGGAAGATGAGTACGTGATTGCTGAAGTGCTTGAGGATGGCAATGCGGTTATCGAGTACGTCATGGACGGCTATGATTCCAACGGGGACGAAGCGGACTTGAATGATTTGGCCAACTATCTCGTGGGTGCGGGAATCCTTGACTCGGCTCTGGGTGGTTCGTCGGTGAATGCCTAGCTATCTTCGGCGCCGCACGCGCTTGACGACGCTTCACCCACCCCAAGTGGCCCGTCAACCCTCATCCGGTTGGTGGGTCTCGTTCTTTAAGGGCTTAAATGCACGTTGTTCCTGCCGGTATTTGAAGTGTTATCAAGGATCACCGATCTGCCCGTCAACCATCTTTGGGTTGGCGGGATCGGTGGCTGGCGGTGTCCTTTCTGCTGTTGCTGCGTGTGGTGGTTGTGGGTGTTAGCTGCAGTCGGGTGGTTCCTCTGGTGGTTGTCCTGCTTGTTCGGCGTTGAGTCTGGCTACTGCTTCTTGGTATTCGGGCATTGCGGTGATTGGTGTGCCCCAGGGTGGGATGAAGCTGACCCCGGTGTTGAGCCGGTACATGTAGCCGCGGCCGGTAGGCCTTTGCGGGTCATCATCGTTAATACCGTTGTGGTAGGCGCACAGGAAGGTCAGGTTCTTGATGTTGGTGTAGCCGCCTGCCTGCCAGGGGATGAGGTGATGGACTTGGCAGTAATCAGCCGGCTTGTTACAGCCTGGTCTTGCACATGTGTGGAATTCAGCGTGCAGGGTAAGGCGTTGTTTGAAGTTTGCTCC
>NZ_KV806838.1:43077-43463 GCF_001811845.1 Corynebacterium sp. HMSC062E11
GAAGTTTGCTCCACGCTCTAGCCGCCAGGTGTTGATGGGTCCTTCAATGGGGTGGACGATGGTGGCATAGCCTATTTCGGCGAATTTGTGGGTGAGGAATTCCGCCCCGGTCATGCGCCCACCGTTAGTCAAGTTGAGCTCTATTTCGTCCCCGTCGCCGTTTATGATCTGGTCGAGCTCGTTCAGGGTGACGATGACTTGGGTGCGCACCGCGGGTTTGGAACCGGTGCCTTCTTTGAAGAAGACGTCGTTGGCTGCTTGAAGCAGGTCGGTGTTGGTGGATTCTAAGACGCCGCGCATGTTGGCAATCGTGGTGGCGTCATCGGTAATGGAAAGGGTGTTAGGGCCTTGCGTGCGGTAGGTGATGCGCACGCCTGGTTTGGCTA
>NZ_KV806839.1:0-53944 GCF_001811845.1 Corynebacterium sp. HMSC062E11
GAACAGGGGCCTAGCCCTCGTCGAATCAAACGGCGACACCACTCCAAACAGTCGGAAGGGAAAGAACCCAAGAACACACCCACCGTCGGAAAGAACGACGACCCCATAGCTCCAAGTGCCGAGCTCTACACTGACACCGTCGAAAAGAACGACGGGTAAAGCCCGTCGCTTGGGCAGAAATACCGAAGCCTTCCTACACGGCTCTTGCGTGTTAGGAAGGCTTGGGGAGGGGCAGGAAGAGTTATGCAGTCGTGTTGACCGGCTGTGTCTCGGGCTCGTCTGCGTCTTGGTCCTCGTTCATTATGTGTGAGACTCCGTTACCAGCAGCATCCCAGACGGCTTCGTCTTGAATGCCGGCGCGCTTGGCCACGATGGTGGCACACAGTGATTGGCCGGTGACGTTGACGGCGGTGCGTCCCATATCAATGATGGGTTCGATGGCCAGCAAGAGGCCCACGCCGGCGAGCGGAAGACCCAACGTGGAGAGCGTCAGCGTCAGCATGACGGTAGCGCCGGTCGTGCCGGCGGTTGCTGCGGAACCAATGACGGAAACGAAGATGATGAGCAGGTACTGGGTGAAGGAGAGATCAACGCCGTAGAACTGTGCAATGAAGATGGCGGCGATGGCCGGGTAGACGGAGGCGCAGCCGTCCATCTTGGTGGTAGCGCCCAGCGGGATGGCGAAGGAGGCGTATTCTCGGGGCACGCCCATGGCCTTTTCCGTAAAGCGCTGGGTAACTGGCATGACGCCCATGGAGGAGCGGGTGACGAAGCCAAGGGAGAAGACGGGCCAGACTCGCTTGTAGAAGCCAACTACCGGGATCCGGTTGAATGCGAGCACGGCGGGGTAGACCACGAAAATTACGAGTGCAAGGCCCACATACATAGCGAGGACGAACTTGCCCAAGGAGCTAAGCGCATCCCAACCATAGGTGGCCACGGCTTTGCCGATAAGAGCGGCGGTGCCAATCGGGGCAAGGCGGATGATCCACCAGAGGACCACCTGGATGACCTTGAGGAAGGATTCGGTGAAGCGCAGGAAGGGATCGGCGGCTTTGCCAGCCTTGACGGCGGCGATTCCCAGCACGAGGGAAATGACAAGGAGCTGAAGGGCACCGAAGCTGAGGGAGATTTCACCGTCGCTCAGCGAAGCGGTGAGCCCGAAGAAGTTGGCGGGGACAAGTTGCTGGAGGAAAGCGGTCCAGGAGCCGATGTGGGATGGGTCGGCGGCGGTGGAAGCATCGACAGTTGTGCCTACTCCCGGCTTCATTACTAGGGCGACCAGAATGCCGGCAAGCACGGAGAAGAACGCCGTAATGGCAAACCAGACCAGAGTGGAGATCGCCAGCGAGGCTGCATTAGCCACCTTGCGCAGGTTGGCAACCGAGGTAACGACGGCCGCGAAGATGAGCGGCGGGACCATCACCTTGAGCAATTGGACGTAGGCGCCGCCGACGCCGGACAGGGTATCGGAGAGCCACTCGGACTCCATGCCGGAAGCGATAAAACCGAGAATGAGGCCGATGATGAGACCGGCGATAACTTGGGCGCCAAAGCCGGTGGCCCAAGAGGGCAGCGTGCGCGAGGATGCACGAGAGGAAGTGTCTGACACGAGATTTTCCTTCTAGACAGTGTTGTATAGAAATGGACCATTTAGTTCGGTACTCTCGTACCGATCGGTTCACTTGAACTTATAACACCGTACGCTGCCCAGAAATTCCCCCGCAAATTATGGGATACGCTTGGTCCATTCATCGTTGAGGAATTTGGTGTCGACGAGGTGGCGGGCGGCGGCGAGGGAGTCGTCGGAAAGCTCGGCGTCGATGGCGCCATAGCGGGTGGCGAACTCGCGCGCCATGGTCTCGATGATCTTCTCGCGGGGCACGCCAGTCTGGCGGCGGAGCGGGTCGACGCGCTTCTTTGCGCTGGCAAGACCCTTGGACGAGACCTTGACCTTGCCGATGCGCAAGACCTCCATCATCTTGTCCGCATCGATGTCATAGCTCATCGTGGTGTGATGCAGTACCGCGCCCTTACGGCGCTTCTGGGCGGCGCCGCCAATCTTGCCGCCGTCCGAGGTGATGTCATTAATCGGCACGTACCATGCATTGACGCCAAGCTTGTTCAGCGCCGCGAGCACCCACTGGTCCAGGTATTCGTAGCTGGCCTCGTAGGAATAGCCGGCCACGAGCGACTCCGGGGCGTACAGGGAATAGGTCACGCAATTGCCACCCTCCATGAACATCGCGCCACCGCCGGAGATTCGGCGCACCGGAACAATGCCGTGCTTGTCGACGCCCTCCTGATCCAGCTCATTGGCATAGGACTGGTAGGAACCGAATACGACGGCACGATCTTCCCATTCCCAAAATCGGAGCGTGGGCCCGCGCTTTCCTTCAGCAACTTCGTTGAGGAGAACCTCGTCAAGTGCGACATTTACGGGCGTGGGGAGAACACCTGGGCGCAGGATCTCCCAGTGGTGGTCGGTGAAATCGGTGCCACCAGACAGCGCGCGCTTAACGGTGACGGCAAGGTGGTGGGTGTCAAAGCCATGGAGAGCTACGGGTGAATCGATTCGTGCAAGGGCTGCATCGAGGCGGGACTGGATCTCTTCTGTCGAGGTGGCGGTGGTGGTGCCGACCAAGGCGGGGGCTAGTGCCTCATAGGCCTCCTCAGGCTCGAGGAAGAAGTCACCGGAAACCTTCGCGGCAGTGACGGTGTTGTTGGTGTCTAAATCGAGGTCAACGACGAGCAACTTGCCGCCGGGGACCTTGAGTTCAAAGTGTTTATTCGTGCTCATGATGTTCAGGGTACCTAGGGGGGATAAAAGCGCACGTGAGGATATAGACCTTTAATGGAGTTCTGGCGGTGTTGGGGCTATTGGTGTTTTATTAGAATTTCCTGTGGAGGGGGTAAAGGCTTGCGTGGAAAGTGGACACTATTGCGAGAGGTTGGGGACAAAGGTTTTCTGATTGCTCTGTAGGGTGGCGATGCTTTGTTGCGTCGCTTCGGATTAGGGGGGCGAGAAAACAGGTCATTATGATGCATGGATGATTGCGTTATTTAATCGTTATAAGTCGTATGACCTGCGATAAGGGTGTGGAAACTGGTCAATTCGGGGCGCAACGGTGGCGCGTTGTTGATTTGTCCGTATTGTGGAGCGCGGAGCAAGCGAAAAAGCAAATCGCCACCCCTTTAATCTTAAGCTTTGGGGGTGGTGATTGGTTGGACGTATTTGCTGGCGACAGGTAGACCAATTATAGAAAGGTTTAAAGAACAATGGACAAGAACATCAAGTATCTCTTCGATGCAACCGCATACGACAAGGCCGGCGAGAAGCTTGGCTCCGTCAAGGAGGTCTTCGTCGATGAGCAGACTGGCCAGCCGACCTTCGTTGAGGTCAACCACGGTCTCTTCGGTATGAACTCCAGCCTGGTTCCGCTCCGTGGCCACGACTTCAACGGTGATGACCTCAAGCTGGCCTTCTCCAAGGACCGTATTGAGGATGCTCCGGACTTTGACTCCGATAAGCCGCTGACCCCGGAGGCTCAGTCCGACATCTTTAAGCACTACAACTTGGAGAACGCGCAGGACGTCACCACCTACCGTGACGAGCGTGCTGGTGCCACCGGCGCCGGTGTTGCGGGTGCAGGCGTAGGTGCGCACGCTAAGGACGAGACAGTCACCACTGACCGTGTTGAGACCGACCGCGCCGCTGCTACCGACACGACTGCAGGTGCTACCGCTGACCACAACGTCACCAACAACGATGGCGAGCTCATCCGCTCCGAGGAGCGTCTCGATGTGAATAAGGAGCGCGTTGCTACCGGCGAGGCGCGCCTGCGCAAGTACGTCGTGACTGACACCGAGACCGTTGAGGTTCCGGTCGAGCGCGAAGAGGTTCGCGTCGAGCGCACCCCGATCTCCGAGGCCGACGCAGCTAACTTCACCGGCACCATCGGCGACAACGCCAGCGAAGAGGCTTCTGTCACCCTGCATGAGGAGCGCGTCAGCGTAGAGAAGAAGACCGTGCCAGTTGAGAAGGTCAACCTGTCCAAGGAGGCCGTCCAGGACACCGAGACCCACACCGAAGAGCTGCGCAAGGAACAGATTGATACCGATGGTATCAATGACGTCCGCAAGTAAATCGGGATAAAGATAAGGGCTTGAAGCCTCAGGGCTTCAGGCCCTTTTTGTCGTTGTAGAGGGTGTCTAGCAAATAGACGTAGAAGGAAGTAGATTTGAGGGCATGTCTCGATTTAGTCCACTGAACTGGCCCGTCGTGCGCCAGATCCGGAACAAGGATGCCTTCGGTCGCGATGTGTCTACGCAGTCGGCTAAGAGCGAAGATCTGCGCGGACGCACCGTAGACGCGGACCGCGTGGTGCAATCGGTGTGCCCCTATTGCGCGGTGGGCTGTTCCCAGCGCGTCTATGTCAAGGATGACAAGGTCATCCAAATCGAGGGCGATCCGGACTCCCCAATTTCCCGCGGACGTCTGTGTCCTAAGGGCTCGGCCTCTGAGCAGCTCATTAACTCCTCGACTCGCGTCACCACGATCAAGTACCGAGCACCCTATGCCACCGAATGGCAGGAGCTCGATGAAGAGACCGCGATGAACATGATCGCGGACCGCTTCGTGGAATCGCGCGCAAGGCACTGGGAGGACGTCGATAAGCAGGGGCGTCCCCTTAACCGCACGATGGGTATCGCTGGGCTGGGCGGTGCGACGCTGGATAATGAGGAGAACTACCTCATTAAGAAGCTGTTTACTGCCACCGGCGCCATTCAGGTGGAAAACCAGGCGCGCATATGACACTCCGCCACCGTTCCTAGTCTAGGAACTTCGTTTGGCCGCGGCGGCGCAACCCAACCGCTGCAGGATATGGCGAATGCGGACTGCATCGTCATCGAGGGTTCTAACATGGCGGAATGCCACCCAGTGGGTTTCCAATGGGTCGTTGAAGCCAAGAAGCGCGGCGCGCGGATTATTCACGTTGATCCGCGTTATACGCGTACGTCTGCCTTTGCGAACCGCCACATCGGCATTCGCGGTGGCACGGACGTGGTACTGCTCGGCGCGATTATCAAGTACGTGTTGGATAATGACCTGTATTTCCACGATTATGTGGTGAATTACACGAACGCGGCGTCGATTATTTCGCCGGATTTCCAGGACACCGAGGATTTGGAGGGCTTGTTCTCCGGATACGACGCAGAGAAGGGCAAATATGTCACGGACTCGTGGCAATATGTCCAAAAGCCCGAGGGCTCCTCGTGGAACGTGGAGAAGGACATGACGCTGGAGGACCCGAACACGGTCTTCCAGATTCTCAAGCGCCACTACTCGCGCTACACCCCGGAGATGGTGGAGGAGACCTGCGGTATTTCGCCGGAGGACTTCTACTACTTGGCGGATTCCATTGCGCAGAATTCCAACCCGGAGCGCACGACGTGCTTCGCCTACGCGCTGGGCTTTACCCAGCACACTTTGGGTGCACAGTTCATCCGCACCGCGGCAATCCTGCAGCTGCTCATGGGTAACGTGGGCCGCCCCGGTTCCGGCATCATGGCGCTACGCGGGCATGCTTCGATTCAGGGTTCGACGGATATCCCGACCCTGTTCAACTCGCTTCCGGGCTACCTGCCCATGCCGCATGTGGACCAGGAAACCTGGGCGGATTACCTGGATTCTTTCCGCGCGGCGGACCAGAAGGGCTTCTGGCAATTGGGCGAGAACTACGCGGTCTCGCTCATGAAGTCCTACTGGGGCGATGCTGCTACCAAGGAGAACGACTGGGGCTTTAACCTCATGCCGCGCCTCTCTGGAGCACACTCGACCTATGAGACCTTGCTGGCCATGCTGCGCCATGAGGTAGAGGGCTACTTTGTCTTCGGTCAGAATCCGGCGGTGGCGCAGTCCAACGGTGGTATGCAGCGCCGCGGTCTCGCTTCCCTGAAGTGGCTGGTGGTACGCGACTTCCAAGAGATTGAGACCGCAAGCTTCTGGAAGGATTCGCCGGAGATTAAGAACGGCGAGCTGAAGACTGAGGACATTGCTACTGAGGTCTTCCTCATGCCGGCAGCTACCCACGTGGAGAAGTCCGGAACTTTTACCCAGACTCAGCGCATGGTCCAGTGGCGTTTCCAAGCGGTTCCGCCGCCTGGGCAAGCGCGCAGTGAGGCGTGGTTCTTCTACCAGCTGGGCAAGAAGATTAGGGAGCGCCTCGCGGATTCGACTGATCCGCGCGACCTGCCAATCAAGTCCGTAACTTGGGACTACACCGAAGATGAGCACGGCGATCCGAGCTCGGATGAGATTTTGCGGGAGATCAACGGTTACTATCTCGACGGCCCGAAGAAGGGGCAGCTCTTGCCTGCCTTTACAGAAATGCGTACCGATGGCTCCACCTCCGGCGGTTGCTGGATTTACACCGGTGTGTACAAGGACGGCATCAACCATGCCGCGAAGAAGGTTCCGGGTTCGGAGCAAAACGAGGTTGCTCTCGACTGGGGTTGGGTCTGGCCGGCCAATCGCCGCATCTTGTACAACCGTGCTTCCGCAAAGCCGGATGGAACTCCGTGGTCGGAGCGCAAGAAGTACATCTGGTGGGATGAAGAGCAAGGAAAGTGGGTTGGCGATGACGTGCCCGACTTCCCGTTGACGAAGCGCCCGGACTACGTGGCACCTGTCGACGCCATTGGCCCTGATGCCCTCGATGGCGACGATCCGTTTATCATGCAGGCCGACGGCCTAGGCTGGCTGTTCGCGCCGAAGGGATTGTCTGACGGCCCGCTGCCGACTCACTACGAGCCGCAAGAATCACCGGTACACAATGCGCTGTACAAGCAGCAGCAGTCGCCGACGCGTCTGACAATTAAGCGCGAAGACAACCTCTCCCGCCCGGAGCCGGGGGAGCGCGGTGCTGATGTTTTCCCGTTCGTCTTCTCCACCTATCGCCTGACGGAGATGTATACCTCGGGTGCGATGTCACGCCGCCTGCCTTATTTGGCGGAGCTGCAGCCGGGACTCTTCTGCGAGGTGGACAAGGAGCTGGCCGCCAAGCGTGGATTGGTCAACGGTGAGTGGGCCACCATCGTGTCCCCACGCGGTGTCATCGAGGCACAGGTTCTGGTAACGGACCGCATGGAGATGCTTACTATCAATGGTGAGGACTTCCACCAGATCGGTCTGCCGTATCACTACGGAGAATCGGAGACCACCGAGGTAGCCGGCGATGGCGCCAACGACCTGTTGGGCCTGACCCTGGAACCAAACGTATTCATCCAGAATTCCAAGGTGGGCGCGTGCGATATCCAGCCGGGCCGCCGCCCGCGTGGCGAGGCACGTCTTCAGCTCTTGCACGAGTACCAAGAACGAGCACACCTCACCGTGGACTCCGGCAACCGGATCCTGGATGTTGACGATGCCTTCAGCACTGAGAAAGCAGCTACCGAGGACAACACGGGTGATGATGCGACTGCTGGAAACGTCGCCGACTATGAAGGCAAAGAAAGCTAAGGAGGACCAATGGCTAATCTTTTGACCGAAAAGGCTGATAAGCACGGCTATGAGTCCTATCAGCGCATGGCTTTCTTTACGGATACCTCGATTTGCATTGGCTGCAAGGCCTGCGAGGTGGCGTGTAAAGAGTGGAACCGAAACCCGGTTGAGGGGTACGCGGTCACCGGTGACTCTTATGACAACACTGGTTCGCTGGGCGCCAATACTTGGCGCCACGTGGCCTTCATTGAGCAAAGCAACGAGCGTATTCAACAGGCTCGCGAGGAGGGACGGAAACTTGTTTCGCTAGGCATGCCCAAAGCTTCCGCCCCAAGCATGACCCCGGATACCGATGATTTCCGGTGGTTGATGTCCTCCGACGTGTGCAAGCATTGCACCAACGCTGGATGCTTGGACGTGTGCCCGACAGGCGCGCTGTTCCGTTCCGAATTCGGCACCGTCGTGGTCCAAGATGATGTGTGCAATGGTTGCGGGACATGCGTGGCCGGTTGTCCGTTCGGCGTGATTGAGCGCCGCGATGACGGCGGCGTGACGCTGAAGGCGGATAAAACGGCCACCGTGGACTACCAGGTTCCGGACCACGCGGGCGTAAACGTGTTGGCAAAGCTGAAGCAACTCAAGCCGCAGGGCCCCGACCATACACCGGGACAGGCCATGCCCATTAAGAATCTGGGCGTGGCCCAGAAATGCACCATGTGCTATGACCGCCTGAAAATTGGTGAGCAGCCTGCCTGCGCCAAGACCTGCCCGACGGACTCCATCCAATTCGGCCCCTACGAGGAGATGCTTGCCGCAGCGCGGGAGCGCGTGCGCGTCCTCCACGAGCAAGGGCTGACGGAGGCTCGTCTCTACGGAGCAAACTCGCAAGATGGTGTTGGGGGAACGGGATCAATCTTCTTGTTGCTCGACTCTCCTGAGGTTTATGGGCTGCCGCCGGATCCGCGCGTGCCCACGGCGGATTTGCCGCAGATGTACAAGACCGCAGCGAAAGCTATCGGAGGAATGGCGCTGGCTGTGGCCGGGGCATTCATGTTGGGAGGCCGCAAGTGAGCGAGTTTGATGAGTACCGCCCGCCGCAGGAGCCTAGGCGCAGGCGTGGCGGCGGCAAGAAGCGCCGGCGTGGACGAGTCGGAGCCGGCGCACAGGATGGTTCCAAAGAAGAGCGCATGGCCGAGGACTTCGAGTTCTCCTCGTATTACGGCAAGCCAGTAGTCAAGGCCCCGCCGTGGGAGTGGCCCATCGGCGGCTATTTCTTCCTCGGCGGCGTGGCCGGCGGTTCTGCGATGTTGGCCGCCGGTGCCCAGGCCACTGGGAACGCACCGCTGAAACGCTCGACGCGGTTGACGGCTTTCTCCGCGGCGTCGGTAGGTTCGGTCTTTTTGGTGCTGGACCTCGGCCGCCCAGAGCGCCTGCTCAACATGTTCCGCGTCTTCAAGGTGACCTCGCCGATGTCCATCGGCTCGTGGATCCTGGGCAGCTTCGCTTCCGCCGCGGCCCTGCCCGCGGTCGTGGAAGCGGACGAGCTGGTCGGTGGTGTGCTGCCGGAGCCGCTTCGCCGCCTCCTCAATAAGGCCGCGGGCCCAGCAGGCGCTGTCGCCGGCGTGCTTGGCGGACCGCTGGCGGGTTACACCGCGGTGCTGTTGGCCAACACATCAAACCCGACGTGGAATGACGCGAAGAAGCACCTGCCCTATGTGTTCGTGTCCTCGGCCTCGGCAGCGGCGTCGGGTGCTGTCATGGTCTTTACCCCGGTGGAGAATGCGGGCGCGGCACGAGCGCTCGGTATTACTGCCGCAGCGGCCGATCTGGCCGCGACCCGTGTCATGGAAGCGAACATGGAGCCTGAGCCTCTTCGCCCGCTGCACGAAGGCACGCCCGGGAAACTCATGAAGGCCTCTGAGGCGCTCATCGCCGCGGGTGGGGTGGGAACCGTAATCGCGTCGGCGACAAAGTCGCGCGCGGTGTCGGTGGTATCCGGCGTGGCGCTCATGGCGGGATCCGCGTGCACGCGCTTTGGCGTGCTCAACGCTGGGCTGGAGGCGGTGAAGGATCCGTCGACAAGCATTGGCCCCCAAAAGCGGCGCGCTGAAGCCCGCCGCAGGGCAGAGGGCCTCAGCCATTCGACGGTGACTAGCGGATAGAAATCCGTGCATCGCCCGGCACAGTCCGGCCAATGACTGGGTAGCCGGGAACCTCGCCGATGACGAGGAGTCCACCGGATGTTTGGGCATCGGCGAGGAAAATCAAGTCTTCCTCGCTCAAATCTGTGTCGAGGTGGGGGCGCACCCAATCCAGATTGCGGCGCGAGCCACCCGGGATGAAGCCATCCGCCAAGGCATCCTTGGCACCTTCAATCGCAGGAACAGCTGAGAAGTCCAGCTCTGCGCCTATACCGGAGGCGCGGCACATCTTGTAGAGATGGCCCAGAAGACCAAAGCCGGTGACATCGGTTGCCGCGCGCACCCCGGCCGCCACGGCTGCCGCAGAGGCATCCCGATTAAGCGCGGTCATGGAGTCCACCGCGGCCTGGGAGACCTCACCGGTGGTTTTGTGCTTGTTATTGAGGATGCCCACGCCAATCGGCTTGGTCAGCGTGATGGGAAGTCCAGCTTCGGCGGCGTCGTTGCGCAGGATTTTATCCGGGTGGACGATACCCGTGGCTGCCAAACCATAGGTGGGTTCCGGTGCGGTGATGGAGTGGCCGCCGGTAATGGAGATGCCGGCCTGAGATGCCACGTCCATGCCGCCGCGCAGGACCTCGCGCAAAATGTCGAGACCAAGCACCTCGCGCGGCCAGCCAACCAGGTTGATGGCGGTAATGGGGGTGCCGCCCATGGCGTAGACGTCGGAAAGCGCATTGGCAGCAGCCACGCGGCCCCAGTCGTAGGGATCATTGAGCATCGGCGTGAAGAAATCCGCGGTAGAGATGACCGCCAGGCCGTTGGGGATGCGCACGGCGGAGGCATCGTCGCCGTCGTCAAGCCCGACCAGCACGTTGGGGTCTGCGGTGCCCACGAGGCCTTCCACAGCAGACTCGAGCTCTCCCGGGGGAATCTTGCAGGCGCAACCGCCACCGGCGGCAAAGGACGTAAGTTTAATGTCAGTCATAAGTCCTACTTTAGCCCCGTGTAAGGTGAGCAGACGGAGGCGTACGTGTCCTGGTGGGCGCCCCGGTCTTCAAAACCGGTGAGGCCGAGCATCTCGGTCTGGCAGGTTCGATTCCTGTCCGTCTCCGCCATGTGCGCAGCTAGGAGGAACTTTGATGACTGACCCCCGCCGCTTTATCCCGAAGATGGATGAGATCCTCCAGTACCCGGCGGTGCAGGATGCCCACCACCGCCTGGCACCGCACTCGGTGCGCGCGATCATCGACGCCGTGCTTGCCGACGCCCGCTCCGGCTCCCTCGCCCCCTCCCAGATTGAGGAGGAGCTGGCCGCCAGGCTCGATGCTGTGCAGCCATATTCCTTGCGCCACGTCATCAACGCCACGGGCGTCATCATTCACACGAACTTGGGCAGGGCTCCTTTACCGCCGGCTGCGGTAGATGCGCTAGTGTCCGCGGCATCGTATACGGACGTTGAGATGGATCTGGACAGCGGCCTGCGCTCACGCGATAGGGGCCGCGCGGCCGTTGATGCGGTATTGGCTGCATGCCCCGGCGCGGAGGATGCGCTGATAGTGAACAACGGTGCCGCCGCGCTGCTGTTGGCTACGGCGGCCTTGGCCCCTGGCAAGGACGTCATCATCTCCCGCGGTGAGCTCATCGAGATTGGCGCGGGATTCCGCTTGCCCGAGCTCATCGAGTCCACGGCCACCCGCTTGCGGGAGGTGGGCGCGACGAACCGCACCCACCTGGCGGACTATGAGCGGGCGATGGGGGAGGACACGGGAGCCATCTTGAAGGTGCATCCCTCCAACTTCCTGATCAGTGGGTTTACCTCGTCGGTATCGGTTGCTGAGCTTCGTGCGCTCACCGACTCGCCGCTCATCGTGGATATCGGATCAGGGCTACTTAGTCCGGACAACGCGCTGCCGGCTGAACCCTCCGCCAGCGAGGCTCTTCGCGATGGCGCCGACGTTGTTCTCTTTTCAGGGGATAAGCTGCTCGGCGGCCCGCAAGCCGGGGTGCTCGTCGGTACAAAGGAAGCGATTACTGCGTGCAAGAAACATCCGTTGGCGCGGGCGGTGCGCATCGATAAGCTACGGCTCAACGCGCTTGAGGCCTCCCTGTCCACGCCCTCCAACGCCGTGCAGGACGCGCTCCACATTGATCCGCAACGCCACCGCGAGCGCACGGAGAAGGTGGCAGCGGCAGTTGGCGGTGAGGTCGTCGAACACGCCGGACGCGTCGGCGGTGGCGGGGCACCCGAGGTGCCGCTACCGGGGTGGGCCGTGGCGTTACCAGAAGAGCTAGCGCGGCCGTTGCGGTTGGGGCAGCCTCCTGTGGTGGCGCGCGTGAATCAGGGACGCTGCCTGGTGGATGTGCGCTGCGTGCCGGAGGTACAGGATGCAGAACTCATCGCGGCATTGCGGGCGGTGATCTAGGTGCATGTAGTGGCCACTGCGGGGCACGTGGATCACGGCAAGTCGAGCCTGGTCAAGGCGCTGACGGGGATGGAACCGGACCGCTGGGAGGAAGAAAAGCGGCGGGGATTGACCATCGACTTAGGTTTTGTGTGGACGAGGCTGGACTCCGGCGCGGACGTCGCATTTGTCGATGTGCCGGGGCACGAGAAGTTCTTGGGCAACATGCTGGCCGGGGTGGGGCCGGCATCGGTGGTTCTCTTTGTGGTGGCGGCCGATGAAGGCTGGCAGGCGCAGTCCACCGACCACCGCGATGCTCTGCGCGCTCTGGGAATCGAGCACGGCGTGGTGGCGCTGACTCGTGCTGATAGGGCTGATACTGCCCGCCGGGCTGAGGTAACCGCGCAGGTTCGGGCAGAACTGGCTGGAACAGCGCTTGCCGACGCCCCCATTGTCTACGTCTCCGCAAAGACCGGCGAAGGCGTGGAGAAGCTGCGTGCCGAATTGGATAGCGTGCTTGCTGCTATGCCTGCGCCGGATCCGCAGGCGCGCGTGCGGTTGTGGGTGGATCGCGCCTTCAGCGTGAAGGGCGCTGGAACCGTGGTGACGGGAACGCTGGCGGGCGGGACGGTATCGGTCGGCGATGACCTTGAGCTCAGTGGACAACGCGTCACGGTGCGTGGGGTGCACAGTGAGAACAGGGCAGTGGACAACGCTGCACCCGTCACGCGCGTGGCGCTCAACCTGCGCGGGGTGGCCGCGGACCAGGTTCATCGCGGAGATGCTTTGCTTAGCCCTGGATGCTGGCGCGTGCTCGACACCGTGGATGTGCGGCGAACGTTCGGTACTGACATGAGCGAGCTTCCGCAGAACCTCGTGGTGCACATCGGCACCGCGGGAGTGGGCGCGCGGCTGCGGCCTTTAAGAGGCGAGTTCGCGCGGTTGACTCTGGAAAGCCCGCTACCGCTTACTTTGCTCGATAGGTTTGTGGTGCGTAGTCCGGGCGGGCGGCACGTCGTGGCCGGTTTTGAGGTGGTCGATGTACACCCAGCTGAATTGAATAGGCGCGGCGATGCCAAGAAGCGCGCTGTTGAGCTAGAAACTTTAGAAGCAACGAACCCGGCCCAGTGGCTCAAGCGCTGTGGCTACGCGGAGCTGCGTGGTCTTGTGCGCGATGGCTTTTCGGTGACAGAGAAGCCGGCGGGAGTCATTGAGTTCCGCGACTGGTGGATCGCCGCCAGTCAGACCACTGCGTGGAAAGGGGCTTTGATTCAGGCTGTGGAAGCCCATGCCGAGGCGAATCCGCTCTCCCCGGGGCTGGCGAAGGCAGCGGCCATGGATGCACTGGGACTGACCGAGCCGACCTTGTTAGGCCTAGCGGTAGCAGCTGCCAAGCTCGAGACAGTTGATGGCGTGCTGCGCATGCCCGGGCAGACCGTCGACCTTGGCCCCGCGGAGAGGGGAGTGGCGGAGCTCGAGCGGCGACTGCGCGAGGACCCCTTTGCCGCCCCGGAAGCGGAAGACCTCAAAGAGCTGGGACTGGGGTCCAAGGAGCTGGCCGCTGCTGAACGCGCCGGGCGCTTGCTCCGGCTGGCCAACGGTGTGGTGCTTTTGCCTTCAGCTCCGCGCGAGGCACTCACCGTGGTCTCACAGTTGGAACAGCCCTTCACCCTCTCGGAGGCGCGCAAGGCACTTGGAACGACGCGCCGGGTTGCCATCCCGGTGCTGGAGCACCTCGACGCCACGGGCGTGACGCGCCTAGTCGACGGAAAGCGATGCGTGCGCGCGGCAGGGGCAAAGAAACCAAAGTAAAGGCACCATTTGTGGGCGGTTTCCGGTGAAACCCCAGGTCAGTGTATTAGCGTAAGCGCATAAGGTGCTAGCTAAAAGGTGTCTTTGGGGGAGACGAAAGCGCGTGGACCGGTCGGCAGCGGTGAGGCAAGGGGATCGGCCGGGGCAGTGAACTCCCAATCGGCATTAGGGTTGAGCACTGGCGGGATGGCAGGCTTGTTCGGGTCGATCGGCAACGGCGGGACTGCGGGGGCGAAGAGCGCTTCGGGGTCTATTGGAAGGTCCACGGCGATGCGGCCCGCGCCAGCATAAGCACGGGCAGCAAGGGAGGCGCCGGATTGGGAGGCGGCCGCGAACGCGGCGGCCAGCGCTGTGGCATCGGAGAGCTCCGCGCACGGCCCGAGGACGAGGTTGTCGTGGGTGGCGAGGACGGTGTCGTCGAGAAGCACGAGCGTCACGAAGAGCTGTTCCGTGCCCATCGTGCGGAGCTGATATGCGGTGAGCTCTCCTTCCGTGACGCGAACAAGTGCGCCCTGTCCGCCGTTGAGCAGCGCGGTTCCCGCCGGTTGGTTGTTGGCGGGAACCATCCACGGGTCGAGCCCCAAAGCGATGGCGATCTCCACCTCGCCGTCGACAATGTCGACGGTGGCATGCGTCGCCGGGTTCATTGCCGCCATGCGCAGTCGATTCAGGGCGGGATACTCTGCGGACTCCTCGCCATCGAGTGAGCCCAAGAAGCCGAAATCTGAATGCACGCGCCAACCCCCGGTGGTGGGGTCGGGGAGCAAGGAAACGTCGACGAGCGCAGGCTCCTGCGCCAACCCAGGGATGCTCAACGCGGTGGAGAAGTTCACGTGCTCAAGAACTGCGACGTGCTCGACACCAAAATAAGAAGGAGCTAGCGGATACAGCGCCATGGTTGCGACAGTCACCTCGTGGGTCAGATGGGAATCGACGGACTTGTCTCAAGCTTACGCAGGAGCCGGAACTCGGATACGGTCGATAGAAGACTTAAACAACAACATATCGAATAAGGAGTGAAGACCCATCACGGCTGATTCTCGTAGTTCGGTGAATAATACCGATCAGAGCAAGAAGCGTACGCGCGAGGCTAAGCGGATTCTTAAAGACATTATCTATCCGCACAACATCCATCCCGCCTTGGTTCCGGGCGTGTCCATCGAAGACCAAAAGGTGAAGTATGGGGTGGACAAACCCATTTTGATCGTCGTGGGCGGACTCATTGTGGCATTCGTTGCCTGGGGTGTCATCGCGCCCGAGCAGGTCTTTACCGCCTCCTCGGCGGCTTTGGATTGGGTCATGCGCAACCTGGGATGGATCTTTACCACGCTGGCAACATTCCTTATGTTCTTGCTCCTCATCCTCGCCTTTTCCAAATACGGAAAGATTCCCTTGGGCGTGGATGGAGAGAAGCCGGAGTTCTCTACTGTGAGCTGGGCAGCGATGCTCTTTGGAGCCGGCATCGGCATCGGAATTATCTTCTTCGGCCCCTTCGAGCCGCTGAGCTACTACCTGTCACCCCGGCCCGGCGCTTATGAGGCCGCCAGCGATGACGCCGTCATGGGTGCGATGGCTCAAGCAGCGATGCACTGGGGAATCAATGCGTGGGCAATCTATGCCATCGTCGGGCTGTGCGTGGCCTACGTGTCCTACCGCCGCGGGCGAGTGCCGTTGATGAGCTCTATCCTCATGCCGCTTTTTGGCAACCGCGAGACGGACTCCATGCCCGCGCGCACCATCGACGGGCTAGCAATCATCGCCACACTTTTTGGCACCGCGGCAACGCTCGGTATTGGAGCTTTGCAGATCGGTCGCGGCGTGGAAATCGTCAGCGGCTGGTCAACCACGGGCAACACGGCGGCACTGGTCATCATCATGGTGCTGTCCATCGGCACGATCTTCTCCGCGGTCTCGGGTGTATCGAAAGGAATCCGCTGGCTGTCCAACATCAACCTTGTTCTAGCGCTGGGACTCGCGGTCTTCTTCTTTGTCGTGGGGCCCACCGCCTTCCTGGCCAACATGCTGCCCGCCGTCATCATTGAGTACCTCGATGAGATGCCGAGCATGCTCTCCGCCAACATGGGACAAGGCGAAGAAATGGTGTCATTCTTGTCCTCCTGGACCACGTTCTACTGGGCCTGGTGGGTGTCCTGGGCGCCCTTCGTTGGTGTGTTCGTGGCCAAGATCTCGCGCGGACGTACCATCCGCCAGTACATCTTGGGCGTCTTGCTCATTCCTTCCGCCATCATCGTCTGTGCTTTCACCATTCTGGGCGGAACGACAATCTGGCTGCAGCGTCGCGACGGAGATATTGCGCCCGATGGAACGATTGACTCCATGCCGCCTGCAGAAGATATCTTCTTCACCGTTCTAGATCACCTGCCGGGGTCGCAGATCATGGCGCCGCTCGTGCTCGTCATGCTCATCGTCTTCTTCATCACCACGGCGGATTCCGCGTCCATCGTGAACTCACAGCTCACGCAACGCGGCAACCCGAAGCCGAAGCCTGGGGTCACCATCTTCTGGGTCATGTGCATGGCGGGAATCGCCGTAGTGATTCTTCTCGCGGGCGGCCGTAATGCGCTGCAAGGCCTCCAGAACCTCATCACCGTGACTGCATTGCCTTTCGCGGTCATCATTGTGCTCATGTGCATCGCGTTGATTCGGGAGTTGCGTCACGACCCCGCCGCGATCCGCACGTTCTATGAAGAACAAGCAGTGTCCAATGCCATCATCCACGGCGTGCGGGACCACGGCGATAACTTTGCGTTGGCCATTGAGTCCACAACGGATGATTCCGCCTACGCCACTGGTGCAGACTTTGATTCCACCGCGGCGGAAGTCACCGAGTGGTACGCGCGCACGGATGAAGAAGGACACGCCGTGGGCTATGACTACGAAACCGGCGAATACACCGACGACGACCCGACAGTCAAGGACGGCGAGTCACTTGCGCTACCGCCAGAGGACAGCACAGACAGGCTATAGTTTCCCACTATGGATCTAGCCACCATCGCCTTTGCTTTCAGCCTCGTGCTGTTGTCTGGCTTGTCGACGTCCATCGGTGCCGCCCTGGCCGTCGGCAAGCGCGAGCCCGGGCCGAAGTTTATGGCCGCAGCCCTGGGGTTGTCTGCGGGCGTGATGCTCTACGTCTCCTTTATGGAGATCCTGCCGCAGTCCCTAGAGAAGCTGGAAAGCACCCTTGGGGCAGAGGCCACTGCCACGTGGACGATGATGGCGGCGTTCTTCGCCGGCATTGCGGTCATTGCCATTATCGACCGCCTCGTTCCCGAGGAGATTAACCCGCACGAGCCGGCCACGACAGAGGAAGAAGCACGCCGCAAGAGGCTGATGAAGACCGGCATGTTCACCGCCTTCGCGCTGGCCATTCACAACTTCCCCGAGGGATTTGCCACATTTCTCTCGGGCCTCGAAGCCCCCGAGATTGCGATCCCTGTCGCCGTGGCCATCGCCATCCACAACATTCCGGAAGGTATTGCGGTTGCGGTTCCCTTGCGCAGCGCCATGGGATCGCGCACGAAGGCATTTTGGTGGGCCACGATTTCTGGGCTCGCTGAGCCTGTCGGCGCCATTATCGGATTCGCTCTGCTTATGCCGTTCATTGGCCCGATGACGTTTGGCATAAGCTTTGCCGTCATCGCAGGAATCATGGTGTTCATCTCCCTGGATGAGCTTTTGCCCACGGCGGAGGAGACCGGCGAACACCATTGCGCCATCTACGGCCTCATCGCTGGTATGGCGGTCATGGCAGTGTCCCTCGCGATGTTTATTTAACGCGCTCCGCGGTGGCCTTGACCGCCATGATGATGGTGACGATAACGGAGCCGAGAATAAAGCCGCACAACATGGACAAGCCGGTGTCCGCCAACCAGGCGAGCGCGCCGTTGTTGATGCTCTCGGTCACGTGATGGATGAAGCCATAGGGCTGCTCAGCACCGAACTCGCTCAAGCCCTTGACCACGATGTGGCCGCCGACCCACAGCATGGCGGCGGTGCCAATGATGCCGATGATGTTGAGCACGATGGGCATGCCCTTGACCAGGGCGGTACCCACGGCCGAATCGCCATCGTGGCGCTTGAGCAGGGCGAGGCCGATATCGTCCATCTTCACCAGAAGTCCGACGGCGCCATAAACACCTAAGGTCAAGAGAATGCCGACGGCAACCAAGGCGCCGAGGCGCAGCCAGAAGGGCTGGTCGATGACCTCGTTGAGGGAGATCACCATGATTTCGGCGGAGAGGATGAGGTCCGTGGTGATCGCGGATTTGACCAGGGAATCTTCGGCGTCGGGGCCCTTTTCTTCTACGGTCTGCTCCTCCTCCTCGCCGCGGTGGAGGACAGCATGGAAAATCTTTTCCGCGCCTTCGAAGCACAGGTATGTGCCGCCGCACATGAGGATAGGGGTGAGCGCCCAAGGAGCGATCCAGGACAGGATCAGGGCAATAGGCAGGATGATGACGAGCTTGTTGATGAGCGAGCCCTTGGTAATTCGCCAAATCATCGGCAGCTCACGCTGCGGTTTGACGCCTTGGACGTATTGGGGCGTGACAGCGGCGTCATCGACGACGACTCCCGCTGCTTTCACCGAGGTCTTTCCGGCCAATGCTGCTACGTCGTCGACGCTGGAGGCAGCGGAGCGGGCGATCAGGGCGACGTCATCAAGCAGGGCAAAAAGGCCACCGGCCATGGCTCACATCCTTGTGGTGTAGGGGTAAGTGTTTACCCTAGGCTACTCGGCAGGAACGAGCTCCACATTCTCTGCCCAAGTAAGGTCCATGCCCAGCGTGCGCAGCCAGCTCATGGCGTCATCGCCGTAGCGCGTGATGCCCTCGACGGCGGTAAGCGTGCGCTCCATGGCGCGCTCGGCCTCCTCGGCGCTGATGAGGCCGTTGGAGGTTGCGGCGGCTAGCTCGTCGATGTCGAGCACATCAACCGGCTCGCCGGAGGTGGAGACCAAGTCGACATAAAGATCGCGGGTAGTCCACACATCACCGTCGACGTCGATATCAGCGACGTCGATGTAGAAATCTTGGTGGACATCCACGCCCTCGCGGAAGTGGAAGATATTGGCGCGCAGGCCAAGGTCCGGCAGCAACCAGGATTCGAGGTAGCCGAAGCGCGGGTGGTTAGCGCCGCGGGCCATGTAGAGGCCAAAGTCGGTGACCCGGTAGGTGTCTACCTCCCGCTGAAAACCTTTCGGGTCGACGTTGATGTTGTCGGTGGTGTTAAAGGTTTCTTGCTTGACTGGGTGCAGGTCAGTGCTCATTAGTTAACCTCGAGGTAAGCCGCGGTAGGTGGGAAAGAACACGAGGATTCAGCAGTGTTGACCGCACCGGAGAGGACCGCCACGACGGTGCCCTTGCCCGTTGCTGCGCGGCCCGAGACCGTGGTCGGCCCATCGGCGTTGATGCCGTTGTTGAACAGGGGAGTGATGCCGAACTGGAAGGTATCCAGGTTGAACCACTGGACGCTCATGGCACCCTGCTGCTCAGCGGCGGTGGGGGTGCCCAGCGCGGTGAAGAGGAAGACGGTTTCTCCTTCGCCTGCGCCTGGGGCCGGCATATCGGTCGGGCCAGGCACGGCGATGGCGGAGCCCACCGAATCGCCCTGCCCGCCGATGCACTGCGCGGAGACCGTAGGCCAGTAGAACTGGCGGAAGCCGGGGTTGTTTCCCTCCGGCATGGCCACACCGCCTTCGCCGCCGTCACCGGCGGAGAAGTTAAGGGCGGTGAGGATGGCGCTGCGGGCCTCCTGTGGGATCCATGGCTGTGCCGCGAAAGCGCGAACACGCTCCTGCGTCTCCGGGGTGGGGCGGCCGAGGCTGTCCAGCGGGTTACTGCTCTGTGGAATGTTCACCAGCGAGGAGAGATCGGGGGCGCCGGCATGTGCTGGCGTGATGCTGAGGAAGCCCATCATCACGGCAGCAGTTAGTCCAGCGACGCCACGGCGGGCGGAGCGGGAAGAGCGCTGTTCGGAAAGGGCCATGGAAAATCCTTGTGTTTGGGTATGGGAACGTGGCGGCAGGAAACTAAATCACATGCGTCACAATAGTATCTGCTGCCACAATATTCACTTTTTTGGCGTAGTCAACTCTAAATAGAGACCTACTGTGCGGTATGTCGGCTGTTGATATCGTTTCGTTACATCGCGCGCTAAAGCGCGCGATGCGCACGATGCTGCACATGAAAGAGCTAGAGAGTATATTTAAGGGCCGTTCATACCGCTAACGCATCATGCTTTAAAGGAGCACCCCACACGTGAGTAATACTGAGTTCCGTAACGTAGCCATCGTCGCGCACGTTGACCACGGTAAAACCACCCTCGTCAACGGAATGCTGGAGCAGTCCGGCGCTTTCGGCGACCATGGCGAACACTCGGACCGCGTCATGGACTCCAATGATCAGGAGCGCGAGCGCGGCATCACCATTCTGGCGAAGAATACCGCCATTCACCGCAAGGGCCTGGGCAAGGATGGCGGTGACCTTATCATCAACGTTATCGACACCCCGGGCCACGCCGACTTCGGCGGCGAGGTCGAGCGCGGTATCTCCATGGTGGACGGCGTCGTGCTGCTTGTCGACGCCTCCGAAGGCCCCCTCCCGCAGACCCGCTTCGTGCTCACCAAGGCACTGGAAGCCAAGCTGCCGGTCATCATCTGCGTGAATAAGACCGACCGCCCCGACGCCCGTATCGACGAGGTTGTCACCGAAGCGCAGGATCTTCTGCTGGAAATCGCTGCCGGCCTCGAAGATGAGGAAGCAGCCGCTGCCGCCGAGGAACTCTTGGACCTGCCGGTTCTCTACGCTTCCGGCCGCGAGGGCAAGGCCTCGACCGAAAACCCGGGTGACGGCAATGTTCCTAACGCCGACGACCTGCAGGCGCTTTTCGACGTCATCTACGAGGTCCTCCCTGAGCCCTCCGCCAAGGTCGACGCCCCGCTGCAGGCCCACGTGACCAACCTGGACTCCGACGACTTCCTGGGTCGTATCGCACTGCTGCGCATCTACTCCGGCACCATCAAGAAGGGCCAGCAGGTGGCCTGGATGCACTACGACGACGAGGGCGAGATGCACGTCAAGCAGGTCAAGGTGGCCGAGCTGCTGCGCACCGTCGGCTTCGAGCGTCAGCCGGACACTGAGGCCATCGCCGGTGACATCGTGGCCATCTCCGGTATCTCCGACATCATGATCGGTGACACCATCGCCGACGTCGAGGATCCGAAGCCGCTGCCGCGCATTAAGGTCGACGAACCGGCTATCTCCATGACCATCGGCGTGAACACCTCCCCGATGGCAGGCCAGGGCGGCGGCGACAAGCTCACCGCCCGCATGGTCAAGGCCCGCTTGGACCAGGAGCTCATCGGTAACGTCTCCATCAAGGTGCTGCCGACTGAGCGTCCCGATGCTTGGGAGGTTCAGGGCCGTGGCGAGATGGCACTGTCCGTGCTCATCGAGAATATGCGCCGCGAGGGCTTCGAGCTGACCGTCGGCAAGCCACAGGTGGTGACCCAGGTCATCGATGGAAAGACCATGGAGCCCTACGAGATGCTCACCATCGACTCCCCATCGGAATTCCAGGGTGCTATCACCCAGCTGCTGGCCTCCCGCAAGGGCCAGATGCAGTCAATGGATGTCCGCGAGGGCGACTGGGTGCGCATGGTCTTCCGCGTCCCAGCGCGCGGCCTGATCGGTTTCCGCACCCAGTTCCTGACGGAGACCCGCGGTTCCGGTATCGCTAACTCCATCTCCGATGGTCTCGACGTGTGGGCCGGAGACATCAAGGCTCGCCCGACCGGCTCGCTCGTGGCCGACCGTTCCGGCCAGATCACCGCTTATGCTCTGCAGCAGCTGGCGGACCGCGGTGACTTCTTCGTGGAGCCGGGCATGGAGGCCTATGAGGGCATGGTCGTCGGTGCCAACAACCGTGATGAGGATATGGACATCAACATCACCAAGGAAAAGAAGCTGACCAACATGCGCTCCGCCACCGCCGACGCCACCGTCACGCTGGCTAAGGCCAAGACCCTGTCCCTCGACGAGGCTCTGGAGTTCTGTGGCACCGACGAGTGCGTCGAGGTGGGCCCGAAGGTCCTGCGCGTGCGCAAGGTTGAACTGTCTGCCACCGACCGCAAGCGCGCGGCCGCACGCGCTAAGCAGCTCAACAAGTAGGCCGCTGTGGGCGTCGCCAAGCGGCGCCCCACCGCTAGGACCACCTGCCCCGGGGTATTAAAATAGCGCGGAAGAGTTTTCCGGACGTAAAGGTTGTGTGGAGTGGACCGTTTCCTGCCCCGGCTCGGAGTCATTCTCGCAGCCGCCGTGCTGACTGCATGCCAAGCCAACCCCGGGCCGCCGCCGGTTGTGGACGAGGAAGATCGCAGCGCCACGCCCACGAACTCAAGCACCACCAGTCCGCCGCCGGAGAAAGCACCCGAGGAAGACGCACTGCCGAAGCGCAGCACCGTGGCCATTGGGGTGGACCCGCTGCGCGGCGGGCTTAACCCGCACCTCGTGGCGAATAATTCGGAACTGGTCAACCAAATCGCGGAGCTAGTGCTGCCCTCGGCCTTCCACGGGGACCAGATGGACACGGATGTCCTCGAATCCGCCGAGGAAATCGACGCTCCGGGCAGCATTGCCATGCGAGTGCGCTACACCATCGCCGCGCCAGCGCAATGGTCCGATGGGACGCCGATCAGTGGCTCTGATTTCAATTATTTGTGGTCGCAGATCACGCGCACTCCGGGTGCTAAAAACGTGTCCGGTTACCGGGCAATTTCGGCCGTGCGGACTTCCGGTAATGGGCGAGTGGTCACCGTGGACTTCGACCACCGCGTGGAGGACTGGCACAAGCTCTTTGCCCACCTATTGCCCTCCCATGTGCTGGAGGACAAGGACTTCACCTCGGCCTTAGCTGAGGGTATCCCAGCCTCTGCTGGACGCTACCTCGTAGAAGGGATGGACCGCGGGCGAGGGATTATCACGCTTAACCGCAATGACCGGTTCTGGGGAGAGGATCCCGCACATATCGACGTGATCCAATTGCGCGCTGTGCGCGATACCGCACAGGCGGTGAACATGCTGCGCTCGCACCAGATTGGGTTTGCTGACTTCACCCCGCAGCAGACCACCCTGGAGAATTTGAGCCTGCTCAGCAACGTCAATACCGGTGTGGTGACCCGGCAGCGTCAGCTCCGCCTGGAGATGTCGGCCGCCGAGGGCGCACTCGAGGAACAGCCGCAACGCCGCGCCTTGGCTTCGCTGCTCAACACCGACCAGCTGGCCCGGCTTGCCACCGGCCGCGCTTCGGAGCTCGAACCGGGGGAGAACCCCTTCGATAGCAACGCAGAACTTGCCCCGCTGCGCGAGCGTGCGGGCCGCAAACCCGTGCGCATCGCCGCGGATCCCCTCAATCCAACTGCCCTGGCTGCAGCCACCACCATCGTGGACGTGTTGCAAGCCAAGGCCATCGACGCGGAGCTCGTCACCGAACGCCCGACCACCATTACTTCTGACTTGCTCCCGGCTGGCAAGGTAGATGCCGTGGTGGCGTGGGACGAAAACGGCAGCGATGCGCTGAGTTTGGCTAACTACTTCGTGTGCGCAACGCCCACGCGGCCTGCGGCAACGCAGTCGGAGTTCTGCCCTGAAGAGTCCGCGAAGACTGCTACCGATATTTTGTCGGGAAAGCTCGATTCAGCAGCGGCTCAAGAGCAGGTGGAGCACCTCAACAAAGAAGAAGTTCTCTTCGTCCCGTTGCTTAATGAGGTGCGAATCCACGCTTTGGGCAAGGGTATTGTTGGCCCCGGACAAAGCATCAAGGACTGGGACTCCGGTCTGATTAGTGCACCGCAGTGGAGGAAAGACGATGAATAAGGATCTCACCGGCTACCGTGTCGTGGCCGTTCACGCGCACCCGGATGATGAGGTGCTCTTTACAGGCGGCACGTTGGCGGACTTGTCCGCGCGCGGTGCGGAGGTCACCGTGATTACCGCGACGCTGGGGGAGGAGGGCGAAATCATCGGTGAGCCCTACCAAGGCCTCGCAGAAACAGATCAGTTGGGCGGGTTCCGCGCTTGGGAGCTCAAGCACGCACTCGACGCCTTGGGCGTTGATGGCATCCAGCTGGGCGGCTTCGGGCATTTCCGCGATTCTGGGATGGAAGGTTCCCCCGCCCATGATCACCCGCGGGCCCTGGTCAACCGTGTGGAGGAAGCAGCAGACCTGTTGCGCGGCCACCTTGAACAGCTGCGCCCGCACGCGGTGCTGACCTATGGTCCGGACGGCGGCTACGGTCACCCAGACCACATCGCCGTGCACAAGGCCGTGCACGCGGCCGCAGTACCTGATCAGCGCATTTGGTGGGCCGTCTTTGAGCGTGCCGCGCACTATCGGGGTCTCGACGCTATTACTCCTCCGGATGGCTGGAGCCTGCCGGACAAGGCGTACCTGGACAACTTCACCAACGCCGGCTGCGACGTGACCTACGAGCTCAGCGACGTAGCACTTGCTGCCAAGCGCGCCGCGATGCTGGCCCACGCCACGCAGATCTGGCTTGCCGACGGCTCCCTCACCACCGTCAACCCCCACGCCGCCCAGGCGGGTCTTAAGGACCCCGCCCAAGTCCCCGCCGCCTATGCCTTGTCCAATCTGCTCACGATGCCGCTGCTGCGCCAGGAGTTCTACCAGCTTGGCCAGGGAGAGCCGCAGGATTCATTGCTGGGGGAGAAGTGAGCGAGCGCGCCATTCGCACTGATTTCTCCCGGGGCGAGCAAATAGGTGGCTTGGTGTGGCTGGTCTTGGGAGCGCTCTGCTCGCTGACCCTCGAGGTGGTTTATCTCACCGCGCGTCTGCCGTGGCCCGGCGAGTCCGGGATGGCCTTTCCCATCACCATCCTCATCGCCTTCTGGTTCAACGGGGTGTTGACCCGCACAGCGCGTCTGTGGAGTGAGAATCCCTACATCGCAGGCTTGCCAGGACTGGCCTGGGTGGGTGGTTTTCTCGCATTCATGCTGGGAGCCGCCATCGGGGATGGCAGCCTGCTGGCCAATAATATTCTCAGCCTGCTGCTGTTCGCTGCGGGAATCGCGGGCAGCGTTTGGCCATTTTTCGCCTCGGAGTAGCATACTGTTATTCGTAGAAAACCCGTGACACACAGGAGTTTAAACACCTTATGACTTACACCATCGCGCAGCCCTGCGTCGACGTGATGGACCGCGGCTGCGTTGAAGAGTGCCCGGTCGACTGCATCTACGAGGGCAAGCGCATGCTCTACATCCACCCAGACGAGTGCGTGGACTGCGGCGCCTGCGAGCCGGCTTGCCCGGTGGAGGCCATCTTCTACGAGGATGACGTCCCGGATGAGTGGCTGGACTACAACGACGCCAATGCCGCCTTTTTTGATGATCTCGGCTCCCCGGGTGGCGCGGCAGCACTTGGACCGCAGGACTTTGACGTCCCGATGATCGCTAAGCTCCCACCCCAGAACCAGGAGTAGAGCATGAGCCGCACGCCGCTTGGACGCACGCTTCCGGATTTTCCGTGGAACTCGCTCGCCGGCGCCAAGAAGAAAGCCCAGGCACATCCGGACGGGATCGTTGACCTATCGGTGGGCAATCCCGTTGATCCAGTTGCCCCTGGCGTGCAGTTAGCGCTGTCCGCAGCGGCCGAGGCTCCCGGCTATCCGCAGACTCAGGGCACTCCGGAGCTGCGCGAGGCCATCGCGAAGGCACTTGAGCGCCGCTACACCATGAACGTGGACGCGGTGCTGCCGGTCATCGGCACCAAGGAGGCTATCGCCTGGCTGCCCACTTTGCTGGGCATGCGCGGTGAGACCGTGGCTTTCCCGACGGTGGCTTATCCCACCTATGAAGTCGGCGCCCTCTTGGCCGGTGCTAAGCCGTTGCGCGCCGACGAAAATTTCCAGGATGCGTCGCTCGTGTTCATCAACTCGCCGTCGAATCCGACGGGCAGGGTGCTGGGCGTCGAGAAGCTGCGCGAGATCGTCGCATGGGCCCGCGCGAACAATGCCATCGTGGCCTCGGACGAGTGCTACATGGGCTTGGGTTGGGACGATGAGAACCCGCCGGTGTCCATCTTGGACCCGCGCGTGACCGATGGCGACAATACCGGGCTTATCGCCATGCATTCGCTGTCCAAGAGCGCGAACATGGCCTCCTATCGCGCCGGTTTCTTTGCGGGCGATGCCAAGCTCATCGCCGAGCTGCTGGAGCTGCGTAAGCACGCAGGGCTCATTGTTCCAGGCCCCATCCAGGCGGCGATGGTTGCCGCGCTTGACGACGACCCCTCCGAAGCCCTCCAGCGCCAACGCTACGCCGCGCGCCGTGTGGAGCTCATGCGGGCGCTGACCGGAGCTGGTTTTAGGATCGAGCACTCCGAGGCTGGGCTCTACCTGTGGGCAACGCGCGGTGAGAACTGCCGCGAGACCGTCGACTGGCTGGCCGAGCGCGGCATCCTCGTTGCTCCCGGTGATTTCTATGGTTCAGCGGGCGAGCAGTTCGTGCGCATTGGCCTCAACGGTACGGACGAGCGCATTGCAGCGGCCGTCGCGCGCTTGGCTGAGTAAGTGGCCTTTCGCCCGCCGGCGCGGGAGGGGATTAGCCCGCGCAAGGTGATGCTCACCGGCATCGTGCCCGCCACTCCTACCTATTGGGCAGGTGAGGCGGGCGATTCCGCGTTTTCTCCTGGCACGCGCTTGGAGCCCGGCACTCTACTTCCTGGCCCTACGCTGGCGTGGTATCACCCCTCGGTACCTTCCGAAGAGCCCATTCCCTTTGATTACCGGGTGGTATATGAGGACGGGGACCTGATAGTCGCGGACAAGCCGCACTTCTTACCCACGACGTCGAATGGTCGCATCGTCCGCGAGACGCTCCAGACACGCTTGCGCGTGGACTTTAATGAGGACTCCATCGTGCCGCTGCAGCGGCTGGACCGGTTGACCTCGGGGTTGGTGCTGTGCTCGCGCAATCCCCGCACGCGCGCTGCGTATCAGCAACTCTTTCAGGAGCGTGCGGTGGTGAAGCACTACCGGGCTCAGGTGGCCGCGCCCTTCTCCTTCGACGGCACTGTACGGCTGGGGATGCGGCGCGTGCGTGGTGAACGTCAGGTCCTCGTGGATTCCACCGGTACGCCTACGGTGACCCGCGTGCGTGCTAGTGGAACGACTGCCGATGTATGGCCGCTCACCGGCCATACCCACCAAATTCGCGTGGTACTTAACCACCTGGGACATCCGATTGTGGGGGATGATACTTATCCCGTGGATCGAGGCTTGGATCTTTATGATTTCTCCACGCCGCTGCTGCTTTCCCATGTCGCTTTGAGTTTTAGCGATCCAGTTACCGGCCGCAAGCGTGAGTTCAAGCTGTGAGATTGGGCGCTAATGCAGCGTGCGTTTTAGTTTGTGCTGATTGAACGACTAAACTCAAATGAAGTTTTATTCATCATAATTGAGCATTTTGTACGAAGGGCGTGTCCATGGCGGATCTGAGCTTTGCTCGCTTTGCCTCGAATTTTGGCCAGTTCATTAAGTTCGGTCTGGTTGGCGGTTCGGGCGCGTTGGTCAATATTGCAGTTTCAATCCTGGCCGCAAAGTGTGGGTTGGCTTGGTTCGGCGCTACGCCGCATGACGCGATGTTCAACCTCTTCGGCACCCAGTTTCACGTGCGCTGGTTCATGCTCTTTTCCACCATCGCCTTCCTCGTTGCGAATACGTGGAATTACCAGCTCAACCGCATGTGGACTTTTAAATCCGTTAGCAAAGTCTCGTGGTTGCGGGGTTTCTTCCCGTTCCTCATTACGGGCATTGGCGCGTATTTGGTGACTCTTGCTGTGCAGTACTTGCTGATGAATCCGACCTCGCCGTTGCAACTGCCGCCCGATATTTTCAATGACTCCACGGGCTTCCGCACGATGTATTACTGGGCCAATGCCATCTCAATCGTGGTAGCCATGCCGATTAACTTCATCTTCAACAAGCTGTGGACCTTCCGCTCGAAGCCCAAGGCGCCGGTCGTGGTCCACGAGACGGAACCGGCTTAAAATCGACCCTTCGCGCTCACCAGCGACGGCCGGTGGGGTCTTTTCGATGCTGCGGTGAGCGGGAAGGGGGCGTCGGCAAGCACATGCTCCCTTCGCGCTCACCGGAAACACGACGAGGCAGCGCTCCATCGCCCTGGTGAGCGCTTAGGGGTAATTGGTGGAAATGCCTCCTTCGCGCTCACGGGCGTCCAATAGATTCGGTAGCTACTGCTGCCGGTGAGCGTGAAAGGGCGTGTTAGCGGTTTGACCGGTGAGATGGCGGGGTGAGATGCACTTCGACGCCTGGTTCGGCGTGGCCCTATTCTCCCTTGGCGCTCACCGGCGCCTGCAAAATAGAGGAACCCGCCGTCCGCGGTGAGCGCGAAGGGCGGGATGGAGGAAGGTGGGCGGGGAAGAGCTGCCTAGTCGTCGAGCTCGGCGTCGAGGCGCTCTTGGTCGCGGCGGTGCTGATGGCGGCGGATGAATGGGGCGAGGATGAGAACGGCGATAGCGCCAACTGCGGTGCCGGCTAGATAAGCGGTGGGATTGTGGCCGTCGGCAGGCGCATAGGCGTTATAGGCGATTCCCGCGAACATCGCGATTGCCGGTATTAAGTAAACGGCCATGGCGGACCAATTACGACCCACAAGCGGGGTAGCGACGCGTTTTCGCAGCCACGCCGTGCCGATGGCATTGCCGATGACAGACGGCACTATGGCGAGGAAACACAACATGCTCATCTGGCCGGGAAGTACCCAAGCAAGGATGGCAGCGATGACGAGCTCCAAGAACTGCACAGGCGGCGCTGCGACGGCGCAGGCTTTGTAAAAGGTTTCGCGTTCGTATTCGTCGCGGGAGGCGCGTTCGATCTCGTTGAGGGTGTAGTTGGCCAGGGCGTTAATCATGTTGTTCATCTCCAAAGACTTCTTCGACGGTTTTTCCTAGTTCGCGGCAGATGTCTAGCGCTAGGTAGACGGAGGGGGAGTAGTTGCCGCGTTCGATATTGGCGATAGTTTGACGGGAAACGCCCGCCCGTTCAGCGAGGTCAGCTTGTGACATCTCGAGCCACCGACGCCATTTGCGAACCATGTTTTGGTGCTCGGCCATCTGGTCTCCTTTACGATGTGTCGTGCTTACATGTCTTAGTGTAAAGAAAACTTGTCAGTAGAGCAAGAGTTACATGCAAACATGCCATGTCCAGTAGGGCTGCATCACCACAGCCGGCAGCTTCGGTTTACGGCCTTTGAGCTGTTCAAGTGTGGTTTTGATGAGTAGAACTGCATCGTCGAGGTGGTAGCGGATATCGTCGGCAGTAAAGCGCAAAACCGTATAGCCATGTGCCACTGCGGCGTTCTGCTTCGAGCGGTCTGCTTGAAAAGCGCGACTGTGTTTGTGGTGCTCCCAGCCGTCGACCTCGACTATGAGCTTGCCAATCTTCAAGTCAAAGCGGTAGCCCGCGATGAGCGCATTGTGTTCAGGGAAGATTCCGTCCGTGCGCAGTCTTCGACTGAGCTGGCGCTCCGGCACGCTGTCTGTGCCGATGGGCGTGCGACGGATAGTTTCCTTCAAGCGTTGTGGGACTCGCTGCATTCTCCGCCGGTCATCTTCGAGGCGAGCAGGGCCTGTCTTGCCGCGATAATGCTCTTCCAGCAATTGACCACACGCTGCGGCTATTCGCCGCGCCGCCCAGAGAACCTGAATGACCGGAAGTCCGTTGACCAGGGTTGTGGCCGAAAGCCGCGAATGCGTCACCCGAAAGCTCTTCCCCTTGAGCGTTCGCGGCCCCTCGGCCTCCAGCGGAAACGTCAAATTCCGCCCCAAGTGAATCTCCTGCGCGGTCTTACCCGTGAAATGTATTCGACTCAGCCCGTGAGCCAGGGCCTTTGCCACAGCTAACGGCGACCACTCGTCGCTATAGATCCCCCGATGCACGCGAAACAGCTTTCCCGCGCGAAGCTTCCGCCGGATTGCCTCCTTGCTCAACCCCATCTCGCGGAGCTCCGCGGTAGTCCATGCCTTCATAAAACTCAAGGTATGCAGTGCTTGGCGACGAGTCGATAGTCAATTCTCCGCCTGTGGATAACTCTGCCTCAAAGCCAGATTTTGAGGGTTTATGTTGACGCGTCGTCATCCTGTTTCGCGCTTTCCCTGTCGTTTGAGCTTTGCAGTGTTTGGACCACCGCATCGGTTCGGAGTTGTCGTCCAACACAGCCCCTTAAATCCCTCCGTGCCCCTGGCGCTCACAGGGCTCGCTGATTAGCTGCTCGAGCTTTCGGCGGTGACCGCGAAGGGCATAGGCTTGGTCGGGAATTGCATCGGTGAGGTTGGGAATTGCATCGAGCGCCGTTCGGGTCCACCTACCTTTTGCGCTCACGGGGCAGGCGCCTGTCATTGTCCGCCCTTCGTTGGTGAGCGCGAAGGGCGCTTGCTGGGGTGACAGCTCATGCGGCATGCCCTTGGCGGCCACAGGGAGCGGAGATACGGTGCTACGCAGTGAGCCGGTGAGCGCGAAGGGAGTGAGGTGGGTGCGAGGAGGAGTGAGGAAGGGACGCGAAGGGCGTGGGGTTGCAGCGGGAGGGGCGGCTAGCGGGCCTCCAGCTCCTCGGCCGTCGGTAGGGGCAGGCGCGAGGTCGGGGCGATGCCGCGGGCCTTCGCGTTGATGACGCCGGCGATGGCGAGCACAGCGAACATGGCGGCGGCGGAGTAGAGCTGGATGCGGGCGGAGGCGTCGCTAAGCATGAGCACCGCAATAGCTGCAAACAGTGCCAGCGCGAACCACGTGAGGTAGGGGTAGGCCCACATGCGCACCGGCAGCGGGTGGATGGCCTCGAGCTGTGGGCGCAGGCGCAACTGGCTCACTGCAATGAAGACCCACACGATGAGCAGCGAAGCACCAGCGGCGTTCAGCATGAAGGAGAGTAGCCATCCGGTATCCGCATAGTTGAGAACAACCATGACTGCGGAGAGCACAACGGACAGCGCAATGGCGGCGGTTGGCACGCCGCGACGATCTGTTGCGGCGAAGAGCTTGGGCGCCTCACCGCGGGAGGCCAGCGAGTGCATCATGCGGGAGGATGCGTAGATTTGCGCGTTGAACGCGGAGAGTAGCGCGAGCACGATGACCACTTCCATGATGGCCGCAGCACCAGGGATTCCAGCCCGGTCCAAGACCATGGTGAACGGAGACTCGGCGGCAGACTGCGCGGAGCCGAGCGAAGAGTAGGGCAGGAGGAAGGTGATGACGAGGACCGAGCCCAAGTAGAAGACCGAAATGCGAGTAATGGTGGTGCGCACCGCGTTGACGAGGGACTTCTCGGGGTCCTCGGATTCCGCCGCGGCGATGGCGACGACCTCGATGCCGCCAAAGGCGAAGGCCACGGCGAGCAGGCCGGCGGCCACGCCGCCGAGGCCGTTGGGCATGAAGCCGTCGGCAAGGAAGACGGACGTCCCGATGAAGGTGTGGCCGGGGAGAAGGCCGAAGATGAGCAGCGCGCCGATGACAAGGAAGGCAATGATGACGGCGACCTTGATGAAAGCGAACCAGTACTCGAACTCGCCGAACAAGCGCACGCGCAAGAGGTTGATGGTGCCGAAGAGCGCCACGCAGATAGCGGCGGGGATCCACGGCGGGCAGTCGAACCATGCGCCGATGAAACCAGCAGCGCCCGTAATTTCCGCGCCGAGGACGGCGACGGTGGCAAGCCAATAAATCCAGCCTTGCGTGAAGCCTGCCCAGCGTCCGATACCGTGCTCGGCGTATTCGGAGAAGGAACCGGAAGCGGGGATGACCGTGCCCATCTCACCGAGCATTTGCATGACCAAGATGGCAAGGAAGCCAGCGATGAGGTAGGCCAAGAGAACCGCGGGACCGGCGGCGGAAATACCTACGCCGGTGCCTAGGAAAAGACCGGCACCGATAGTGGAGCCCAGCCCCATCATGGTCAGGTGGCGGACTTTCAAGCCGCTGCCGAGTGAGCTAGGAGAGGAATCGTTTTGAGCAGTCACCTTTAGCATTGTAGGCAGCTGCCAAGGCGTTTGGGCATAAAGGGGCCATTTTATAGCGCTTGTGCACAATGCGGAGGGCTTAAGTCCACGATCGCGAAAGGCCCCCGCAGAAACGGGGGCCTCAAGCAGCAGTGCTTAGTTCTTGTGCAGATCCTCGTTGAGGGCCACAGCCTCAGACTTCCAGTCCACGGCCTCGACGGCGCCGGTGACGGAGTTGCGGCGCAGCAGAACGCCGGAGACGCCGGAGAGCTTAGAGCCCTTGACGGTCTCGCCCTCAGACAGGCCTAGTGCCTGCGCAATCTTGCCAAAGACCGCAATCTTGGTGCCGGCGGTGACGTAGAGGCCGGCTTCGACGACGGAGTCGTCGCCAAGCGAAATGCCCACACCCGAGTTCGCACCGAGCAGGCAGCGCTCGCCGATGGAGATGACCTCCTTGCCGCCGCCGGAGAGGGTGCCCATGATGGAGGCGCCGCCGCCGATATCGGAACCATCGCCCACGACGACACCCGCGGAGATGCGGCCCTCGACCATGGAGGCGCCCAGGGTGCCGGCGTTGAAGTTAACGAAGCCCTCGTGCATCACGGTCGTGCCCTCGGCGAGGTGGGCACCCAGGCGTACTCGGTCGGCATCGCCAATGCGCACGCCGGACGGGACGACGTAGTCCACCATGCGCGGGAACTTATCCACGGAATAGACCACGACCGGGCCGCGGGAAGCGAGGCGGCCGCGGACCATCTGGAAATCGGCAACCGCGCAGGGGCCGTAGTTGGTCCACACCACGTTGGCCAGCTTGCCGAAGATCCCGTCCACGTTCAGGCCGTGAGGCTTGACTGCGCGGTGAGAGAGCAGGTGCAGGCGCAGGTAAGCGTCGTAGGTATCGGCGGGCGCCTCGTCAAGGTCCGCAATTTTAGTCTCCACGGCGATGCGGGCGACGCCGCGCTCCTCATCGGGGCCAACCAGGTCAGCGAACTGCTGCGGAACCTCCTCCAAGCGCTCGGTGCCGCTGGCGTCTACAGAAATATCGGTGTGAACTGCCGGGAACCAAACGTCCAGGACGGTGCCGTCGTGGGTAATGGTTGCCAGGCCGCGTGCGGATGCTGAAGTCATAGGCTCACACCCTAGCAGCTACGCCTCTGTCGTGCGCCGTGAGTTACCCGGTAGTAGGTGAAAGATCACAACCAGGGCCACGGTCAGGATGAGGACGGCGAGGACTTGGTTGCGGGCGGAGGCGTCGAAAAGCATAAGAATTGTGAGGCCGACCAGCGCTAGGGCGGTGAGCCACGGCAGCCACGGGAAGCCCGGGACGCGCAGCGTGGTGAGCTCGCCGTTGGCCTGCATCTGTGGGTGCAGCTTGATATAGGAGGCCACGATGAAACACCAGATGACCAGCAGGCAGCCGCCAACCGCGTTGAAGAGGAAGGCCAACAATCCCGGCGGGTTCCAGTACTGCAGCACCACCGATGCAAAGGCGAAGATGATGGAGAGCACCACCGCAAAAATGGGGGAACCGGAGGTGTTCGTCCGAAGGAAGATGTGGTGCGCGCTATGGTCCTTCGCCATGTCATAGACCAGACGGGAGGTGGCGTAGATCTGTGCGTTGAAGGCAGAGAGCAGCGCTAGGGCGATGATGGCTTCCATGAATCCCGCAGCGAAGGGGATTTTCGCGGCGGCGAGGACCAGCGTGAAGGGCGAGTCCGCGGCGACGTCGGCGTCCTGGATGGAGCTGAAAGGCAAGGCCAGGGTGATAACCAGGATGGAACCGATGTAAAAGACCATGATGCGCACGATGATGGCGCGCACGGCAGTAGCGACGTTGTGGGCTGGGTCTTCGGATTCCGCCGCGGCAATGGTGACCAGCTCGATGCCACCGAAGGCGAAAGCCACGGCGAGCAGGCCGGCAGCAAAACCGGGGCCGCCGTTGGGCAGGAAGTTCTCTGTAAAGTTGTGGCCCGCCAGTGAGAGGTCCATTCCGGGCAGGATGCCTAAAGCCATGAGCACGCCGACGCCCAGGAAGGCCACGATGGTGGCCACCTTGATAATGGCGAACCAGAACTCGAATTCGCCGAAACCACCCACGGCGGCAAAGTTGACCACGGCGAAGAACACCACAGCCACCAAAGCCGGTATCCACGGATCGACCCCGAACCAATTCGAGATGATAGCCGCGGCACCGGTAATCTCCGCGCCCATCACCATGACCAGCATGAACCAGTAAATCCAGCCCAACGTAAACCTGGCCCACGGCCCAAAAGCCTGTCCTGCATAAGTGGAGAAAGCGCCCAGCGAAGGCCGCGCCGCGGCCATCTCTCCGAGCATCCACATCACCAAGGCGATGAGCGCGCCAGCTACCGCATAGGAGATGAGAACGGAGGTGCCGGACACCTGAATGCCTAGGCCCACGCCCAGGAAGAGCCCCGCACCCACCGCGGATCCGAGACCCATCATGGTGAGGTGGCGGGTTTTAAGTTGTGTGGCCGCTGCCATAGGGTGATCACCTTCAACGCTATTGATTGTTTGTAATGGGAAGTACTTTACGCAATGCGCTGAGCATCCGGGGGCGCTAGCATGGCGGGTTGTGACTTTAAATCTCTTCTCCGATCCCATCGAGCTCACTAAGGCCCTAGTGGATATCCCAAGCCCTTCCCATCACGAGGAGGCTATCGCCGACGCCGTCGAGGAGGCCCTGCGCGATCTGGACCAGGACACGGTGGAGGTGCAACGCTATGGCAACACCGTGTGTGCCCGGACGAACCGGGGTTTTGAAAGCCGCGTGGTCCTAGCCGGCCACATCGATACTGTGCCCCTGGCTGATAACGTCCCCCACACCATGTCGGAGGACGGGGAGATCATGTACGGCTGCGGCACCGTGGACATGAAGTCGGGCATGGCGGTCTACCTCAACGCCTTTGCACAGCTGTACAACTCCGATGATCTCAAACACGACCTCACCGTCATCGCCTACGAGGGCGAGGAGGTTGCCACCGAGTTCAACGGCCTGGGCCACCTGCAAAAGGATCACCCGGAATGGCTGAAGGGGGCCCTCGCTCTGCTGGGGGAGCCTTCCGGCGCCATGATCGAGGCCGGCTGCCAGGGCACCATTCGCGTGCGCGTCACCGCCCATGGCACCCGTGCGCACTCGGCCCGCGCCTGGCTGGGGTCCAACGCCGCCCACACCTTGGCGCCGGTCATGCTCAACGTGGCCAACTACCAGCCGCGCGATGTGGAGATTGACGGCTGCACATACAAGGAAGGCCTCAACATCGTCCACCTCGAATCCGGCGTGGCCACCAACACCATCCCGGATGAGGCCTGGATGTTCGTCAACTTCCGCTTCGCCCCGGACCGCAGCTCCGAGGAGGCGCTGGCGCACCTGATGGAGGTCATCGGCGAACACGAGAACATCACCGTGGAGGTCGATGACATCGCCGGCGCCGCCCTGCCCGGTCTGGGCCAGCCGGCGGCACGCGCGCTTGTCGACGCCGTCGGCGGCAACGTCCGCGCCAAGTATGGTTGGACCGACGTGGCCCGCTTCTCCGAGATGGGGACCCCAGCCGTCAACTTCGGCGCTGGTGACCCGGGCTTTGCCCACAAGAAGGACGAGCAAGTGCCCGTCACCCAGATCGCCGAAGTCTCGACCGCACTCTTGAACTACCTGAAGGGATAAGACCACCATGACGCCTGAGCAACTGCGCACCCTGCGCGGACCTCTTCTCGTGCGCACCGCCGGAGAGCAGTCCTCCACCTTTGACCAACGGCTGCTGCAGTCCGGCGCGGATCACGAATGGCAGCACGCCGATCCCTGGCGCGTCCTGCGCATCCAAGGCGAGTTCGTCGACGGCTTTGACGCCCTGGCCAAGTTGCCCAAGGCCGTGACCGTCTTCGGTTCCGCTCGCACCCCGGAGGAGGATCCGAATTATCAGCTAGCCGTGGGCTTGGGGCGCCGCCTCGTGGAGGCTAAGTATGCCGTCATCACCGGCGGTGGTCCCGGCATCATGGAGGCGGCCAACCGCGGCGCGCACGAGGCCGGAGGGTTGTCTGTGGGCTTGGGCATCGAGCTTCCGCACGAGCAGGGCCTGAACCCCTACGTAGATCTGGGACTTAACTTCCGCTATTTCTTCGCCCGCAAGACCATGTTCCTCAAGTACTCCCAGGCCTTCATCTGTCTTCCCGGCGGCATGGGCACCATGGATGAATTCTTCGAGGTCATGTGCATGGTCCAAACTGGCAAGGTGACCAACTATCCCATCGTGCTCATGGGTACTGAATACTGGTCCGGACTGGTGGAGTGGATGAAGAAGACCCTGGCTGAGGGTGGATTCATCAGCGCCGAGGACCTCGATCTCTTCCTGGTTACCGACGATATCGATGAAGCCGTCGCCCACATCCTGGCCGCGCACAAGGTCATGTCGGACAAGCGCCTGCGGGAGCAGGAGAGCAAGTGACCCAAGCGCACAACCTCGCGCGGGTCATGGCGATTGTGAACCGCACCCCAGACTCCTTCTACGACAAGGGCGCCACCTTCGAGCTCGACCCAGCAATCCAGCGCGCGGAGCAAGCGCTTGACGACGGCGCCTCCATCATCGACATCGGAGGCGTCAAGGCCGGCCCGGGTCAGCATGTCGACGCCGCCGAGGAAATCGAGCGCGTCGTGCCCACCATCGCGGAGCTGCACCGCCGTCGCCCTGACGCGCTGATCTCCGTGGACACGTGGCGCGCTGAGGTAGCAGATGCCGCGATCGCTGCGGGGGCCGGTTTGGTCAATGACACGTGGGCCGGCTGGGACCCGGAGCTCATCGAGGTGGCCGGCCACCACAAGGTGGGCTACGTGTGCTCGCATACTGGCGGTGTCACACCGCGCACCCGCCCGCACCGCGTGCACTTCGATGATGTGGTTGCCGATGTCATCAGCGAGACCACGCGGCTGGCCGAGCGAGCCGCCGACCTCGGTTGCCCGGAGGAGCTGACGTTTATCGACCCCACGCACGACTTCGGCAAAAACACCTTCCACGGCTTGGAGTTGCTGCGGCGCATCGACGAGATCGTGGCGACCGGCTGGCCGGTGCTCATGGCATTGTCGAACAAGGACTTTGTGGGTGAGACCCTCGACCGCGCCGTGGACCAGCGCGTCGCGGGCACGCTGGCAGCGACGGCATGGTCGGCGGCACGGGGCGTGGCGGCCTTTCGGGTCCATGAGGTGGCCCCGACTCTCGACGTCATCCGCATGACCGCCGCCATCCAGGGCCAGATGGCACCCTTGGCCACGACGCGGGGGCTGGCCTAAGCCATGACCGACAGCGTTTCCGTGGTTATCCCTGCGCTTAATGAGGAGCGCACCGTCGCGCACGTGGTGCGTGCTTGCCTGGCGGATGAACCTCTAGAGGTCATCGTCATCGATGCGGACTCGAGCGATGAAACTGCGGCTGAGGCCCAGGCGGCAGGGGCTCAGGTGCTCAATTGGCGGGAGATCCTGCCTGAGGAGCCCCGACCCGGCAAGGGTGAATCCCTCTGGCGCGGCGTGGCGGCAGCTGAGGGCGACATCGTCGTCTTCATCGATGCGGACCTAGAATCCGCCGCGCCCGGAATGGTTACAGCGCTCAGCGAGCCCTTCGTGGATCCGCACGTCCAGCTGGTTAAGGCCCGCTATGCGCGAAGCTTGAACGGCAAGCCTACCGGTGGCGGGCGGGTTACTGAACTCAGCGCCAAGCCGCTTTTGCGGCAGTTCTTCCCGGAGCTCGCACACATTGACCAACCACTCGGCGGCGAATACGCCTTAAGACGCGCGGCCGCCATGGAGCTGCCGTTCGTGGAAGGGTACGGGGTGGAAGCGGGGCTGCTGATAGACGTCGCCAAGCGCTATGGCCCCTATGCCCTCGCCGAGGTTGACCTGGGCACCCGCACCCATCGTAACCGTCCATTGGAGGAGCTAGCCCCGATGGCCGATGTGGTTGCGCGCACCATCCTGTCCCGTGCTGGCGTGGTTGGGCCTGTTGCCCAAAGGCCACCATTGCTGGGTAGGATTTAGCGCATGATGTCCTGGATTCTTCTTATCGTTGTGCTCATTGCCCTCATCATCATCGGCACGTGGGCGTGGGGAAGCTTCGTGGGCCGGGGGCCTGTCATGGACGCTCCCGACAAGGCCGTGGATACCGATCGAGAGAATCTTCGGGCCCTCGAGGAGGGGCGCTTCGATGACCTGCGCTTTGACGTGGTTGCGCGCGGCTACCGCCAGGACCAAGTGGATGCCCTGTTGGCGGCAGTGGAGCGCCGTTCGGGTGCTAAGGCGGCGTCATCGGGCGAACCTTCAGAACCTTCGGTCCAGGCCTAGGCCGAGCCTACAACGACGAGTCTGCCGCCGGCAGCCGAAAAAGAGCTAGACTAGAAGGACGTACAAAATACAGTCGAAGGAGACTCAATATGGCAGCGATGAAGCCCCGTACCACTGGTGGAGAGATGGAAGCGGTAGAGGAGTCCCGCAAGATCGTCATGCGCATTCCTTCTGACGGGGGTGGACGCATTGTTATTGAGCTCAGCAAAGAAGAAGCAGCGGAGTTGGGTTCACTCCTCGTAGCAGTTTCTAGCTAGTCTAGGGAGCATGCTTTCACATATCGTCGATATTCTGGCCGATCCCGCCGATGGCAGCGCCCTTGAGGGCGCGGATGATTTTTCCCGCCTCGTGTCGGAGACCGGCCATTCCTATGACGTGGCCAAGCAAGGCTACGTCACGTTGGCAGCTGGTGCGGGTCTGAAGCATCAAGGTGACGATGCCGCGATGGTCACCGCCCGTGAAACCTACCTGGCGATGGGGCATTTCGCGCCCTTCGTGGAGGCAGTCACTGGAGCGGTGCAAGATTCTTTGGAGAGTCAGGACGCGGCTCAGCAAGCAGGCCTCAATGAGGACACCGCCCCCTCGCTCCTGGAGGTAGGCGCTGGCACGGGTTACTACCTGGCGCACACGCTCGATTCGATCGAGGGCGCTCGCGGCGTGGGCCTCGATATCTCTACGCATGCGGCAAAGCATCTGGCAAGGTCGCACGAGCGCGTCGGCGCCGTGGTTGCGGATGTGTGGGAGCGCCTGCCCTTGAAGGATGATTCAATCCATGCCATCTCGGTGGTCTTCGCGCCGCGCAATCCGGCGGAGTTCCAGCGCGTTCTCGCACCCGGCGGGGAGGTCATCGTCTTGACCCCGCAGTCCGGTCACCTGGATGAGCTGCGAGAGCCGCTGGGAATTCTCGGCGTGGAAGAAGGCAAGGTGGATCGCCTCTACACGCAGGCGGAAGGGTTCCTTAAGCAGGCAGCGGATCCGGTCGATATTTCTTTCCCCATCGTCTTGGATAAGGCGTCCATCGCTGCGCAGGTGGGGATGAGCCCCTCGGCGCGCCACATTAGTCCGGAAGAGCTGGCAGAGCGCATGGCCTCCTTGCCGCAGACGTTGACTGTGACGGCCCACGCCCGTCTGGATCGTTTGCGCTCGGCCTAACTCATCGCTTGCGCTCGGCTTCTCATTGCCAGCCCTTGCTTTTCAGCCCCGGGGAACGGCCCTTCTTTCTTCGGAACGTCCCTTTTCTCTCCGGAACGACCCTTCGCGCTCACCGGCAATGGGTCCGTCGGAAGTTTTTAGCTCCTCCGTGAGCGCGAAGGGCGGGGCGGCCTGTGATGCAACCACCCCTGGGCCTGTTTGCTCACTGTGATCTGGAGCTTGCGCTGACGCGCTGGCTATTTCGCTGAACCCTTGCCTCGAAGCCACCCATCGAATTCTCCCCTCGCGCTCACCAAGAGCCTCAATCAGCCGTCATGACCGCTCCCGGTGAGCGCGAAGGGCGGAAGGGGAGCGAGTGGAACTGATGAGGCATGCGCGAGAAATGATGACCGCGAGCGCAGCGGCGCAACGTGGCCACACAACACAGTGGGCCCGCACACAAAAGGAGGCCCGGTTACCCCGGGCCTCCTTCTATGATCGTCGTTCGATGCTCTTAAGAGAGCTTGGTGCCCTTCCTGTTCCAGGACTGCTCAATAATAGCCTCGCCCTCGGTGCTGATTTCGATAGCAGAGCAACCACCCTCGAAGTAGACGCGGGAGCTCATGGCGACCAATCCGCCGTCTACGAACACCTCAACGCTGGCACCATCCTGAATGACGGTGAGGGTATCCGAATCGCCCTCGGCCAGCTTGGCCACTGCTGGCGCGGAATCCTTGAAGTAGTTGTCGAAGGACTTCGACATGGAGCGATCCAAGCTGATTTCCTCGCCCGTGTGGCGGATGACCGCAGCGGCGTCACCGGAGCCGTCCTTCAGCGTGACAGTCACGCTCGAGCCCGCCGGTACCTCCAATACACCTGTCCAAGACCGTGCGTAGTTCGAGAGCTTCACAGCATCCGGCAGCCCCTCCGCCGGAGTCTGGTAGAGCACACCGCCCTGCAGCGTGACTGCACGTGGCAGTGACAAGCTATTAGCCCAGTCCTCAGCCTCCCACGTGGGGTGCTTGGTAGCGTCATCACCGCGGCCATTGCCATTGAGCAGGCCGAGGATGACTGCGCGGTCGTAGCGGCGCTCCTGCGGAATCGTTCCGGTCGTGGTGTTGGTGTTGCGTGGCCGGGAGAAGTCATGGCCATAGTCCACACGCTGGAAACCTCGTGCCACGGTGAACACGGTGCCGTCGAGGCGGCCCACGATGTAGCCAGAAACGTCGCGGCCCTCGCGCTCTAAGGTGACAAAGAGGACATCGTAGATTTCCCTATCTACCTCGTCACGAAGGCGCACCAAGCGCGGTGACACCACCGGCGGGATGGGGGAGGTAGCCGGGACCTCGCCGTCTTCAAAGCCAGGGTCGCCGTCGAAGCTCAAGGGCCCAAGAAGAGTCCAAGATTCGCCATTGGGGCTGTCCAGAATTACCGGCATCGGGGCATCGGAATGACCGGTCAGCGCCAGCATCAGCCAGCCATCGTGTCCCTCTTCGCGGTCTTCCTTGGCCCAATCCGGGACCACGGAAGGCGAGCGGAAGCGGTCATAGTTGGTGTGGGCGCCCACCGCCTCCCCAAAGCGGACGACATCCGGATCGAGCGCAGAAGGGTCATCAGACACGATGCATTCATCGGCGTAGTCGGTATACCGCGCCAAGCGCACGCTGGTGCCCACCGAGGTCACCGAGGTGAAATAAAGGTTGAGGGCGTCCTTGCCCTCCGCCACTGAGCCTGCGCGTAGTGACAGCTCGCCACCGACGGGGGCGAGGACGTCGTCGCAGTCCAGCCACGCGAAGGCTGTTTCCTCGGAGGTGGAATGGCCCCAGCGCGCAGGCTGGCCAGCGTCAGGGCGGTACTGGTGGAACAAGTGCCAGGTATGACCGTCCCGGACGATTCCCGCGGGGGCGTCGAGGATCCCGCTATCGGGAACGAAGTGAAGTTCTGGGCGATGGTGCGTTTCTTTATGCGTCACGGCAGTCCTTCCTACATTAACGAGCGGTAAATGTCCACGGTCTGCTGCGCGATGGTGGCCCACGAGAAGTCCTCGATGGCGCGCTGGCGGCCCGCAGCACCGAAGCGTTGTGCCAGCTCTTTATCGGCAGCAACGCGGTTCACGGCGGCGGCAATATCGGCCTCAAAGGTCGCGTCGTCATCTGCGTCATAGTTGACCAAAACACCAGTTTCGCCGTCGACAACGACCTCGGGGATGCCGCCCACATTGGACGCCACCACGGCGGTGCCACAAGCCATTGCCTCAAGATTGACGATTCCCAAAGGCTCATAAATTGAGGGGCAGACGAACACGTCGGCGCCGGAGTAGACCTGCTTAATTTCCTCGCGCGAGAGCATGTCCTTGACCCAGAACACGCCGTCACGCTGGGCGCGCAGCTCCTCCACGAGGGCCTCGGTCTCCGCTGCAATCTCCGGCGTATCGGGTGCGCCGGCACACAGCACAAGCTGAATGTCTTGGTCAAAGTTCTGGGTAGCCTTCAGCAGGTGCTTCACGCCCTTCTGCCGGGTGATCCGCCCCACGAAGGCGACGATGGGACGCTGCTTGTCGACGCCCAACTTATCCAGCACCGCCGACTCACCCGGTTGCCATACCTGAGTATCGATGCCGTTGAGGACCACGTGGACCTTGTCGGCGTCGATGCGGGGGTATGCATCCAAGATTGAGTCTTTCATTCCGGCCGACACCGCGATGACGGCGTCAGCGTACTCCATGGCGTTCTTTTCCGACCACGAGGAGATCTCATAGCCACCACCAAGCTGTTCGCGCTTCCACGGGCGGTGGGGTTCGAGCGAGTGTGCGGTGACCACGTGGGGGATGCCGTACAGGCGGCTGGCAAGGTGCCCACCCAGTCCCGTGTACCAGGTGTGGGAGTGAGCCACATCAATATCGGAGGCGGCGTTGGCCATGCGCAGCCCTGTGGAGAGTGTCTGCAGCGCGGCGTTAGCCTCCTTCAACGAGGGATCAACGCCATGCACAAACACATCCTTCTCGTCGCGCTCAGAACCCATGCAGTGAACTGAAACATCGATGATCTCGCGCATGAAGCGCGTGAGCTCTGCAACGTGGACGCCCGCTCCGCCATAAATCTCCGGCGGATACTCCTTAGAAAAAATTCCGGCTCTCATAATCGCCAGAATACGGATTATCCACAGCTCGCGCTAAACCTTGAGAGGCCATGTGGCACGTTGGCCCGCGGGGGCGGCGAGAGGTCATCAAAAGGGGGTAAAAACAAGCACTCTTCGACTGCGCGATCCAGAAAACGTCTATAGATTGGGTGATGTGAGAAGCCTTCCAAATGTCCTTGCCATTGTCCTTGCCGGCGGTGAGGGAAAGCGCCTTTTTCCTCTGACGGAAGACCGCGCTAAGCCCGCCGTTCCGTTCGGCGGTTCCTATCGCCTGATCGATTTCGTGCTGTCCAATCTTGTCAACGCCGGATTCCTCAAGATCGCGGTGCTGACCCAGTACAAGTCCCATTCTCTGGACCGCCACATTTCCCAAGCGTGGAACCTGTCTGGACCCACCCCGCAGTACATCGCTTCCGTTCCGGCTCAGCAGCGTCGCGGTAAGCGCTGGTACAACGGTTCCGCCGATGCCATCCTGCAGTCGCTGAACCTGATTTATGACGAAAAGCCGGACTATGTCATCGTTTTCGGCGCCGACCACGTCTACCGCATGGACCCAGCGCAGATGGTGGAGGAACACATCGCGACTGGCCTGGACTGCTCGGTGGCGGGCATCCGCGTCCCGCGTTCGGAGGCTTCTGCCTTCGGCTGCATCCAGGCGGATGGGATGGGAACGATTACGGAGTTCGTCGAGAAGCCTGCCAATCCTCCGGCGACCCCGGATGATCCGAACATGACCTATGCCTCCATGGGCAACTACGTCTTCACCACGCAGGCGCTTATCGACGCGTTGCTGCAAGACGAAAAGGATGAGGATTCCGCTCACGATATGGGCGGCAACATTATCCCTTACTTCGTGAAGCGCGATCAGGCGCACGTCTATGACTTCATGGCTAACGAAGTTCCCGGTTCCACGGAGCGTGACCATGGCTACTGGCGTGACGTCGGTACCATCGACTCCTTCTATGAGGCGCACATGGACATGATTTCGGTGCACCCAATCTTCAACCTGTACAACCGTTCGTGGCCTATTCATTCCACGGATGACTCCAACTTCCCGCCGGCGAAGTTTGTGCAGAACGGTATTGCGCAGTCCTCGATGGTGGCTCCGGGTTGCATCGTCTCCGGTGGTACGGTGCGCAACTCCGTCCTAGCTTCGGACGTGCATGTGGCGGATGGGGCGACGGTGGAAGGCTCCGTCATCCTTCCCGGCGTGCGCATCGGTCGTGGCGCGGTAGTCCGCCATGCCATCCTGGATAAGAACGTGGTGGTCAGTGACGGCGCCATCATCGGTGTGGACCGCGAGCGCGATGAGGAGCGCTTCAAGGTCTCTGAAGGCGGAGTCGTGGTTGTGGGCAAGAATGTAAAGGTCTAAGTCGCGTTATTTCTGTCCTAAAGCGGGCGTGCGGGTGGTGTGATTGCCACCGTCGCGCCCGCTTTTGTGGTGCTTGGTGGGCTAGAGCTTCGTGATGAGTGTCAGGCCCGCGCCATAGGGTAAGCGGGTGACGGCGGCGTCGTCGAGGGAGCGAGCAAACTCGTCGGCCTCGCGGGCGGCGGCGGTGTCGCGGTCGGTGCGGGAGGGGTCGGCCACGGTGCCGTCGAGAAGCGCATTGGCCAACACCAAGGTGCCGTGCTGATGGAGCAGAGGCCAGGCGGCCTTGAGTAGTGCAGGCATGTCGAGGGCGGGGACCTCGGCGTAAATCACCTGGTATGTGTCATTAGCCAAGCGGCCCATGATGTCGAGCGGGCGGGAAGGAAGGAAGCGCCCGCGGCTAGGGGAGTAGCCAGCATCGCGGAACGCCTGCTTAGCGCTGGCCTGGTGCTCGGCCTCTGGGTCAATGCAGGTCAAGATACCGTTGTCCGGCATCCCCGCCAACAGGTAAAGGCCCACGACAGAGGCAGCGGGGGTAATCGCCACCGCTTGGGGGCGGGAGGCGGTACCGGAAGAAACCGCGGCGAGCGTGCTGAGCAGCTGGCCGGTGGCCTCATCCGGCGAAGGCAGTCCGTACTCCTCCGCGTGGGCGCGGGCGGCGGCGAGCACCTCAGAGCTCTCGCTGGTGGATTCGATATAGGTTCGCATTGCGTCATAAGCCGTAGTAGTCACAATAGAAAACCATAGTGAACTCGCTGCAGCTGCGCGCCGAGAATCGCCCGCGATTGTCCTCTCCGTGTGGCACAAGAAGCGCATGTAAGAGGAGTGACGGATTCACAGGCTGCTCACAGTGCGCTGGCTGGAGTTTCGGCCCGCACTATAGAATGATGATCCTCATGACCACACAGCAGCGCAGTGTTGAGCCCGCTCAAAGCACTCGTGATTCTTCTTCCACCGTCAGCTCTTCCGAGAGTGCAGAAGCCCAAGAGCTGACCGGAACCGCAGCGTTCGACGCCGGCCAGGGCGACATGCCCTCTTGGGGGGAACTCGTTGCCGAACATGCTGATGGTGTCTACCGTTTGGCCTACCGCCTCTCCGGTAACCAGCATGACGCCGAGGATCTTACGCAGGAGACCTTCATGCGCGTCTTCCGCTCCTTGAATAAATACCAGGCCGGAACCTTTGAGGGCTGGCTGCACCGCATTACCACGAACCTCTTCTTGGACATGGTCCGCCACCGCTCTAAAATCCGCATGGAGGCCTTGCCGGAGGATTATGAGCGTGTCCCCGGCACTGACATGACCCCGGAGCAGGCCTACTCGGTGGCTAACCTCGACCCGGCGTTGCAATCGGCACTGGATAACCTTGCGCCTGATTTTCGTGTTGCGGTGGTGCTCTGTGATGTCGTTGGCATGAGCTACGACGAAATCGCCGAAACCCTTGGCGTGAAGATGGGTACCGTGCGTTCTCGAATCCACCGTGGCCGCTCCCAGTTGCGCGCCGCATTGGAAAAGGAAGCACAGACCAACGCGGACACCCGCAGCCTGCTGCGCACGCGCTAGACTGGGCAGCGTTTAGCCTTAGGACTGCGAAACTCGCAGCTAAGTGAAGGCCTAAAGCACGCGCTGAGTTGAGGTGACGTTGAGGTGAAGGAATCAGGGCATAAGAAGTCCTCGGGGGATCAGGAACATGGCCACTACCTAGGCTCGTCCGGATTCTTTACTGAGGCCCAAGCCAAAGTCCGCGATAAAGCCAAGTCACGCGCGCAGCGCGCGGATACGATCGGCCACTTGGGGCCCGAGGCGGTCGTCGCCTTTGTCGATGGTGAAATGCCGGCCAAGTATGCCCACCGCGTGCGCGTTCATCTCGTGCACTGCGCGGAGTGCCGAGCGGACATTCACCACCAGCGCAATGCCGCCGAATGGATTCGGGAATGCAGCGTGGATTCCCACGTCAAGGCGCCGGATTCCCTCATGGCTAAACTTGCGGGTATTGCTAATCAGGGCGCTGGGCCTGGGCCGGACGCGGAGATGCCCGCCCATCGGCCTCGCCAAGACTTCCTTGACAAGGTGGAGATGGTCGTCCGCGCTATTCGCCATAACCAGAGGAGCTGAGCCCCCAAAACCCCAAAGGTTGTGGGGCGCGCCCTACACACCGGTCCTGCCTGTCACATACAGCGAAGTGGTTAAGATAGTTTCGTGTTTTCCTCAATTGGTTGGGTAGAGATCCTCGTCATCGTGCTGCTGGGTCTGGTGATCATCGGACCTGAGCGCTTGCCCGGTGTGATTATGGACGTGCGTGCGGCGATTTATGCGGCGCGCAAAGCAATTGCCAACGCTAAGGCGGAGCTCAACGGTGAGATGAGCGGTCTCGGCGCGGAGTTCGATGATCTTCGCGTACCTCTGAGCCAGGCGGCGGAGTGGACGCGCATGGGGCCGCGCGGGGTTATCACCAAGGCGCTTTTCGACGGCGACGAGTCCGCCTGGGACGATTTCAACCCGAAAAAGATGGCTGAGGACATCAAGAAGAGCACCAGCCCGTACGAGCACGACGCAGAAGTAAACAACCAACCCGCGCCGCAGAGACCAGCGCAGCCCGCGCCACAGGAGAACCCCGCGCGGCCGACGTTTGATTATTCGCAGGTCTACCCGGACCTGGGTGCGCAGCAGTCCGTGGAAGAGCGAGCGACTAACAAGAAAACGACACAGCCCCCGCGCGGCGGGAATGCATCCGCCGGCGAGGGCAGCTCCTCCTGGGAGGATGTCACCTAAGGCCCGATTAGTTCTTGCGGGTCACGCCCAAGCCGAGCTTCTTGCCCACGAGGGAATCGGAGCGCACCGCAATGGAATCCGCCACCTTGGTGATGGCTTGGGTAGCGGGGGAGTCGGGCGCGGAGATGACGATGGGGGTTCCGGCATCGCCAGCCGCGCGCAGGCTTGGATCGAGCGGAATGCTGGAGAGCAGAGGAACCTCGTGGCCCAGCAGGACGCTGAGGCGCTCGGCCACCACGCTGCCGCCACCGGAACCGAAGATATCCATGGTGGAGCCATCCGGCATGACCATGGCACCCATGTTCTCAATCACGCCGGCTACGCGCTGGCGCGTTTGTTGCGAGATGGAACCGGCGCGCTCGGCCACCTCGGCCGCGGCCGCCTGCGGGGTGGTTACGATGAGCAGCTCCGCATTGGGGATGAGCTGGGCCACCGACAGGGCCACGTCACCGGTACCGGGAGGCAGGTCCAGCAGGAGCACGTCAAGATCACCCCAGAAGACGTCCGCGAGGAACTGCTGGAGGGCGCGGTGCAGCATGGGCCCGCGCCAGACGACGGGCGCGTTACCCTCCACGAACTGGCCAATGGAAATGTGCTTGATGCCGTGGGAGACGGGGGGAAGCAGCATTTCGTCGTCAAGCACTGTGGGGCCCGCCGTGGAACCCAGCAGGCTGGGCACGGAGTGGCCGTAGATGTCGGCGTCCACGATGCCCACCTTGAGCCCCTTGTTGACCAAGGCGGCGGCCAGGTTCACCGTGACGGAGGACTTACCCACGCCGCCCTTGCCGGAGGCCACCGCGAATACGCGGGTGGTGGACTCGGGCTTGGCAAAGGGGATCTCCGGCTCGGCCTGTCCACCGCGTAGCTTCTGCTTGAGCTCTTTACGCTGCTCATCGCTCATCGGTGTCATGGAGATGGTGATCTCGCCGACCCCGTCTAGTTCGGAAACGGCTGCGCGGGTATTGGACTCGATGGTGCTCTTCATCGGGCAGCCTGCGATGGTGAGATAAAGCTCGATATCCACGTCCGAGCCGGTGACGGTCACGGACTTCACCATGCCGAGCTCAGTGATGGGGCGTCCAATTTCTGGGTCATCGACGCGCGTGAGCGCGTCGCGAACGGAAGATTCAGTAATAGCGCTAGTCATAACCCGCACCAGTCTAGTCACCCGTGGCTGAGGAGAGCCACACCGCGTCAGGGCAATGGGATGTGTAAAATTCAGCCAGATGCTGCACCTGAAGCGCTGCAGCTGCACAGTAGTGACATGTTGTGGTTTATGTCCTGCGCCATGTCTGGTTTAAGAGAAAGAATGCGCCTTATCTTGATGCCCCGCCATACCTCACGTTCTCGAACCTTCGCCCGCGTTGCTGGGGTGGCCTTGGTGGGGGTTGTGGGGGCGTCGCTCAGCGCTTGCTCGGGATATGAGCCCAAGCCAGATCCCAAGCCTGTTGCATCGGCGCCAATCACCATCATGATCGACCCGACATCCCATGAGCAGCGCGTATTGGCTGAGATCTACCGCCAGACCCTCCGCGATGAGGGGCGTGCGGCCACCGTTTCCCAGGAGCCAATGATGGTCCGGCGCGGCGGTGAACACGTCAGTGGGGTAAGCACGAACGGAAACTTCTTCGTTGGCTGTACGGGCGAATTTTTAAACGTCTACAACCCGGTGGAGGCCCGCGAGATTTCAAAGGATTATGTGGCCGCCAAGGATGAGGGGACGAAGGACGTGGATTTCCTGGAGCGCACCCACGTTGCGCTCATGGCGTCGATGCCTCCGGAGATGTCCGTGGTCGAGCCCGCCGGCGCTGAGGGCTGCCCTAACTCCAAGCCGGAACTGCCGCAAAACTACGTCGTGGTCTACCAAGACGGGCTTTTTAACCGCGATGAGAAACTAGAGATCGCGTCCTTTACCAAATTCCTGACGACGCAGGACCTCGATGAAGTCGTTGAGGAGGTGGAGGAGTCTGAGGATTTCGAGGGCGCCGTGCGCGCCTGGATGGAGGCCAACCTCTCGCAGAACCTCAACGAGGAGGGCGACTCCAATTCCTCCGGTGGCTCGGATTTGGTTCACGAGGAATCCTAAACGGTTGCGCCTACCGCTTGATCGTGTGCTTCGCATGACGGTGGGCACGCTGTGCTTGGCGACGTCTCCCCGTGCCCTACATGCAGAAACCTAGTCCTGTCTCATAGGGTGGACGATTCAGCGAATTTTCAGCTTTTAAAATGCTGTGAACTGTCGTCAATAAATGGCTGGTGAGTAGGTATTTTTCCTTGCTTTTCTCCTCTTTGGTAGGTATTATTTTGAACGATAACCTGTCTATTCCCTGTCTGTTCTCTCGGGTATTTGTGGGGAGAGCGCTTGGCAAGCCCTAAGACCAACGCTTTCCCGCGGGGGGGCGAGGCAGAGTTTTGCATTGGAAAGGTCTATTGAAATGAATGCACAAAGCAGTAGTTCGCCCCACCGTCGCGCCTCTCGCAGGGGAGTGGCCGCTCTCTCCGCCATTACTCTCGCGCTCAGTGGGCTAAGCGTCACGTCTTTTAATACTGTGTCCCCCGAGGCCGCAGCCGCAACGCTGACCGGCGGCATCCGCGATAAGTCCGGCGCGGTGGAGAAGGACGCGCAGAAGGCCTCGGACCTGCCGGCTGGTTCGTGTGTGATCAATGAGAATTCCCCAAGCGGCAGCCAGGCGGGTTTTACCTGGTATACCGTGGAACCGAGCTCGGGTACGCCTGTTGAAAAGCAAAAGGATTGGGGTCTGAGCCTATCTTTTGACAACTCGCAGGACCGTACGTTCGCGGATTGGGGTTTTACTAATGCTGGAAACTTGGGAGCCGTACTGAATGCTGGCTCAGTTTCCTCGAAGGACCCCGGAGAGACCCCTCTTGGTGATTTGGGGCCTGCCACTGCGAAGGCCGATGAAAGCATCAGTATTACGGCATCACGTACTCAGAGAAACCTGAATCTTTACGCCGACCTGACCGAGGAAGAGGTCACACAGTTCGCTGAGGCCGGTAAAGATAACCCGGTGCGCTACGTCTGGCAGAGCAAGTACACGAAGGAGAATCCCAACGGCCTGAAAGCGACTCAGGGCCCCAATGCCCTGTACACGGCTGTCGTGAACCCTTGGCCGAGCGAGAACATCGAATGTAACCCGATTACGGTCTCGTGGGAGAGCTTCGAAAAGCACGTCATCGTCCCAGGGGAAGAGACCAAGGTCGGTCACATCAACGTTCCGGAAGTTGTTAACGGCGGCACGGACGATTCAATGTCGCGCATGCTTGTGGAAGCTTACGACGGCAACGGTAAGTTCATTGGAACTACGGACCCTGCAGCGTCTGGCGGCGAGCAGAATCTACGCATCGACGACAACGGTGACATTTACTTCACGTGGCCTGAGTACCGCGGTACCGACCTGGCAACTGACAAGAACGTGAACTTCTCCGTTCTGGCGAAGCCGCGTACCGTCGATCAGCTTCAAGCTGCTGTCGAGAATAACAATTTCGGAGGTGGTCAGGCCTTCGAAAGCTCCAACTCGCTGACGCGCTACAACAAGGCGAACGTCATCGACTCGAAGGCGTTCTCCCTGGACGACACCGAGTACCACACCCCGAAGTACGACAAGACCGACGCCTCGATCATCTCCGGCGTCGATAGCGCCACCGGGCCGCTGGCTACCGAGCCACAGAAGGTTACCTTCACCCAGACCCCGGACCTGATCAGGGACCTAGCGAAGAAGAAGGGCGAAAAGGGCTTCGAAGCCAAGGTCAAGCTGGATGAGAAGTACGTCTACGAGGGCTGGACTGTTGAGACGGACGAGGACTACAACGTCACCGTCACCGCTCCAGAGGAGCCAAAGCCAGGCACCTTCGCTCGTCCGAAGGTTATTGTGGAGTACTCGAACGGCTCCACCGATGAGCTTGAGTTGCTCGTAGTCGTTGAACCGAACCACACCCAGGTCACCGACCTAGTGCGCCCAGGTATTTCGAAGGGCAAGGTGGGCCAGAGCATTACGGCTCAGGTTGGCACCAAGTCCATCATGAAGGGCCATGGCCCGGTTCACCCCGCGAAGTTTGAGGTTGACCCGGATACCGTTCCGGATGGCTGGACCGTTACCGTCGATGAGACCGGTAGGGTTACCGCGAAGGCGGACGAAACCGTCCCGCCGGGCAGCATCATCACCCCAAAGATCAAGGCCACCTACCCGGATCAGACCACCGATGAGATTGAGACGCAGTTCCAAGCCATCGTGGACATCAAGATCCCCGACTATGACACGGTGACCAACAAGCCGACCGCAAAGGTGAGCCTCAAGCCGAAGCTCCCGGAGCGCGGCCTGAGCGGTAACACGAACGATGAAGCCCCGAAGCGCTACACGTTTGAAGGCGGCAAGACCGAGTACACCGTCACGGATGACAGCGGTACGTGGACCGTCAAGATCGATGAGAACACTGGTGAAATCACCACCACCATCCCACGGACAGCGCCCGAAGGATACATCCTGGACGTTCCGGTTCTTGCCTACTACGACAACACCGCTAAACCGCAGCAGGTCAAGGGCACCGTTGTCGTGCTCAAGAGCGACATCGCCCCTACCTACGACGTACAGGTCACAGGCCCGAACCAGTCTGTGGAGCACCATGTTGAGGACGCCCCGAAGGGATCGAAGTTCTCCTTTGGTAAGAACGACGATGGATCGCCGATCACCGAACAGGATGTTGACGGTTGGAAGTACACGATCGACCCGAAAACTGGTGTCGTGACCTCCACTCCGCCGGCGGATTCCAAGCCGGGTGAGCAGAAGACCATCAGCGTCACGGTTGAAACCCCAGACGGATCCACCCCGAAGGTGCCCGTGACCACCGTGGTGAAGCTGACCAACAAATGGGAGGCCGATCCAACCTACCCCGAGGAAACGGTCTACCCGGGTGACACTGCGAAACTGCCGGTGACGATTGAGAAGCCGGACAACGTCAACGTTGCGAAGGAAAACCCCTACAAGTTGGGTAAGGTTCCGGCAGGTTGGACCGTCAGCATTGATGACAATGGCCAGATCACCGCAACCGCACCTAAGGATGCCAAGCCGGGTGACCAGGTCAAGATCCCGGTTACTGTGACTTACGAGGATGGCTCCACGGACACCGCTTACGGTGTTGTGAACGTTGTTGACGTTCCGACGCGCGAAGTTCCGTTTGACGTCGTCTACAAATACGACGACACCGTCCCGGCCGGTACCTACACGGTTGAAACCGAAGGCAAGGCGGGCTCGGAGAAGCAGAACAAGGACGGTAGCTGGGAGCGCACCAAGGCGCCGGTTAATGAGGTCGTTGTCGTCGGCACCAAGCCTGCCGAGAGCGCCAAGGACGTGACCTGGACGGTCCCGATTCCTTTCCCGACTGAGGTTCGCGAGAACCCGGACCTGAAGCCTGGTGAAACCCGTGTTGTCCAGGAAGGCGCGGACGGCGAGAAGACCTACACAGCCAAGTTCACTGCTAAGGGCGACAAGGCCGAGGTAGCCGAGGAAGAGACCACAAAGGAACCGGTCAAGCGCATCATCGAGTATGGCCCGGGTCTGGCCCCGAGCGAGCTGGTGACCAAGACCGAGAAGCCGATTCCGTTTGAGACCAAGGTTGTCTTCGATGACACCCTGGAAGAGGGCAAGCAGGTCGTCGATCAGAAGGGCGAGCTCGGCACCGAGGTTGAGACCTCCACGCAGAAGCTTGTCGACGGCAAGCCCTCCGGCGACCCAACCGTCACCACGGAGCGCACCAAGGAGCCGACCGAGCAGATCATCCGCGTCGGTACCAAGACCACCGGTGAGAACACCGAGACCTACAAGGCTGAGGCCCCGTACAAGGTTGTAGTGAAGTATGACCCGAACATGCCTGCTGGCGAGTCAAAGGTGACCACCAAGGGTGAGCCGGGTGAGAAGACGGTGACGATCAAGCGTGACATCGTCAACTCCAAGCCGGGCGATCCCAAGATCACCGAAGAGATCACCAAGCAGCCTGTCGACGAAGTCATCACCGTTGGCACCAAGCCGTCTGAGGCCTCTGAGAAGGTTACGTGGACCGCTCAGGTTCCGTTCGATGTTGAGACCCGTCCGAACCCGGAGTTGAAGCCGGGTGAGATCAAGGTTGTCCAGAAGGGCGTCCCGGGTGAGAAGACCTACACCGCGGACTTCACCGCGAAGGGTGACCAGGCAACGGTGACCCCGGAGGAGAAGCAGACCAAGGCTCCTGTCAACGAGATCATCGAGTACGGCCCTGCGGCCGAGGACACTTCTGTGGTGACTAAGGTTGAAAAGCCGGTTCCGTTTGAGACCGAAATTGTCTTTGACAACACGTTGAAGGAGGGTGAGCAGGTCGTCGACAAGCAAGGCGAGCTCGGTAGCGAGACCGTCACCTCCACTCAGAAGATCAAGGACGGCAAACCGGATGGCGAGCCGACTGTGACCACTGAGCGCACCAAGGAGCCAAGCAACGCGGTGATCCGTGTTGGCACCAAGACCGAGGGTTCTGAGACCTCCGAGTACGAGGTCGATGTGCCGTTCGAGACCGAGTACATCTTTGATGACACGATGGAAGCCGGTACCCAGGAGACCGTTCAAGAGGGCAAGCTGGGCAAGGACAAGGTCACCACGACGAAGAACATCGAGAATTCGAAGGTTACTGGTACGGAGACCACCACTGAGCGCGTTAGCGATCCAGTTAAGAAGATCGTCAGGGTAGGCACCAAGGGCAAGCCTGCATCCACGGTCATCGAATGGAATGAGCACACTCCGTTCGAGGTTGAGGTCCGCGTTAACCCTGCGCTGAAGCCTGGCGAGACCAAGGTTGTCCAGCAAGGCAAGCAGGGCGAGATTAAGCACACCGTCACCGTTAACGCTGAGAACGGTGAGGCGACGAAGGATGAGTCCACTGAGAAGATCAGTGATCCGACCACGCACATTATCGAGGTTGGTCCTGCGACCCACCACGAGACTGAGCTGACGGATAAGCACAAGGAGAGCACTCCGTTCGACACCATCATTGAGTATGACCCGAACCTGGAAGTTGGCAAGGTTGTTGAGGACCAGGCAGGCGAATTTGGTGAGAAGGAAGTAACCAAGACCTGGAAGCTCAAGGACGGCGTGCCGGAAAGCGATCCGGAGACGTCTGAGGAAGTCATTAAGGAGCCGACCCCGCGCAAGATTCGTGTGGGTTCCAAGTGCAAGTGCGAAGTGCCGACGGACGACCCGACAGTTGATCCCACCGAGGACCCGACGGACGATCCGACGGT
>NZ_KV806839.1:54044-54362 GCF_001811845.1 Corynebacterium sp. HMSC062E11
GAAGACCCGACAGAGGACCCGACGGAAGACCCAACGGAGGTCCCAACGGAGGTCCCAACGGAAGATCCAGCGGAAGACCCGACTGAGGACCCGACGGAAACCCCGACTGAGGACCCGACGGAAGATCCAACTGAGGACCCGACGGAAGATCCAACCGAGGACCCGACGGAAGATCCAACCGAGGACCCGACAGTTGACCCCACCGAGGACCCGACGGACGATCCGACGGTAGACCCAACGGAAGACCCGACAGAGGACCCGACGGTAGAGCCAACGGAGGACCCAGCGGAAGACCCGACAGAGGACCCGACGGAAGAC
>NZ_KV806839.1:54462-219378 GCF_001811845.1 Corynebacterium sp. HMSC062E11
ACCGAGGACCCGACGGACGATCCGACGGTAGAGCCGACTGAGGACCCGACGGAAGATCCAACAGAGGTTCCGACGGAAACCCCGACTGAAGAACCTGAAAAGCCTGGTTCCTCTACTTCGAGCATTCCGGACCTCAGCAGCCTGTGGCCGCTCATCCCGCTGGTGATTATCCCGCCGGTACTGGCCCACTTCTTCAAGCCTCCGCACATTCCGGAGCTGCCGACGAAGCCGGTCAAGCCGGTTGAGCCGCTGAAGCCACAGCAGCCGAAGGCACCGGAAGCTTCGGAAGCGCCGAAGGCGCCTAACACGGAAGCACAGCCGACGCCAACGCAGAACCAGAATGCTCAGCCGACCCAGGCCAGCCAGCCTGGTACGACCTCGAGCACTGCGGCCTCTGCTAAGAGCACCTCGTCTGGCAAGCTCGCCAACACCGGTGCCAACGTCCTAGGCCTCATTGGTGTGGCTTTGGCGCTCATCGCTGGTGCAGCGTTGATTCTGCGTCCTAGCCGCCGCAAGGATTCCTAAGACCTAGGTTTCCTTAGGGGGCTTGGCCAGCCCCCAAGGCAGTGGTTGAGTGAACCACGAGCAAACGCCCGAGCAAAAGCTCGGGCGTTTCTTTTTACGCAATCGCACTGCGAGGTCCAGATACGCCTTCGAAGTTCGATGCTGGCATTGAGCAAGGTTTGTCAGCTTTCGTGGTGTTGCGCCCCTCGACCGGAACTGAGCAAGATTGAGGGCCCGCTGTCCTGTCGGCCGAAACGCTGAGAACCGCCGGGGCCTTAGGACTCTTGTGTGCGTCACCCTTCGCGCTCACCGGGAGCACTAGTGGTCGCTGATTGATGTCCCCCTGTGAGCGCGAAGGGTGGGCGGGGGAGACGTAGGCGTGTGCGGCGCAGCTGTTGGGTTCCCTGCGGGCAAGAAGAAGCCCCGGCCACCGCACTCGTTGTGAGTTCGTGGTGGCCGGGGCCTTGCTAGCGTCGCTGTGCTTGGGGACAGCCGCTGGGGCTTAAGCGCCTTTAGACGTCGAAGGCTTCCTCTAGCAGGTTCTTCTGCTCAATCTGGTGAACCTTCGCGTTACCAGTAGCAGTCGAGGACTGCGAGCGGCGGGAGACGCGGACCATCTCCGGCATATCCGGGATGAGCTCACGCAGGTGCTCGTTGTAGAACGGCCACGGACCTTGGTTCGCCGGCTCGTCCTGCACGAAGCGAATCTGCGTTGCGTTCGGGTAAGCCTCGAAAGCCTCACGCAGACGGTTGAACGGAATCGGGTGGAGCATCTCCACGCGGATGATAGCGATATCGTCGCGGCCGTCGGCCTCCTTCTTCTTTGCCAGCTCCCAGTAGAGCTTGCCGGAGACCAGCATGATGGTCTTGACCTTGTCCGTATCGCCGACCTTCTTGCCGTTGATGTCAACGAAGTTCGGGTCGTTGATGACGGACTGGAACTTCTTGACCTCAGTGAAGTCCTCCACGGAGGAGGTTGCAGCCTTGTTGCGCAGCATAGACTTCGGGGTGAAGACCACGAGCGGGCGCTTCATCTCACCAAGTGCCTGGCGGCGCAGCAGGTGGAAGTGGTTAGCCGGGGTGGACGGCTGTGCCACAGTCATGGAGCCCTCAGCGCACAGCTGGAGGTAGCGCTCGATGCGGGCCGAGGAGTGGTCCGGGCCCTGGCCCTCGTAGCCGTGGGGCAGCAGCAGGATCAGGCTGGACAGCTGGCCCCACTTGGCCTCACCGGAGGAGATGTACTCATCGATGATGGTCTGAGCACCGTTGGCGAAGTCACCGAACTGTGCCTCCCAGGCCACTACAGCATCCGGGTTACCCACGGTGTAGCCGTACTCGAAGCCCATGCCGGCGTACTCGGTTAGCGCGGAGTTGTAGACCATGAACTTACCGCCATTGCCCTTGGCCTCAGCCAGGTGTGCAACCGGGTTGTATTCCATACCCGTGTGCGGGTCGAAGGCCACTGCATGGCGCTGGGTGAAGGTACCGCGGCGGGAATCCTCACCGGCCAGGCGCACGACCTTGCCGGAGTTGGCCAGGGAGCCAAAGGCGATGAGCTCGCCCCAACCCCAGTCGATGCCGCCTTCGCGGGAGGTCTTCTGGCGGTCCTTGGCAACCTTGCGAACACGCTTGTGGTACTCGAAGTCCTCTGGCGGGGTGCCGTAGGCATCGCCGATCTCGGCGAGTTCCTCGGCAGTGATGGAGGTATCCAGACCGCGAGTCAGCTCCTGGGAGGAGGTAATACCGGTCTGCTCCTTCGGACCAGCCTCTTGCGCCTTCTTGTGCTCGGTGAAGACGGATTCCATCTGGTCGTGGAAGTCGCGTGCAGCTGCCTCTGCCTCTTCATCGGAGAGGTCGCCGCGGCCGATGAGCTCCTCGGTGTAGCGCTCGCGGACGGACTTGTGGTCATCGATGATGTCGTAGAGCAGCGGCTGGGTCATCGACGGGTCATCGGCCTCGTTGTGGCCGCGCAGGCGGTAGCAGACGAGGTCAATGAAGACGTCCTTGCCGAAGCGGCGGCGGTACTCGGTGGCTAGCTTGCCCACCCAGACAACTGCCTCGGGGTTGTCGCCGTTGACGTGGAAGACCGGGCAGTCGAAGCCCTTGGCCAGGTCGGTGGCGTAGTGCGTGGAACGGCCGGAGTCCGGGGTGGTGGTGAAGCCAACCTGGTTGTTGACAACTACGTGGACGGTACCGCCGGTGGTGTAGCCGCGCAGCTTGGACAGGTTGATGGTTTCCTGGACCACGCCCAGGCCGGTGAAGGAAGCATCGCCGTGGAGCATGATCGGCACGACGGTGTGGCCCTCCGCGCCCTTGTCCAGGATGTCCTGCTTGGCACGTGCGATACCTTCCATGACCGGGTCAACGGCCTCGAGGTGAGACGGGTTAGCGGCCAGGGTGACCTTGATTTCGCCGTCACCAAACATCTGCAGGTGCTCGCCCTCAGCACCCAAGTGGTACTTCACGTCACCCGATCCGCCGAGCTGGCCGCCCTTGTAGTTGCCGTCGAACTCACCGAAGATATCTGCCAGCGGCTTGCCCACGATGTTGAAGAGCACGTTGAGGCGGCCGCGGTGCGGCATACCGATGACGACCTCGTCGAGGTCCTGGCCAGCGGCGGTGTCCACGATGGAGTCCAGCAGGGCGATGAGGGACTCAGCGCCCTCCAAGGAGAAGCGCTTCTGGCCCACGTACTTGGTCTGCAGGAAGTTCTCGAAGGCTTCAGCCGCGTTGACCTTCTGCAGGATGTACTTCTGCTCAGAGTTGGTCGGCTTCGGCATGCCGGCCTCAATCTGCTCCTGCAGCCAGCCGCGCTCATCGCGGTCGAGGATGTGGGCGTACTCAGAGCCGACCTTGAGGGTGTAAGCGGAGCGCAGGCGGGTAACCACCTCACGCAGAGTCATGGTCTCCTTGCCACCGAAACCGCCGACGTTGAAGGTGCGGTCCAGATCCCAGATGGTCAGGCCGTGGGTAGCCAGGTCGAGGTCGCGGTGATCCGGCCAAGGCAGGCCCGGCTGCTTCCAGCCCAGCGGGTTGATGTCAGCCAGCAGGTGGCCGCGGGAGCGGTAGGCCTCGATGTACTGCATGACGCGCGTGTTCTTGTCGACGCCCGTGTTGGGGACGTCGGCAGCCCAGCGGAAGGGCTGGTAGGGAACGCCCATGGACTCGAAGAGCTCGTCCCAGAAGGCGTCGTCCAGAATGAGCTGGCCGATGGTGCGCAGGAACTCACCAGACTCAGCGCCCTGGATAACGCGGTGATCGTAGGTGGAGGTGAGGGTAACCAGGCGTCCGACGCCCAGGTCTGCCAGACGGTCTGCGGAGGTGCCGGCGAATTCAGCCGGGTAGTCCATGGAGCCGACACCGATGATGGCGCCGGAACCCTTGGTCAGGCGGGCGATGGAGTGACGGGTGCCAATGCCGCCCGGGTTGGTCAGGTTGATGGTGACGCCGGAGAAGTCATCCATCGTCAGCTTGTTCTTGCGGGAGCGGTCAACGATGTCCTGGTAGGCATCGATGAACTCGGAGAAGGTCTTGTTCTCTGCCTCCTTGATGGCAGCCACGACGAGGGCGCGGGAACCATCCTTCTGCGGGAGGTCGATGGCCAGGCCCAGGTTGACGTGCTCCGGCTGGACCACGGTGGGTTTGCCGTCCTTGATTTCGTAGCGCACGTTCATGTCCGGGTGGATCTGAACCGCCTTGACCATGGCGTAGCCCAGGATGTGGGTGAAGGAGATCTTGCCGCCGCGGGTGCGCTTGAGGTGATCGTTGATCATCGCACGGTTTTCCCACATGAGCTTGACCGGGATGTCGCGCACGGTGGTGGCGGTGGGGATCTCCAGGGACTCGTCCATGTTCTTGGCGATTGCCTTGAACATGCCCTTGAGCACGCGGGAGCCCGGCTCCGGTGCATCCTTGATGCGATCCAGCGGGGACTCGGACTTCTTCTCCGCCTTCTTTGCGGACTTAGCGGCCGCGGCAGAAGCCTTAGAGTCGCTCGGTGCCTTGGCACCCGGTGCGGCAGGGGACTTCTCTGCAGCCTGTGCCGCGCCCTTCTTCTGTGCGGGGGTGGTGGCCGGAGCGTCCGCAGCCTTGGACTGTGCGGCCGACTTCGGTGCCCCGTTGGCCTCAAAGTACTCGCGCCACTCCTTGTCTACGGAGTTCGGGTCCTTTGAGTACTGCTGAAACTGTTCGTCAATCAGCCACGCATTCGGGCCATAGATGCTCGAGTTGCTCACGGCAGATGCTCGCCTCTTTCTGTGCTTCTAAATTTGTCTTTATTCGACTCTAGTAGGCCAATCCACGGGTGCGAAAGGCACCCCGAAAAGTGTCTTCCTTTATGATACGGGCCCTGTAAGTTTGGCCACTATCCTGGGCGCGTTTCGCGGCCTTTACTCCCCCTGCAGGGGGGAGAGTTGGGTGTTGGCATGGTCAATAACTTGGCGGCCCAATTTGCGGTTGGCGGTTGTTCCCAACACCGCGCCTACACCCATCGGCAGCAGCTTAGACACCCACGCCCACTTCAGCTTCTTGGTGGCTTGCTTCATAAACAGCTTGGTCAGGCGGCCGTTGAGGCCGCTGAGGGTAGGGCCGGAGAAGCGCGAGAGAGTAGCCGCGGAGGTTACACCGGACAGTGAGGTCACATCGCCCACAAAGGTATCGACCAAGGCGCTGCCCTGGGAGCCGGTAAGCACCACCAACACGAGTGCACGGCGGCGCTCCTTATCCCGGATGTCGTCACCGCGCAAGTGCGCCGAGGCGAGGATGTACCACGCGGCTGCTTCGAGGAAGACCAGGGATTCAGCGCCAACGGTGGCCGCGCCGGTGACGAGGCCGATACCGGGGATAGCAGCGGAGGCACCGGCGGCGGCACCCGTGCCGGTGATGATGTTCATGAAGTGCTTGTCAATGAGCGCTTGGAGCTGAGCCGGGCTGGCGTCGGAGTTGCGCTTCTTTACGCCTTCGACGTAGCTGATGATGACGGAAGACTGTACTGAGAGGATCTTGTCGATGGCTCCTAAGAAACCTTGGGTAATGCGGTTGGACTCATCAACCTCCAAGGTGCCTACCGTCTCGGAAGTGCTGGCCCCCTCTTTAGATGAATCCCGGCGGCTAACAGTTTTGTTCTTTTTGTCAAAGACCTTGTCGAGCATTGTCTCACCTTATTTCTTTGCTAATGCTGATTGTGAACCTGAACTGTATGTTTACCACCGTATCGAAAAGCTTTATTGAGCGCGTCGGCAAGCTAGCACACTAGGGTATGAGACATGAGCGAGTTTGAGCCTTCCCCTCCGCGTGAGGTCAGCGTGGCCGCGGCGCGCTTGCTTGCAGATTCCCTCCACGCCCGTGCCCGCGCCGCCCACGAGGCAGCACGCACCGCGCTTGCCGACGATCTCACGGTCCTCACCAGCGGCGGTTGGGTACGTGGCTGCATCGAAGAGGAATTGCGCACGGACCGTCCGCTGAGCGCGCCCGTGCGATCGTGGCGCGGGATTCCCTTCGGCGCGGATACGTCGGGCGCGAACCGTTTCATGGAGCCGCGCCCGGCCCCGGCCTGGGAAGGGATCCGGGATTGCCGCGAGTTTGGCCACGTTGCCCCGCAGCCGGTCTATTCCTGGACCGACCGCATTGAAGGTGCGGAGGACTGCCTGACTCTCGATGTCGTCCGCCCACACCATGCGGGTGGGCCCGATGCGCCGTCGGGTTCTCAGGCAGGGGAGAAGCTGCCCGTCGTGGTGTATTTGCATGGTGGTAGCTTCATCGTGGGCTCCTCCCACATGTTGATGCTGCGCGGTTTCGAATTCGCGGCGCAGATGGGCGTGGTCTATGTTTCGGTGAACTTCCGCTTAGGCGCCTTGGGTTACCTCGACGTCCGCAGTCTTGGCGGTGAGGCGTGCGCTAACCCGGCGGTGGCGGACCAGGTCTTGGCTTTGGAGTGGGTGCGGGACAATATCGCGGCCTTCGGCGGGGACCCAGACAATGTCACGCTCATGGGGGAATCCGCCGGCGGTGCTGCGGTCCTGACGTTGATGGCTGTTCCGCGCGCCGAGGGCCTGTTCCACCGTGCGATTGCTCAATCACCACCGATCGGCATGATTCATTCGCGAGCGCAGTCAGTCTTTTGGGCCCGCGAGCTGGTCCACAAGATGGCCTTGCCGCGTGATACCACCGCGGATGATTTACGCCGCGAAGATTTCGCGGACGTGGTGCGCTCCGGTCAGTCTATGATGTGGCGCGCGGGGGAGTTACTGTATCTAAATTCCTGCTATGCGCCGACTGTCGACGGCGACCTCATCCCACAGCACCCCATCGAGGCCTTCGAGGCCGGCAACCAGCACCCCGTGCCCTTGCTTGTAGGAACCAACTCCGGTGAAGCTAGTTTTGGCAAGTTCCTTTACCAGCGTCAGAGTGCGCGTGAGCGCGCAGCGCTGCGCCTGCTAGCTTCCTTCGATCCGGAAAGCGCACCGGATGTCGTCGCGGCATACGGTGGTGCGGTGTCGCGCCGCGATTTCGGGGACTTGCTTACCGACGCCCTCTTCTGGGCCCCCACCGTCCGCGTGGCTTCGGAGCATGCGCGGCGCTATCCGACGTGGATGTACCGCTTCGACTTCGCCCCGGCAGCACTGCGTTGGTTGGGCTTGGGGGCGATGCACTCGATGGAGCTCTCCAATATCTTTGGTGATCCGGGAGCATCACGCGTTTCCTTTCTTAACAGCATTGCCAAATCCTCCGAGATGGAGGAGGTGACCGAGACCATGCAGGCGCAGTGGGGCGAGTTCATTCGGGGCGGCGCACCTCTAGAGAACTGGCCGCAATATCGCGCCCCGCAGCGCTCGACCATGGTCTTCGATGTGGAGCCGCGCGTCGAGGAGGCGCCGATGGAGGGGCGTCGCCAAGCGTGGGAGGCCTACGACATGTTGGAGTGGGGCACCGGGCGACCGGAGATTCTGAAGGAACTGGGATTCCTGCTTGAGGACGGCAGCTATTGACGGCGAACGCAGGTAAGATGTGTGGGGCCTTGGCAGCAGCCTGGGTGAGACTCCCACATGGATGGATGTTTATCACATGAGCTTTTTTGAAGATATCGCCTCTGCGCTGGACGGGGAGGGCATTGAGTCCCGCGTCAATGACGATGTGATGTTCGTGCCCATCACCTCCGATTTGGAAATCCAGTTTGTGGAAATTGACCCACTTCTGCCAGCCGCCAACGTATACATCGCCGCCGCCGACGTGGACGAGGATGACGAAGACTTCGAGGCCGTTTTGGTCTCCGTGGCGTTCTCTGTGGAGGATGCGGTTGAGGCCGTATCCCGTCACATCGCCACGGACCAGGTGGTGACGGTGCTGCGTGACCTGCTAGAAGGTACCGATGAGCGCATCGCTGAGCTGGAGTTTGTCCAGGACGAATTCAACCCGAACCTCGTCGTGGCGGAGGTAGCCAACGATTCGGAACTGCGCGTGCTGGTGGAGACCATCGACGGTGTTCCGAGCGCGGTCGTGCGTTTCCTCTCCTTCGACTTTGATGAGGAAGAGCTCGATGAGCTGGAGGATGAGGCAATCAGCAAGCTCTGGGACATCGAGACTCCAGAGGACTTGAGCGAAGAAGAGCGCGTTGCCATCTTCGGCGACGCGGAAGACGTGGACGGCGGGCTAGCCCCCATCATCGAGGTTCCTGCCGAGGCCCTCGAACTGGGCACCTACACCGATTTTGACCGTCTCTTTGACGTGCTGAGCCTTGTCTCCGATCAGGCCTTGGACTGGGAAGCCCAGCTGGTTAGTATCGATGACTCCGATTTTGACGAGCCTGAGGTCTATGACATTTTCGGTGCTGACGATGAGGACGAGGATGACGTTCTTTTCGACGACGATGATGACGATGACTCCGACATCGAGGAAGGCGACGCCGACGACTAAAAGCGTCCGGGGTAGGGTAGGAGCGTACTTTTCCCTGGCGTTGAAGAGGAGCAACCAAGACAAATGCCGATTGGCAAGGCATCACTGAGCCAGCGTCTGTGTGTTGGCTCCGCGCTAGTGTGCGTGGCCTTGTCTTGGGTCCTGTCGTTGCGCTCGGACTATGGCCATCGTGATTTTGTCTTTTCCTCCGTGCTTTCGACCGGCGTGTGGTGCCTGAGTCTGCTCGGCGCAATTCTCTTCATTGCCGCACAGTGGCGGTCCTTGGGTAACCACGCACTGTTCAACCCTTTGCTTGCAGTGGCGGCAAACCTCCTCTTGTCGTCGTTGATCTTCAACATCAACATCCCCTTGTACCTCGACATGATGGGCACGGCTTTCATAGCAATCGTTTACGGCCCTGTCTTGGGAATGGGCACCGCAGTTTTGAGCGCTTGCCTGGCTAGTATCAATAACCCGTCGCTCTTGGCGTATTTGCCAACAGCCGTGGTGGTGGCCTATTTGTTTGGCTGGCTTGCGCGCCGTGGTGCGTTTAAACGAATGCTGGCCATGATGCTTGCTGGTACCGGGCTGGGCATTGTCGCAGGATTGTTGTCCGCCGTTTCTACGTGGTTACTTCCCAGCGATTACGGCCAGCGCGGCCCCGCTGAACTTATAGCGCTGTGGGAGCTCATACTGCATGATGAACGCCTCGCCATACTGCTTCAGAACCTGTGCTCTGACGTCATTGATAAGACGTTTACGGCACTTGTGGTGTGCATTGCAATCCGCTTGGCTCCGAAGCCGATCCTCCGCCTTTATGACTACCCGGAGACGCGCCCAGCTTTGGATCGCGTGCTGACGGAGGACAGGTTCTCGCTTTCTCTTGATGAGGAGCCGCCCAAAGGTTTTCTGGACCGGATCCAGCGCTATTTCTAGCGGCTGAGCATCTCGACCTGATGAGGCCCACCGGTATTAGGCGGCCTGACTAAACCCTTCGAAAAGGGAAAGCGGGGAATGCACCGGTGTGTAGGCGCTATCCACCAGCCACACAAACGTAGCCGCGCTGCTGCTGGAAATCTCATGCACCGCGGAGACGAGTTCTTCAGGAACTAGGGCCCGCACCCACGCTTCCGCTAGTGAAGGGGCGACGGGGCGGCCAGTGGGATCAGTAATGCGCACCGTAACGAGGTAAGAGGGCACGCGCTTTTCGCCATAACCCAGAACACGGGCCTTAGCCCGCTCACCCACGCGGTGGCGCGAAATGGTAAGCGTCAGTGGGAGCGCTTCACCGCCATATATCTCTACCGGTGGCAGCACTTTTGATGGCGGGCGCCACTGTGGCGTCGGCCGCGCAAGCGAGCGCGGATGACGGATGATGCTCTCTATGGAGCGAAGCGTTTCGTGGTGGTGGTAGAGGATATCCGCGGTGAGTTCACCGGTGCTGAGAGTGGACGGGGACTGAACGGACGTGTGAATGCTGCTGTAGTTCTTCATGGCCCACACACTAGAAATCCACGCGGACATCACCGAATCTTTAAGGGAACGTATGTTCGATGAAACGTTCGATGATTTGACGGGGTGGGATACAGTGAATGGCGATATGAAAAATACTGCAGCTCCGCAGGTTAAGATCCCGCGGGAAATTTGGGTCATGGTCACCGCCGGGTTCATCATCGCCTTGGGGTACGGGCTCATTGCGCCGCTGCTTCCACAGTTCATCGTCAGCTTCAACGTCTCGATGGCCGCAGCTGGCCTCGTTGTCTCCGTCTTTTCCGCCAGCCGCCTTGTCTTCGCCCCGGCCGCCGGCTTCCTCATTGACCGCGTGGGCACGCGCCGCGTTTACGTGACAGGTTTGTTCACCGTGGCGCTGACCACCGGCTTGGTGGGAATGGCGCAGGAATACTGGCAGATCGTCGCCTTGCGGGCTATCGCGGGCATTGGTTCGACGATGTTTACTGTCGCGGCGATGGGGCTCATCGTGCGCCTGGCACCGCCCAGCATCCGCGGGCGCTGTTCGGCTACCTACGCCACATCCTTCCTTCTCGGAAACGTGATTGGCCCGCTCGTGGGGGCGAGCCTTTCCTTCCTGGGGTTCCGGTGGCCCTTCTTTATTTACGGCACCGGTGTGGCTATCGCCGCGTTGGTTGTGTGGATCCTCATGCCGTCGGTCAATCGCGCCGATGAGCGCCGGCGTCAACTCCGTCCGATGCACTTGGCGGAAGCCTGGGAGGATACCGCCTACCGGGCGGTACTGACGTCGAATTTTGCCCAAGGCTGGATCAACATGGGCGTGCGCGTGGCTGTCCTCCCTCTGTTCGCAGCCGCCATTTTTGCCAACGGCGCCTCGACGTCGGGCGTCGCTCTGGCGGCCTTCGCCGCCGGCAACGCCATTGTCCTGCAGTTCTCCGGATCATGGTCCGACCGGGTCGGGCGCCGCCCGCTCATCATTGCAGGACTGGTGGGCTCCGCATTGTTCGTTGGCACGCTGGGCTTGGCGACGAACATCGTATCCCTCCTCATCCTTTCCGCCCTGTCCGGCGCGGCATCGGGCCTCATCGCTCCGTCGCAGCAAGCAGCCGTGGCGGACATCGTGGGCTCGCAGCGCTCGGGCGGACAGGTGCTGTCGACGTTCCAGATGGCAGGTGACTTCGGGCAGATTTTAGGCCCGATTTTCATCGGGCTGCTGGCGGATAGGTACGGATTTGAGACAGCTTTCGGGTTCTGCGCGGTGGTGGCTGCGGCGGGCATTGTGGCGTGGATTTTCGGCCGCGACACCTTGGGGGAGCGGAAGATTATTCTGCGTGGGTTGCGCCGCCGCTACCACCCGCGGCGATAGAAAGCAGAATCATCCGACTACGAATTGCTAGCGGAGTTGTGCTGACGGAGTTTCGGGGCGGGTTAATGCTACTTAGCGCGTGTGGCGCGCTTTCTTGCTGCACGCAGCCCATCGTGGGGTGGTGCCAGTCTTGAAGCTGCGCTCCCGAAAACGCGTAAACCCATACACGGAAGTTTCGGAACCGGTATCTGGGCGGTTCCAGCGCTTTTGGCTACGCTCGCTCGCGGCTCCCATAACCGACCTCCATTTTTCTGCACCAAGGCAACAGAGATTAATTACTTCTTAATCTGCTAAGAAAAGATTAATTTATGGTGGTTATGGCGTCAACTTCCTGGTTTAACTCAATGTGAGGTTTAAGCCACAGTGCGCCCGGCTGCATAAAGCTGCCTGGGCATGTCACGGCGGAGGCTCCATTCGAACTGGATCGGCTTCTCACCGCTGTGCGTGACGTAGTCGACGTTTCCTAGGAAGGTATACGCTGATGCCGTGTCCACCTTGTTCCGCTTGTTAAAACGGGTTGCTATGATGATGTTCCCGTTGAGCTCATGGTGGTGGATATAGCGGTGAGCCATCGCGGACTTAAGTGATGTGGTGGATTGGGATTCCCAGTGCAAACGATCCGGTGCTAGCGGGTAATCGCGGTAGTTTGTCGAAGCACTAACGTTCTCATCCTTTTGGAAAGTAACCAGGAAAAGATCAGTGTTAAAGGCATCGAAGCAGCGTACCCCTTCGCGTGGGAGGTTGGCGAGCTTGCGCAGAGAGCCGTCGTCCAAAGCGCCGACGAGTTCGGCGAGGCTGTAATCCGCGTGTGTTTCCAAGACACTATTCGTCGATTTCTCTGGGATGACTCGGGAGCGGTCGAGTGTGAGCCGCATAACCTGAGTTACTTCGGCGACGAAGGCAGGGCAGGCGCGGATGATGCCCAGGGCCTGGTCAATGGTCTCTGGGATTGCCGTATTTGAGTTCGCCCACAGAGCCAGCACAAGCATGGTGGCGTACCGGACTTGCTCGGGAGTCATATCGTTCTCATATGGCCCATCCGGAGAAACCAGGAGACTGTAGGCCGCTACGCGGTTGGGATCGTTGATGTGTAGCAGCACCCGGATTCGGCTGAGTAGAAACTCTTCGTGCTCGCTCGCAGGGCCGGAGGGCAGCAGGTTCTCGTCGCGAAGCAGCGTGGTCCACGTAATGCCCTTGCGACGGTAGATGTCTTCCACGGGGACGCCAGAGCTATTTATGAAGCTTGCGAGGTCGGTCGAGCCGTAGTCAGTAATGAGTGCTCGTATCTTCTTAACGGTGTTCCGGGCCAAGCGTTTGATGTTCTTTAGAACGCGCTCGGTCGTCACGCGGTCCAAGGTGATGCTAGAGCCAGGCGGGGCAGTAGGGAAACCTTGCTCTACCTCCTTGGCGAGGTTCTTTCCGCGAGCGGCGGTAAGCACCTTGAAGCGCTCTTCGAAATCGAATTCCTCGTGCTGGAGACCTAAGAAATCAAAGACGGTGCAGGCGTTTTTCCTTCGTTGAGGCGCCAAGCTGTTGGACAAAGAGCACTGGGCTTTGCGTCGGGCGCAGAAGCAACAGCGCGTTGACCGCTGGGATGTCGACGCCTTCGTTGAAAATATCGACCGCGAAGATGATCTTGATAGTTCCCTCGCGAAGCTGCTCGATGGCGCGACGACGCTCACCAACGTTGAGCTTGCTGCTGACCGCTAAGGCAGGGATGCCGAAAAGGTTGAATTGCTCCGCCATGTATTCGGCGTGGGCGATGGTCACGCAGAAGCCAAGGGCTTTCATTTCGGAGAGATCGAAGATGCGACGGTTGAGCTCATTGATGATGAACCTGGTGCGCTTCTCTCCGGCCTTGATATAAAACTCGCTCAGCTCCGAAGCTTGGTAGTCCTTCTTTCCACGGTTCCAGGTGAGGCTCGTCAGGTCGGTATCATCGTCGACTCCGTAGTAGTGCAACGGCGCGAGGAGCTGGAGGCGCAACGCATCCCAGAGGCGAAGCTCATGGGCTACGCGATAGTCGAAATACTTCTGGACATTCTCGCCGTCACCGCGCTCCGGTGTGGCCGTTAGCCCCAGGAGCTCACGCGGCTGCAAGTAGTCAAGGACTGCGCGGTAGGTCGAAGCTTCGGCGTGGTGGAACTCATCAATGACGACGACCTCAAAATGGTCCGGTGCAATCTGGGTCAGGCGCTTGCCATGCAGAGACTGGATGCTCGCGAAGACATGGTCCCACTGGGCAGGCTGTTCACCGCTGAGGAGGAGCTCGCCAAAGCTGGCAGTGCGAAGAACCTCGCGGTACGTTCGCTGGGCCTGGGTGAGAATCTCACGCCGGTGGGCAATGAAAAGCAGCCGTGGCCTTCGCCCCAGCTTCTCGCAAAGGCGGCGGTAGTCCAATGCGGCCACGACCGTCTTGCCTGTACCGGTGGCGGCAATGAGGAGGTTGCGGTGACGATCGTGAACTTCGCGCTCGGACTCTAAAGCTTCGAGCATCTCTTCTTGGTAGGGGTAGGGCTCGACGCGAAGGCCAGATAGCTCGAGCTTTTCGCCGGGCTTTGATTCGAGGAATTTGGCGCTGCCGAGAGCCTCCTTGAGGCGCGCGTAGTCCTTCTCCGGAACAAAGGTTTTGAAGTGATTGTCGTACCAATAGCTATCGAAGGTCTTGATGAACTTCTCAATGATCTCCGGCGTGGAAGAACGCGAGCCGCGGACGTTCCATTCCCAACCATCAACCAGCGCTGAGCACGAAAGGTTTGAGCTGCCGATGAAGGCGGTGTCGAAACCAGACTGGCGGCGGAAGAGCCAGGCCTTGGCATGCAAACGTGTGCTCTTGTGTTCGTAGCAAATGCGGACTTCAGCACCGTAATCTTCCACGAGTCGGCGCACTGCGGCTGCTTCGGTCGCCCCGCAGTAAGTGGACGTAATGACTCGCAACGGAATCTGGTGATCCCTGAGGTATTCCAGTTCATCGCTGATGATCGCAATGCCCGAGCTCTTGATGAAAGCGCACAGCAGATCGACGGAGTCCGCCGTTCTAATCTCACGGGCGATCTCAACCGACATATTGGTGTCGTCCACGCTGTTGGTGAACAAGGCACTGGTGTTGAGCGAGACTTCCGGAAGCTCCGGGGCCTCCTCGAGCTCTGATCGATAGATGGCGTAGAGCAGCTGTTCTGCGGCGATAGACTCATCCGCACCAAGATGTTGTGCTAGCGCATTGATGAGGGCAACGCGGTCTTCCGCCTTCGTCATCTCGGTGAGTTTTTGTTCAAGTGCTTTGGCGAAATGCTGAGACACTGCCGCGGCGAAGCGCGGATTGACGTCCTTCGTGGACTCGTGAGCGATGCCAGTAGCAGCCGTGGGGCGAGCCCGTTTGGTCTCCTCGATCCGCTCCTGAATACGAGCGGTGACCGGGGTTTCGTAGATGCCGAAGGGCAGGATGGATTCGGAGCTCATAGGCGCGAAGAAATGAGTTTGACGGTGGGAATGTCTGCGGGAGCCCAGTCGAGTTCCCGTGCCTCAGGTGAGGTCACCCAACGCGTCTCGTCGTGATCACTAAGGGTTAGTTCACCGGACTCGATGCGGCACAGGAATGTAGTTAGCTCAATGGTGGCGAAGTCATACTCGTACAAGGTCGAGGTGACCTTGTCGCCAACGGTTGCGGTTACGGAAAGCTCTTCCTTGATCTCACGCGCCAGCGCCTGCTCCGGGGTTTCGCCCGACTCAACCTTGCCGCCCGGAAACTCCCACATGCCGGCGAGGGACTTTCCAGGAGCCTTTCGACAGGCCAGGAAACGATTGCCGTCTGTGAAGACGGCGCCGACAACACGAATCGGTGAACTCATGGGGACCAGTATGCCGGCTAGCCCCGGTCTTATCTAGGAATTCGCGCCCGTGGCAGCAGAAATATGCGCAGTCACAATGTCATCAATCAACCGCGCGGCCAGCTTGGCGGTGTGGGCGTCGATGTCGAAGGTGGGGTTGAGCTCGACGACGTCGACAAGCGCGAGGCGTCCCGTGGCGGCGATGGTGAGTGCGAGTTCCCGGATGATGTTTACCGGGACGCCGAGGCCTGCGGGGGCGGAGACGCCCGGTGCTTGGTCGGCGGGCAAAACGTCCAAGTCGATGGAGAGGTGGATGGGTGTGGTGCCGGCGCAGATGCGCGCGGCGGTGTCACGCACCTGGGCGCGGTCCATGCTGAGCAATTCCTCGTCGAGGACGACGGTGACGCCGAGGGCGGAGGCTTCGTCGAAAAGCACCGGCGTGTTGTTAGGGCGGGAGATTCCCAGGACGGAATAGTCGAAGTCCTCGCGGCCGACCAGCTCAGAAATCTGCTTGAACGGGGTGCCGGAGGTGGGCACGTCTGCGGTGCGGAGATCGAAATGCGCGTCCAGGTTGATGACCTGCAGTGGGCCCTGGGCGCGGAAGGCGCCGCGGTGGGAGCCGAAGGCCGTCTCGTGGCCGCCGCCGAGGATGATGGGCAGGTGCCCGGCGCGCGAGAGTGTCTCCACTGCTTCGGAGAGGCGCTCGTGGGAGCCCTCCAGGTCGGTGCCTTGGGTGGTGATCGTGCCGGCGTCGTAAAGCGGGTGCGTATGGTGCAGCGCCAGGGAACCCAGGGCGCTGCGCAGGGCGGCCGGGCCCGCAGCCGCGCCGGGGCGGCCATGGTTGCGCTCAACGCCCTCGTCGGAGGCAAAACCCAGGAGTGCGACGCCGGGATCTGCCTGGGGCTTGGCGACGTCCAGCGGGCGAACCACGCTGTGCCACCGCGCATGCTCGGGGCCCGGGCCATCGGAGCGGCCGGACCACTCGGGGGCGGGGGAGTAGGCGGGGGCATCAACGGTGTTCATGGTTATCCTTTCGCGTCTGTTCCTTGCGGGGCAGTCTCTTGTGGGGCACTCGTGGCGGCGGTGCGGCGGCCGGTGAGGTAGAAGATGGCCGTCATCAGGAGGATGAAGATAAAGCCCGTGGCGAGTGCCGGGCGGTACTGCTCCTGCCACACCATGATGCCAAAAGTGAAGATGATGAAGGCGATGGAGAAGTATTGGCCCCAGGGCCAAAAGGGGACGGTGTATTCCAGACTGGCGCGTTCTTCGGTGGGCATCTGGCGGCGGGAGGCCACGTGGGCCAGGAGGATCATCAACCACACGTAGATGGTGGCGAAGGTAGCCAGGGAGGCGATGATTTCGAAGACATTCTCCGGGATGAGCGCGTTGAGCGCGGTGCCGATGATCATGACGATGAGCAGGATAATCATGGTCATGACGGGCACACCCCGAGTCTTCTTCGCCATGATCTGCGGCGCGAGGTTCTGGCGTGCCAGGCCGGTAAGGACGTTGCCGGCGCCGAAGAGATCAGCATTAATAGCGGAGACCGCCGCGGTGATGACGACGACGTTGAGGGCGGCCGCGGCCCAGGTAACACCAAGGGTGGAGAAGATTTGGACGAAGGGGCTTTCCTCACCGGTGATGCTGCGCCAGGGGTTGATCATCAGGATGACCAGGATGGCCAGGACATAGAAGAGCAGGATGCGCACCGGGATGGTGTTGACGGCCTTCGGTACGGACTTGGCGGGATCTTCTGCCTCCGCACTGGCGACGCCGACGATCTCCGTGCCGCCGAAGGCGAAGAGAACGAGGATGAAGGAGGCGACCATACCGGAGACGCCGTTGGGGAAGAAGCCGCCATCGTTGACCAGGTTGGTCGGGCCGGTGGTCTCCGCGGTGGAGAGGCCGAAGACGAGCACGGCCACGCCACCTAAGATCATGGCGATGACGGCGCCGACCTTGACGATGGTGAAGGCGAATTCCAGCTCGCCGAAGGCCTTGACGGTGGCGAGGTTGGCGCCGCCGACGAGGAGCAGCGTGGCCGCAACCCAAACCCATTTGGGCGAGCCGGGGAACCAGAATTGCATATAGACGCCGATGGCGGTGAGATCCGCCAGGGCCACGATGACCATCTCGAAGGCGAACATCCAGCCGGTGATGTAGCCGGCCCAGGGGCCTAGGAAGGCGCGGGCGTATTCGGCGAAGGAGCCGGTGACGGGGTGGTGCACGGACATCTCACCCAGCGCGCGCAGGAGGAAGTAAACCACGGCGCCGCCGAGGAGATAGACCAAGAGGACCGAGGGGCCGGCGGCTTGGATGGCGCCGGCGGAGCCATAGAACAGGCCGGTGCCGATGGCCGAGCCTAAGGCGATGAAGTGCAGGTGCCGGTGTTTCAAGCCGGGGCGCTTGGCGGTGGTTTCTGCCACGGGGATGCGTCCTCCTCAGTTCCCCAATGCGGTGCTCGTTGGTTCCGGCGCCGCGGATTAAGGGGAGTGGTTGGTGCGGGTGGGTCTGGGAGTTACTTTCCTCTAGTTCAGACGTGGGGTCAATTTTGTGGTGGGGTGGCACGGTTGGGCTCTATGGCGGGGAACTCATTCCGCTTGTGGGGGTGACGTGTGTGACAAGTATGTGTGGTGCCGCTAGTATGTGGAAGACCTGCGTGTGGCTGTCGCGTGGGCACGGCTTCAAGCAACCGCCTTTTCTTGGCGTGTGCTTGATCGGCGCGATCATTTAAGAGAACGCGTTTGTGGCCATGCTAATGACGTGTAGTTTCCACCACCGTGAGGTAGAACATGAACTCTGAAGACGCAATCGTTGACGCCTTCTACGAGAGCGACGACGATGTCCCCTCCAAGAAGGGCATCTGGCGCCTCTTTGTCTACAGCGCTATTGGCGCTTTCGTATTCTTCTTTCCCATTAGCTATGACGGAAAGAAGTCCATCCCGCTTGACCACATGGTCACCATCATCCGCACTTATGCCGATGCCTTCGTGCCCTGGTTCATCCTGGCGCTGGCGCTTTATGGCATGGTGCGCAGCATCGTGAACAAGAATTGGCGGGAGGGGCCACTGCAGGCGGTATTTACCGCGCTCAACGTGGTGGGCCTAGTGGTCTCCTTCCTCATGGTCATTGGAACGCTGCCGGGAGTGCTGGCCAACGAGGACATCGTGCCCTTCCTGTGGAATTCCATTGCCACTCCGGTAGGCCTTATCGTGCCGATTGGCGGCGCCTTCCTCGGCCTTCTGATTGGCTATGGCCTCCTGGAATTCGTCGGCGTATTCATGCAGCCCATCATGCGCCCGCTCTGGCGCACGCCGGGGCGCTCCGCCATCGATGCGGTGGCCTCCTTCGTGGGCTCTTACTCGCTGGGAATCCTGATTACTGACCGCGTGTATCAGCGCGGCGGCTACACTGCGCGTGAGGCATCCATCATCGCGACGGGCTTCTCGACGGTCTCGGCGGCCTTCATGGTGATCGTCGCCAAGCAGCTCGATCTGATGGGCATGTGGGGCACCTACTTCGCGGTATCCCTCGTGGTGACCTTTGCGGTTACTGCAATCACTGTGTGGATTCCGCCGCTGAGCAGGATCCCTGATGAGTACGTGGACGGCGTGCAACCGGACCCCGAAAAGCCGGTCAAGGGTAACTTCATCAAGGCCGCGTGGCGCGAGGCGCTGCTGGCGCTGGACCGCGCGCCGTCCTTGGGTGCTGCCATTTGGGAGAACCTGCGCGATGGCGTGCGCATGGCGGCGGCGATCGTGCCCTCCATTATGTCCGTGGGCCTGATTGGCCTTCTGCTGGCTAACTTCACTCCACTTTTCGATTGGTTGGGCTACCTGTTCTATCCCTTCGCGTGGATTGTCCAGCTGCCGGAACCGGCACTCGCGGGCAAGGCAGCCGCCATGGGAATCGCGGAAATGTTCCTGCCTGCCACCGTGGCGGCTGGGTCCTCGAGCATGGTGCTCAAGTTCGTGATCGGCGTGGTCGCGATTTCCGCCATCATCTTCTTCTCCGCGCTGGTGCCCTGCATCCTGGCCACCAAGATCCCGATCAAGCTGTGGCAGATTGTGGTCATCTGGTTCGAGCGCGTGGTGCTCACCATCATTATTGCGACGCCGATTGCTTTCCTGGTGACTTAGCTGGGACTTATATGAGGTCTCATTAGAATGTGGGCCCATGAGTACCTCCCGAGTCCCGGCGGCGCGCAACGCGCTGGAGATCCTGCGGTTGCTGTCCACCATCGACGTGCCGATTTCCGCCGCGCGCATCCGCAGTGAGCTGGACCTGCCGCGCTCGTCCACCTACCACCTGCTCAAGGAGATGGTGGACGCGGGATTCGTGGTGCACCTGCCGGAAAACCAAACCTATGGTTTGGGGCTCGCCGCCTACTCTATGGCCGCGGCCTATGCCACGCAGCAGCCCCTCGTGAAGGCAACGCAGGGGCACCTGGAACGCATCGCTAGCACTGTGAGCGGCTCGGGGCACCTGTCGCGCTTGGCGGGTTCGGAGATTCTCTACCTCAACGAGGTGCGCGCGCCGGGGGCGCTGTCACTGGTCACAGAGAAGGGGGTGCGGCTGCAGGCCCAGCGCACGGCCTCCGGGCGCGCCATGCTGGCGTTGCTACCAGAAGCGGAATGGCGGGCGGCATATTTCCCTGGTTCTCTAGGCTTCGGCGAATACAAGGACATCTTGCGCCAGGTGCGTGAGCGCGGGTGGGCCGAAGAAGTTGAGGTGGTGGCGCGGGGGCAGGCGTCGGTTGGCGTGGCGGTGGTAGACCACGTGGGCAGGCCCGCGGCGGCGCTGGCTGTGACCTTTCCCGTGGGCACCGTTGATGCCGCCGGCGCGGCGGAGAAATTACACGCGGCTGCGCAGCAGGTTGCGGCGAGGATGTACGGGCGCCGTTAGTGCGCGTGGGTGTGCGAGGTGCTTGCGCGCCGGGGAACCTGTTGTACTATGAGCGCAGCGCGTAAGGCTGTCGCGCGTATCACTATTTTTCTAAACTTGTGAAAGCAAGTACGTATTTTCGCGTGCCTTTTTACCCCCTATTGAAAGGGGTGAGGTGCGGGTAATGCAGTGACGTCGAAGGAGCCTTACATGTCCAATTCTTATCCCTCCACCGTGACCGTGGGTATCGGTGCGCTGAGCATCGAAGAGGTTGTAGCCGTAGCGCGCTATGGCGCACAGGTAGAAATTTCTGAGGATGCCTTGGCGGAAATCGCCTCCACTCGCGAGCGCGTCGAGGAGCTGGCCCAGGACCCGACTCCGGTATACGGCATTTCTACTGGTTTCGGCGCGCTGGCCCGCCGTCATATTCCGGAGGAGATGCGCGCGCAGCTGCAGCTCTCGCTCGTGCGCTCCCATGCTGCGGGCACGGGCCCGGAGGTAGAGCAAGAGGTCATCCGCGCGCTCATGTTGCTGCGCCTGTCCACCCTGTGTACTGGCCGCACCGGCGTGCGTCCGGTGGTGGCGCAGACCTATGCTGCGGTGCTCAACGCCAACATCCACCCGGTGGTCCGCGAATACGGCTCCTTGGGCTGCTCCGGTGATTTGGCGCCGCTTGCGCACTGCGCGCTGGCGCTGCTGGGTGAGGGTGAGGTGCGCGTCGATGGCGGCGACATCACCCCAGCCGCTGAGGCCCTGTCTGCTGCGGGCATTGAGCCGCTCAAGCTGCGGGAGAAGGAAGGCTTGGCGCTAATTAACGGCACCGACGGCATGCTGGGCCAGCTGTGCCTGGCTATTACAGATCTGCGAGAACTGGCCAAAACCGCGGACATTGCCACCGCAATGACCGTGGAAGGCCTGCTGGGCACCCTGGTGGTCTTCGCCGATGACCTGCAGCAGCTGCGCCCGCACCCGGGCCAGGCCGATGCCGCGGCCAATATTCTGACGGTGGCGGAAGGCTCGGAGATTCTCGAGGCGGCCCTCGAGGACTTCAAGAAGAAGCAGGTCCAGGACGCCTATTCGGTGCGCTGCGCGCCGCAGGTGGCCGGTGGTTTCCGCGATACCCTGGCGCACACCGCCTTGGTTGCGGAGCGGGAGCTTGCCGCGGCCGTCGACAACCCGGTTGTGGCCAAGGATGGGCGCGTGGTTTCCAACGGTAACTTCCACGGCGCGCCGGTGGCCTATGCGCTGGACTTTTTGGCCATTGTTGTGGCTGACCTGGCTTCCATTTCTGAGCGCCGGACCGACCGTTTCCTCGACGTCGCTCGCAACCGCGGCCTCAACGCCTTCCTGGCCGATGATCCGGGCGTGGACTCCGGCCACATGATTGCGCAGTATGCGCAGGCGGGCATCGTCTCTGAACTCAAGCGCCTGGCCAACCCGTCTTCGGCGGATTCCATCCCGTCTTCGGCGATGCAGGAAGACCACGTCTCCATGGGCTGGTCGGGTGCGCGCAAGCTGCGCAAGGCGGTCGACGGTCTGCAGCGCGTGCTCGCCATCGAAATTCTCACCGCCGCCCGCGCTATTGATATGCGTGAGGGCCAGCCGGCCAAAGGTACCGGCGCGGTCATCGACGCTCTGCGCAAGACTGTCCAGGGGCCGGGCACTGACCGTTACCTCTCCCCGGAGATTGAGGAGACCGTGCGCCTGGTTAAGGAAGGTGCGCTGGTGGCTGCGGTAGAAGGGGCCGTCGGCACGCTGCGCTAACTCCACCCCGGCCCCATGGCATGTGCCATGGGGCTTTCTCGTGCGCCCTTGATTTCAAAAGTGCAGACCTAGAAGTGCAGACCTGCGGGCAGCGCGCAGCTGCAGTACTGGTCGTGCGACAGTCTTGTATCTGAGACAGCTAGGCCAAAAGTGTCCTGGCTCATGGTGCTGCGTCACAGTAACTTGTCCTGTGTGACGCTGACCAAGCCTTAAAGGGACAGCCCCGGGAAACCGGCCTTGGGGGGTTGGGAGGGCGTCGAAAAGCACGAGCGAAAGGAAGTCATGTCTGAACCCCGCGAAGTACGCGCCCCGCGCGGAACCGAACTGAACGCCAAGTCTTGGCAGACCGAAGCCCCGCTGCGCATGCTCATGAATAACCTCGACCCCGAGGTTGCTGAGCGCCCCGAGGACCTCGTGGTCTACGGTGGCACCGGCCGAGCTGCCCGCAGCTGGGAGGCCTTCGATGCCATCGTGGAGTCGCTCAAGGACCTTGAGTCTGATGAGACCCTGCTGGTGCAGTCCGGCAAGCCGGTGGGTATCTGGAAGACCAACGAGTGGGCACCGCGCGTGCTCATTGCCAATTCCAACCTGGTCGGTGACTGGGCCAATTGGGAGCACTTCCGCAAGCTCGAGGATGAGGGCCTCATGATGTACGGCCAAATGACGGCCGGTTCCTGGATTTACATCGCTACCCAGGGCATCCTGCAAGGCACTTTTGAGACCTTCGCGGCCGTGGCCAAGAAGCGCTTCAACGGAACGCTTGCCGGCACCTTTACCCTGACCGGTGGCTGCGGCGGCATGGGCGGCGCACAGCCGCTGTCCGTCACTCTCAATGGCGGCGCTTGCCTCATCGTCGATGTTGATGAGACCCGCCTGAAGCGCCGCCAGTCCAAGCGCTACCTCGATGAGGTCGTCACCGACCTGGACGAGGCCCTCAAGCTGGTGCTCGACGCCAAGGAGAACAAGAAGCCTCTGTCCGTGGGTCTGGTGGGCAATGCCGCCGAGGTCTTCCCGGAGGTGCTGCGCCGCCAGCGTGCGGGCGAGTTCACCGTGGACATCGTTACGGACCAGACCTCCGCGCACGACCCGCTGAGCTACCTGCCCACCGAAATCACCGTCGAGGATTGGCACAACGAGGCCAAGGCAGATCCGGCCACCTTCACGAAGAAGGCCCGCGAGGCCATGGCCGCCCAGGTCCAGGCCATGGTGGAATTCCAGGACGAGGGCGCCGAGGTCTTCGACTACGGCAACTCCATCCGCGACGAGGCCCGCAAGGCCGGCTACCAGCGCGCCTTCGAGTTCCCGGGCTTCGTCCCGGCCTACATCCGCCCGCTCTTCTGCGAGGGCCTTGGCCCGTTCCGCTGGGCGGCGCTTTCCGGCGACCCGGAGGACATCAAGGTCACCGACCAGGCGCTCAAGGAGCTCTTCCCGGACAACGAGCACCTGCACAACTGGCTCGATGCCGCCGAGGAGTACGTGGAGTTCGAGGGCCTGCCGGCGCGTATTTGCTGGCTGGGCTACAACGAGCGCCACAAGGCTGGCTTGCTCTTCAATGACCTAGTCAAGGAAGGCAAGATCAAGGCCCCGATCGTCATCGGTCGCGATCACCTGGACTCCGGCTCCGTGGCCTCCCCGTACCGCGAGACCGAGGCCATGCTCGATGGCACCGATGCCGTGGCTGACTGGCCGCTGCTCAACGCCATGACCGCTGTGTCTTCCGGTGCCACCTGGGTGTCCATCCACCACGGCGGTGGCGTGGGCATGGGCCGCTCCATCCACGCGGGCCAGGTCACCGTCGCCGATGGCACCGAGCTGGCCGCCGCCAAGCTGCGTGCGGTGCTCACCAACGACCCGGGCATGGGCGTTATCCGCCACGTGGATTCCGGTTACACTCGCGCCAAGGAAGTCGCCGACGAGCGCGGCGTGCGCATCCCGATGGAATTCAAGGCCCGCGACTAGACACGAGAGGAAAAGAAGATCATGTCCACCCTGTTTACTGGAATCTCAGAGTTGCGCACGGTGTCGGAGGCAGGCACGCTTGCCGACGCCTCCATCATCGCCAACACCGACGGCACCATCGCCTGGATCGGACCGGCCGCCGAGGCGCCAGCCGCGGACGAGAAGGTCGACCTTGGCGGCCGCGCAGTTCTGCCGGGCTGGGTGGATTCCCATACCCACATGATCTTCGACGGCGACCGCTCCGCCGAGTTCGAAGCCCGCATGGCGGGAGAGTCCTATCAGGCCGGCGGCATCGCCGTGACCATGGACGCGACCCGCTCGGCGGGGGAGGAGCGCCTGGAAAAGCTTTTGGTGGAGCGCATCGCCGCCGCCCGCCGCGGGGGAACGACGACCCTGGAGACCAAGACAGGCTATGGCCTCAACACCGCCTCCGAGGTGGAGGCTGCGAAGGTGGCTGCCCGCCACGTCGATGACGTGACCTTCCTCGGCGCGCACCTCGTGCCGCCGGGAGCAGAGGCCGAGACCTACCTCGACGAGGTGGTCGGCCCCATGCTCGATGGGGTGGCCGAGCACGTGCAGTGGATTGACGTCTTCTGCGAGCGCGGTGCATTCGACGAGGATCAGTCGCGCCGCGTGCTCGAGGCCGGTAAGGCCCGCGGATTGGGCGTGCGCGTGCACGGCAACCAGCTGGGCGAGGGGCCAGGCGTAGCACTCGCGGTGGAGCTGGGTGCTGCCTCCGTGGACCACGTCAACTACCTCAGTGATGCCGATGTTGAGGCACTGGCGTCTTCGGATACGGTGGCCACCTTGCTGCCTGCCTGCGACCTGTCCACGCGTGAGCCGCTGGCGCCGGGACGCAAGCTTATCGACGCCGGCGCGACCGTCGCCATCGCCTCCAACCTCAACCCGGGCACCTCGTACACGTCCTCGATGAACTTTTGCGTGACCACGGCCGTGCTTCAGCAGCACCTTACGCTCGATGAGGCGATTGCCGCCGGCACGCTGGGCGGTGCCACCGCGCTGCGCCGCCAGAATGTTGGCGAGGGCAAGGATGCGCAGGGCCGTCCGGCCAAGGGCTCGCTGGTGGTCGGTGCTGCCGCGGACCTGCACGTGCTCGATGCCCCGAGCGCTATCCACCTGGCCTACCGCCCGGGCATGCCGATGACCTGGAAGACCTTCGTGGGTGGCCGCGAAGTCTAGGCCGGGGCAAAGGCACCATTTGAGGGGCACCTTATAAAGAAACCGACATGTATTGACGTGGGGTTTTAGATTTCGGAAGCCGCAAATGGTGCCTTTGGGTTTGGTATCTTCGGTCTTTTCGGGCCTTCGCGGACGGGGACTAAGTGTGATTCAAAGGGCTGGGTCAAATGGGGCTGAGTTAAAGGGCCTTGGCTGAAGTTCGAGGTGCCGGGGTGCCGCGTCGGGAAGAGACAGGTCGTGGGGAGAAATAGCTAATCTCACCTCAGTGCCGTACTCTGGTTTGAGCAATGAGCATTACCGATAACGCCACCGGCGGCGTCAACGAGCCGGAAGAATTCAATAAGTCGGAATCTCAGGAAAACTCGCAAGGTGGCGAAGCATTGGACGCTTCGCAGGTGTCGAACCATGACACCGGGGCTGCGAATAACCCTGAGGACACCGGCGCTGAAGAAGCTTCAGCCAACGACAACTCCCAGGGTTTTGCACACCTCGGCCTTCCCGATGACGTTCAGGAAGCCGTGTCCAAGGTGGGCTTTACCAAGCCATCCCCGATTCAGGAAGAAACCATCCCGATCCTCATGGAGGGCCGCGACGTCGTCGGCCTCGCCCAAACGGGTACGGGTAAGACCGCAGCCTTTGCACTGCCGGTTCTCTCCCAGATCGATACTGAGGCTCGCTATCCGCAGGCCCTTGTCCTTGCGCCCACGCGCGAGCTGGCTCTCCAGGTTGCGGACTCCTTCCAGTCCTTCGCCGACCACTTGGGTCGCATCGAAGTCCTGCCTATCTACGGTGGCCAGGCTTATGGCATCCAGCTCTCTGGTCTGCGCCGTGGTGCCCAGATCATTGTGGGTACCCCGGGCCGTGTCATCGACCACCTGGAGAAGGGCTCCCTGGATATCTCCCAGTTGCGCTTCCTCGTCCTCGATGAGGCGGACGAGATGCTCAACATGGGCTTCCAGGAAGACGTTGAGCGCATTCTTGAGGACACACCAGAGGACAAGCAGGTCGCACTCTTCTCGGCCACGATGCCGAACTCCATTCGCCGCCTGTCCAAGCAGTACCTCAACAACCCTGCCGAAATCACGGTGAAGTCGGAGCGCCGCACCAATGACAACATCACGCAGCGCTTCCTCCTGACGCCGCACCGCCACAAGATGGATGCCTTCACTCGCATCCTCGAGGTCATTGACTACGACGCCATCATCGTCTTCTGCCGCACGAAGCATGCCACGGAGGATGTCGCTGACAGCCTCAAGGAGGCCGGCTACAACGCCGCTGCCATTAACGGCGATATCGCGCAGCAGCAGCGTGAGCGTACCGTCGATCAGCTCAAGGATGGCCGCCTGGACATCCTGGTGGCTACCGACGTTGCTGCCCGCGGCCTCGACGTCGACCGCATCACCCACGTGGTCAACTACGACATCCCGAATGACACCGAGTCCTACGTGCACCGCATTGGCCGTACCGGCCGTGCTGGCCGCACTGGCGAGGCCATCCTGTTCGTCACCCCGCGTGAGCGCCGCATGCTGCGCTCCATCGAGCGCGTGACCAACGCCCGCCTGGAGGAGATGGATCTCCCGACCGCGGATGAGGTCAATGCCAAGCGCAAGGAGAAGTTCTTCGCGGCCATCGGTGCCTCCCAGCAGGACAAGCAGTTCGACTTCTTCCGCGACATGGTGCGCGAATACTCCGCGGCAGAGAACGTGGCGATGGATGACATCGCGGCCTCCCTGGCTGTGCAGCTGCAGGGCGGAACGGACTTCCTGCTCAAGGAGCGCCCGGTGTCCAAGAAGGACCGCCGCGAGCGCGATCGCTTTGAGCGCGATGGCCGCGGGCGTGACCGCGATCGTGATGGCCGCGGGCGCGACCGTGGTGGCCGCGACCGTGACCGCGGCCCGCGCCGCCCGGACGGGGACTTTGAGACGTACCGGTTGGACGTCGGCAAGCGCCAAGGCGTGCGCCCCGGCGCCATCGTGGGTGCGTTGGCCAACGAAGGTGGCCTGACCTCCAAGGACTTCGGCCGCATCACCATCGCCGTGGGCCACACCCTGGTGGACCTGCCGAAGAACCTGGACCCGGCGGTGCTGGACCGTCTCAAGGACACACGCATTTCCGGCCAGCTCATCAAGATCCAGAAGGATACCGGACGCCCGCCGCGCCGGAACTTCGACGATGACCGCGGCCGCGGCGGTTACGGCGGGCGCGGACGTGGTGGACGCGGCCGTGATCGTGGTGGACGCCGCGGCGGCTGGCGCGACTAGCCTTCGCTCGGCGCCGCGGCGGCGTTAGATCCAGAAACCTCCCAAGCTCATAAGAGCCTGGGAGGTTTCGCTTTTGGGGCCTAAACCCGAAGGATTAGACGTACATCAGGATGGCGCACACAACCCACAGCAGGTTGAAGATGCCGGAGAACATAGCCAGCTGCTTCTTTAGCTTGGCCACATCGGCGCTGCCCGGGGCAGCAATCGCGGACATGGCCTGGTTCTGCTTCGGGATGACCACGACGAGCAGGATAACCCAGGCGATGACGGCCAGAAGAAGAGCGATGTGGAACTGGACCTGGGACTTGTAGTAATTGAGGTCAGTAAGGAAGACAGCCAGACCGATAACCGGAACGATGGCGGAAATGTAACCATACGTCGAGGTGATCTTATTGAGGACGCCGGCGGCACCAGCCGCAGAAGCATCACCGGAGCCAGCCTTTGCCAGCTGACCGGGGAAGGCGGAGGTGGAGATGCACACGGTACCGACCAACAAGATAGCGGCGAAGGCGTGGAGGAAGATGAGCAAGCTAGTCATGGGAGGGTGCTTATACCTTTCTGTACGGGGCTTTTCCCTGCGAGAGTCTAACGGCGCGGTGAGATGAAATCGAATCGACACTGGTGGCGCATGACCACGTAGTCGCGGGAGGGCAGCGGTAGTTGGTATTTGCGGGCCACTGCGGCAAGCCGCTGCGAGTAGTCGCAACGGTCGGCGGGCGGGAGCCAATCGGCCGGCAGAGAATCGGACTTGGCCTGGTTGAGGTTGCGGGCGGTGGCGACGAGGTTGAGCGGATCGTTAGCAAAGGCCATCTTTTTATCCGGCGGCCAAACTGATGCCCCAAGGTCCCAGGCCGCCGCGAGCGGGAAGACGTGGTCAACTTCCACGCGGTCCGGCGCGGGCGCGCGGGCATAGGGATCGTAGAGGGCCCCGTCGATAGTCTGCGCGGCCTTGACGTTGTCCCGTGTTCCAGGTGCCCATCCGCCGAAGTCTTCCCGTTCATAGCCGGGGACCTCCACGCGCGCGGGCACGGTTGCCACGCCCAGATCAGGTCCGGGGAGGAGGTGATAGCCGCCGTAGACAACGGTTGCCACGGAGAGGAAGCCTATATAGACCGTGCGCAGGTTCATGCACTTTTAGACTGCGCGGGGGTGTTCGCGGTTCCCGTATGAGCAGGAAGCCTGTGAGTGCGCAGAGGGGCTACATGGATGCAGTCAAAAGGCACTTCCCAGAAGGCATTAGTAAGAAGGTTTCTTTGGGGGCAAAGACACCTTTTAGAGGCTCGGACACGGCGTTCTCGAAGCAAAGGCACCTTTTGGGAAATGCCTTTTGAGTAGCGACCATGTAGAGCCTCCGATCCAATCACAAGCGAAACCCCGCCACAGCAGTAACTGGACTGCTGGAGCGGGGTTCGCGCGTGAGGGGAGAGGGGGAGAGGCCTACTTCTGAACCTGCTCCGCTGCCTCCTCGAAGTCCAAGTCATCGTTCTTCTCAACGAGCTTGGCCAGGCGGGATGCCTCCTCGAACTCCTGGGTGACCTTCTCATCCGGAGCCTTGGTGGCCAGGGAAACGCCGACAGTCACGAGCAGAGCGGAGATGAAGCCCGGTACCAGCTCGTAGAGGGTATCGCCCAGCGGGCTCATGCCCCAGCCAATCGCAACGACAGCACCGGTGATCATGCCGGCGATGGCGCCGGTGGAGTTGAGTCGCTTCCAATACAGCGACAGCAGCACCAGCGGGCCGAAGGCGGAGCCGAAGCCGGCCCAGGCGAAGCCGACCAGACCCAGAATCGAATCCGACGGGTTGATGGCCAACACGGCAGCGATGACGGCGATGGCCACGACAGCGGTACGGGACAGGTTGATCAGGACGTTCTGGCTCGGCTTTTTCTTGGCGAAGATGAGGTAGAGATCCTCAATGAGGGAGGTGGAGACCACGAGCATCTGGGAGGACATCGTGGACATGATGGCTGCCAGAACGGCGGTCAGGACCAGACCTGCGAAGAGCGGGTGGAACATAACCTGTGCCATGTCCAGGAAGATGGTCTCGTAGTTCTCCTGGTCAGTGATGGAGTGGCTGGTCTCAGTGAAGAAAACCGTGCCGGAGAGCGCGACGAAAATAGCACCGATGAGGGAGATACCCATCCAGCTCACACCGTAGAAGCGGCCCGCGCGGGCGTCGGAAGGCTTACGCAGCGCCATGAAGCGCACGATGATGTGCGGCTGGCCAAAGTAGCCCAAGCCCCAGGCCAGGTTGCCGATGATGACGGCGGCAGACACACCAGAGAACAAGGAGAAGTAGTCAGGGTTCTCAATTACACCACCGGTGGCGTACGGGTTCTCAGCGGCGAAGCTGAAAATCTCGCCCGGGTTGTCCAAGGAGAAGAGCACCATGATCGGCACGATGATGAGAGAGGCGAACATGAGCAGGCCCTGGACGGTATCGGTGTAGGACACCGCGAGGAAGCCGCCGACGAAGGTATAGAAGACCGTCACGGCAGCCACGACGAGCATGCCGACCATGTAGTCACCGCCGAAGCTGGACTCGAAGTAGCGGCCGCCGGCCACCATGCCGGAGGAGACATAGAAGGTGAAGAAGAAGATGATGATCGCCGCCGCGATAATGCGCAGCAAGCGCGACTTATCGTGCAGGCGGTTCTCAAAGAAGGAGGGAACGGTAATCGAGTTGCCGGCGATCTCGGAGTAGGAACGCAGACGCGGCGCGACCCACTTCCAGTTGGCCCAAGCGCCGATGAGAAGGCCGATGGCCATCCATAGCTCGGACATGCCGGTCAGGAACAATGCGCCGGGCAGGCCCATAAGCAGCCAGCCGGACATATCGGAGGCGCCGGCGGATAGGGCGGCTACGAACGGGTGAAGGCCGCGGCCGGCGAGAACGTAGTCGTCGTACTCATCCGTCTGCTTGTAGCTCCAGAAGCCGATGGCGGCCATGGCAAGCAGGTAGATGATCATCGCAACGACATACCAAGTGGAGTCTTGCACTGATCTCTCCTTGAGATTGAGATTAAGAATAGGACTCATCCACGCTAACGAGGCAAAAGGCCCTACCCAACTGAAATTCGGCACCTTGACCAGTATTTGGTTACCTTGGTCACAGCTTAATGCACGGTCTTACTGGTGTTACGCCGTTATGTAACGAGACTGTAACAATTGCGTATTTGGGCAGGAATCGGGAACTTTCTGCAACCCTTTCCCCACAAAGGTGTGCTGCTAAACTGGCCCCTATGGCTTCTTACCTGCTGCATGGCCTCTGGCTGCCCGTCTCCGGCCTGAGTCTATGGATCGAACAGGTCGAAGGGCACAAGATCGTCATGCCCTCAGCAGTCCCGGAGGGAACCTTTCCGGATGTGGTCGATACCATCTTGAGCAAGAAGACCTTCCGGAACCGAGCGCGCGTCTCCCTCCGCACACCGAAGGGCAAGGACGTCTCCCTCATGGTCCCCATGGCCATGTTCGCCCCGGATGAGGCAGTGGAAACACTGGCCAAACTGGAATACCTCGATACCGATAGCCAGGCGGTTTCGGCGGAACAGCGTGCAGCTATTGCGCCGGACCTCCTGTGGCTCATCCGCGCCTATCGCGGCCTGTACCGTTTCGTCCGTGCCGGCCGCGTGACCATCCGCCTGTCGTATCAGGCGGGTGAGTGGTACCCGATGTGGCAACTGGCTTCTGGCTTGGGCGAGCGCAGCTGGCTGGCAGAGATGCTAGCCTCCGCGCCCGGCATCCTCTCCATTAATAACCGGGCGCTCTCGGATGATTTGGCCGACGAGCTCACGCACTGGATTGCCTATACCCAATTGCGCCCGCAGATCGATGCCCCACGCGCCGCGCCCTGGCATGAATTCGCGCAGGCCTTGCTGAAAACCGCGCCGGTCAAGAAGGGGCGCGCCCAGCTGCTTCGTGGGCTCAATGAGTGGAAAGACTCTATTACTTCTGTCGACCTCCAGCTCGTCTTCCTCGTGGAGGAACCGCCAAATAGTACTGACTCCGTCGAGGACGCAGCGTGGCCTATCCGCTTGCTGGTGCGCTCCGGTACGGATTCGCCGCTGCCGGTGCGGCAGGACCAGTTGGATCGGGGGAGCGTCGAGAAGCTGCGTGAGGCCCGTCGCCATGCCTTCGACGTGGCTCCGCGGCTGAAGTACAACTCCGCCCCGGCGAGCCGGAATGCGGGGGATTGGGACGTCTACCTGACCACCGAGCAGCTCGTGGATTTTGTTACCCACGACGCCGCCGCCCTGCGCAAGGCCGGTTTCACCGTGCTGCTGCCCAAGTCCTGGTCCCACATGGAGACCAAGGCCAAGCTGGAAACCACGGAGGTCCGTGATCCGGCCGATGCCGCCACCAAGGCGCACATTGGTATGGAGAAGCTGTTCAGCTATGACTGGAAGCTCTCGGTGGGTGACACGCAGCTTACCGACGCCGAAATGCAAGAGCTCATCACTTCTAAGTCCGGGCTGATTCGTTTGCGCGGCGAGTGGGTCATGGCGGATACCCAGGCCTTGAACAAGATCTCGCAGTACATGCGCGAGTTGGCCGATACCGCACGTAAGCGCGCCCTGAAGGAGTTGGAGCAACTCGCAGCCACCGCAGAGATGGCCCGCCAGCTGGAACAGCCTGGCTGGGAAGAGCTGGTGGCCGAAGTAGAGCGCCGCCGCAAGGAATTCAACGAGGGCGAGCAAGAAGAAGCGGTAACGCTTGCAGACTTGCGCGAGATGGCCTTGAAGTCCATGGCGGAGGACCCCGTGGCCTTCACCGGATCCGAGTGGCATACCTCGCTGCTCGGTGGGCTGGATAGTACGGCACCCGACCGCGTGGACATCCCCGATACGGTCCATGCCGAGCTGCGCGAGTATCAGCGCCGCGGTGTGGACTGGCTGTACTGGATGTCCCGCAACAACATTGGCGCGGTGCTCGCAGATGACATGGGTTTGGGCAAGACCCTGCAGCTGCTGTCTTTGCTGGCGGTGGAAAAGGCCGCCCACGCGGACGCACCGGACAAGGAAGATGGGGAGGCTGGAGCCTGGAAGCCAACCCTCGTCGTCGCGCCGACCTCCGTGGTGGGCAACTGGGCTAGAGAAGCCACGCGCTTCGTGCCGGACTTTAAGGTCATAGTGCAACACGGCACTGGGCGCCTGAAGGGCGAGGAATTGGTCAGCGCAGCTCAGGAGGCCGATATCGTCATTACCTCCTATGGCACGGTGAGCCGTGACTTCCTCACATTGAGCAAGGTGGAGTGGGACCGCGTGGTCCTCGATGAGGCTCAAGCGATCAAGAACGCCTCCACGCGCTCCTCCAAGGCGGTGCGCGCCATCCCCTCGCGCCACCGCGTGGCGCTGACCGGCACGCCGATTGAGAACCGCCTGTCGGAGATGCGCTCCATCCTGGACTATTGCAACCCGGGAATCCTGGGCTCCGCCTCCTTTTTCCGCAACCACTTTGCCAAGGCCATCGAGCGCGAGGGCAGCGATGTCATGGCGGAGCGCCTGCGCCTGCTCACCGGCCCGTTTATCCTGCGCCGCCTCAAGACGGACCCGAATATCATCGATGACCTGCCGGAGAAGTCCGAGCAGATCATCACCGTGCGTATGACCGATGAGCAGGCAGCACTCTACAAGGCCCTGGTCAATGACGTGGAACAGGCCCTGGCGAAGAAGAAGGAGGGCATCTCGCGCCGCGGCCTCATCTTGGCATCGCTGACGCGCATCAAGCAGATCTGCAACCACCCGGCGCACTTCTTGGCCGATGGTAGCCCTGTCACCATCAAGGGCAAGCACCGCTCGGGCAAGGTGGAGGAGCTCATGCGGATCATCGACCAGGCCATCGAATCTCAGGAGCGCGTACTGATCTTCACCCAGTACAAGGCCTTCGGCGACGTTCTCCAGCCTTACCTCTCTGAACAACTGGGCTGCGAGATTCCCTTCCTCCATGGCGGGGTCAGCAAGAACCGGCGCGACCAGATGGTGGAGGAATTCCAGGCCGATAACGGCGCGCCCGTCATGCTGCTCTCGCTCAAGGCGGGCGGTACCGGGCTGAACCTCACGGCGGCGTCGATTGTCGTGCACATGGACCGCTGGTGGAATCCGGCGGTGGAAAACCAGGCCACGGATCGCGCCTTCCGCATTGGCCAGCAGCGCAATGTGCAGGTGTACAAGATGATTACGGCCGGCACCTTGGAGGAATCCATCCAGGACATCCTCGACGGCAAGACACAGCTGGCCGGTGCCGTCGTGGGCGAAGGCGAGGGCTGGCTCACCGAACTGAGCCCCGAGCAGCTGGCGGATCTCATGAGCTATAGGGAACGGGAGAAGTAAATGGCACCGAAGAGTCCTGAGGACAACAACGTCATCTACGCCAACTTCGGCACCCGCAAGCGCGTGAGCACGCCGGAGGAGGTCAACCGCGTCGACCGCGTGCGTACCATGCAGCCGGCGGCCACGCGCCTGCTCAATTTCGTCAACCAGCAAACGGATTCCGGCCGCATTCGCCGCGGGCGCCAATACGCCACCGAGGGCCATGTCGTGGGCCTCGATGTGCGCAATGGCGCTGTGCACGGCAAGGTTGCGGGCTCCCAGAACGAACCTTTCGCGGTGCTCATCCAGGTGCCTTACCGCAACAACGAGGACATCGGGCGGCTGTCGGAGATGTTCGCACGCACCCCCAACTCCGTGGCGAAGGCCAGGGAGGGCATGCTTGCCGACGCCTCCCTCGACATCCTCATCGCCGAATACCCCGACGACCTCCGTTTCTCTTGCACCTGTCCCGACCCGGAGTACGTGTGCAAGCACGTCGTGGCGGTGGCGGACCGACTGGCAGCCCGCATGGACGCTGACCCATCCGTTATCTTCGCCCTGCGCGGACTTGATTTTGCGCGCCTAGAGCAAGCGGTCATGGAGCAGGCCAAGTCGGCCTCGGAGGACTCTTATTCCGCTTCCGCGGCCTCTGAAATCTCGGCCGAGGAGCGCAATGCCTTGTTCTGGGAGGGGCGAGAATTGCCGCCCTTGCCGGAGCCGAAAACCGCTCCCGCCGTCGATGATTCCGACCCGGAGTTGCTGCGCAAGGCCATGAGGTCTGTCAGCCATACGAACATAGATTTGCTTCGGGCCGTCTCCGATGTCGAGGACCTTTACTATCATCTGACGCACTAGACATTGCCACCCCAGGGGAGAGGCTCAAGCGCCAGCCCTGGACCACGTTGTAGGGAGTTTGCATGGCCGCGGTTACGTTCATCCACACCTCAGATTTCCAGCTGGGAATGACACGCTGGTTTTTAAGTCCCGCCGCGCAGTCGCGCTTTGATGATGACCGCGAAGCAGCGGTCCTGCGGCTAGGGGAGTTGGCCACCGAGACAGGGGCGGAGTTCATCGTCGTGGCCGGTGATGTGTTTGAGCACAACTCCTTGAGCAAATCTACGCTGCTGCGCGCCAAGGACATGTTCAAGCGCCTGCCGGTGCCGGTTTACCTGCTGCCCGGCAACCACGATCCGCTCGTGGCGGATTCCATCTTTTTCAACTCTTTTGCGGATAACGTGCACGTCATCGCGGATTCAAAGCCCATCGAGGTGCGCCCAGGCGTGGAAATCGTCGGCGCTCCGTACCTGTCCAAGCGGGCTAACTATGACCTGGTGCGCCGCGCGCTGGAGCCGCTGCAGCCTGCCGATGAGGGCACGGTTCGCATCGCGGTGGGGCATGGCCAGGTGGAGTCCCGCGCGGGCGAGGGCGAGGACTCGGACGCTGATACTATCGACCTCTCCTTCGTGGAGGAGTGCCTGGATAAAGGCGTTATTGATTATCTGGCCTTGGGGGATACGCACTCCACGGAATCGCTGGGCCGTACCGGCAAGGTGTGGTTCTCCGGCAGCCCGGAGACTACGGCCTTCGACGATAGGGAGCGCGATTCGGGCAATGCCTTGGTGGTGACCGTTGAGGGGGAGCGGGTGGACGTCGCCAAGCACCGCGTCGGTCGCTGGGACTTCCGGGCGATTGATGCGGACGTTGACTCACTCGAAGAGGTCGAAAGCTTCCTTGCGGAGCTAGACGCCGTGCCGGAGAAGATCCGCACCGCGGTGAAATACAGCCTGCGTGGCACCGTGGGCCTGAGCGCGCAGGCACGCTTGGAGCAGGGTCTGGCGGAGATGGAGGAGGTCTTTGCTTCCCTTAAACCCCGCGAGAGGACGATGGACCTGCATCTGGCGCCCTCGGAGGAGGAGCTCAGCGAGCTGAGCTTGAGCGGTTATGCCGCTGATGCGCTGGCAGAGCTGATCGAGGACCTAGATACTCCCACCGCCCGCGACGCCGCTAACCTGCTGTTCCGCCTCAGCGCGAAGGGAGCCTAAACCATGATGCAGCTGCATTCTGTTGAACTGAACAACGTCCGGGGCGTGGAGCACCTGGAGGTCAAGGACCTCCCGGAGACCGGCGTGGTGGTCATCGGCGGGCCGAACGAGGCTGGCAAATCCACATTGGTGGAGTCTATTGATTTTGTGCTGACGCAAAAACACACCGCCAACTCTAAGGCGGTGAGGGCGCTGCAGCCCGCCGGCCGCGATGTGGGGCCCGAGGTCACGCTGGAGGCCACCGTGGGGCCCTATCATTTCCGCATCCACAAGCGGTGGGTGAAAAAGCGCACCTCGGAGCTGCATGTGTTTTCCCCGCGCCCGGGCCAGTGGACTGGTGCGGAAGCGGATGGGGAGCTGGAGCGCATTCTCAGTGAGCATATGGACCGCGCGCTTGTCGACGCCCTCTTCGTCCGCCAAAACGATAGCCACGAGGGCATCGCCGCCGTGGGCATTCCTTCCCTTACTGCGGCACTAGAGGAGCAGACCGGGGCGAATGCCGTGGCGGAAGACTCCGAGCTGCTCACGCGCATCGAGGCGGAGTACAAGGAGTATTTCACCGCGAAGACGGACAAGCCGGCGGGGGACTATAAGGCCGCGATCGCCACGCTGTCAGAGGCGGAGGAGGAGCACGCGAACGCTGAGTCTGCGCTCCGTGAGCTCGACGGCGTGGTGGAGCGCTATGAAGCCGCCGAGCTGAAGAAGTCCGAGGCCGAAGCGGCTTTGCCAGCGGCCGTAGAAGAGTGCGAGCGCCGTGACGGCGAACTAGTCGCCGCCCGGGCCGCACAGGAGAAGGTCACGGCGCAGGAGGCAGCGGTGACCCGGGCAGCGGAAGCTGTGACGCGCGCGGAGGAGGAATCGGCGCGGCGCAAGGCTGTGATTGCTGAGCACTCCGCAGCGGTTGAAGCGGCCGAGCGTGCCGCAACTGCGGTTAGCGAAGCCCGCGAGCGCGCCGAGGAAGAGTCCGCGGCGCGCACGAAGCTGGAAGAAGAACGCGCCGAGGTGCACAAGCGTTATGAGGCCGTGCGCCAGGAGCGCCAGCGCGCCCGCCGCGCGCAGCGGCGCGCAGAACGTGAGGCCTTGGGCACCCGCCTCGAAGCGTTGACCAAGCTGGAAGAGACCTTGGCGTCGCGCCGCCGTGAGCTGGCTGCCGCTCCAGACGTACCAAACTTGAAAGCACTGGAAGACGCGGCTCGTGAGGTCACTGTCCAGGAGCGCCTGCGAGCGGCGGCTGCTGCCAAGCTGTACTTTTCCGGGAAAGGCTCCGTCGCCGTCGATGGCGAGGAACGCTCTCTGGAAAGCGGTGAAGAACTTGCAGTCGAGTTGCGTGAGGGCACGACCCTTCAGGTAGGCGAGGTCACCGCCCGCTATGCCGCAGGTGCCGGCGAAAGCGGCGAGGAAGGCGTGGAGAAGGCTCGCGCTGAGCTTGCGCGCCTGCTTGAGGACGCCGGGTGCGAAGACCTCGAGTCCGCCCGTGCCGCTCACGAGAAACACACCGAACTCGCATCCGCCGCGGATTCCGCGGCGCGCGAACTGGCTGCCGCGTTGGGAGGGGAGGACCTCGGTGAACTGCGTGCGCGTTTTGAGGCCAGCGCAGAAGAGGCTGAGGACGTCGAGGGCGCTGAGGAGGCCGCGGAACCGCGAGAGCTGGACGTGGTGGAGCAGGAGGAAGAGGAGCTACGCAGGAAGCTCGATGAACTCGACCGCGCTGTGGCACCCTACCGTGAGAACAAGGCTGGCGCGGCATTAGAGGTAGCCACCGTGCGCGCGGAGGAGGCAACCGCGCAGCGCGATGCCAAGGCCGCAGCCGTGGAGGCCGCCCGTGCTCAACTCAGTGATGCCGACGTGACCACGGCTATCGAGGCAGCACAGGCCAAGCTGCAGGAGGAAAGAGCAGTGCTGGCGGAGATGTCCGCGGTGGACGTGGACACCGCCGAGCATCTTGCCAAGGGAGCGCGTACACACGTGGACTCCCTGAAGGCAGCGGTGAATGCCGCAGTCGGTGACATGCGCGAGTTCCGAGGACTCATCGATATGCATTCCGGTGCGGCTGAGGATGCGGAGAAAGCCGCCGCCGAGCTCGAGGTTGCTCGTGAGCGCCACGCCGCTATCGAGCGCCGTGCGAACGCTGCGCGTTACCTGCGCACTCTCATGCTGCGCCACCGTGACGCCGCACGCCAGCGCTATGCCGCGCCGTTTGTCACAGCGCTCAATAGCTTGGCGCGAACAGTCTTCGGTGGGGATGTGGACTTCGAGCTGTCGGAAGAGCTCAAGGTCGAAGCTCGCAGCCGCGATGGGGAGACCGTGTCTTTCGACGCGCTCTCGGGTGGTGCCAAAGAGCAGTTGAGCATCCTGACGCGCTTCGCCATAGCCCAGCTGGTCTCCGATGAACCGGTGCCTGTTTTGATCGATGATGCGTTGGGTTCCACGGACTCCCAGCGCCTTCAGCTCATTGCGGCGCTGTTCAGTAAGGCTGGGAAAAGCACTCAGGTCATCGTGCTGACCTGTATGCCGCAGCGCTACTCCTGGGTGCCTGGGCGAATGGAGCTAGATATGGAGAAACTTACAAGGGCCTAAGTCCCGGAGTGTAGGGTATGAGCCATGACAGCGGACACTCGATGGCTCACCGAAAGCGAACAGAACCTGTGGCGCCACATTCTAGCTAGCATTCGCAAGATCAATCGCGGTATGGAGGAAACCCTGTTGGCCTGCGGCGATATCTCGGCCGCGGAGTTTTCGGTGCTTGTTTCTCTTTCGGAAGCACCCGAGCACACGCGGCGCCTGCGCGAATTATGCACGGAGTTGGAGTGGGACCGCTCCCGCGCCTCCCACCAAATCACCCGTATGGAAAAACGGGGTTTGGTGCGCAAGGAAAAGTGTGCGGGCGATGCGCGTGGCGTGGAGGTCGTCATGACGAAGTCCGGCCGGGAGCGTCTAGAGGCGGCGGTACCTGAGCACGTCGAGTCCGTGCGCCGCATGGTTTTTGATCACCTCGATCCTGCCGACGCTCCGGCGGTCCTGCGTTTCTGCGAGGGCGTCCTTTCAGAAAGCAACCTTCCAGGATATGACGGCTTCGTGCCGGATGAGCGCTTGGGTATTCACACCGACTAGTTGTGCTTCGTACGGGTAGTGTTAGTTTTCGAACGTTTACTCACCAGGAGGTGATCTGTCCGCACTATGATGGGACAAGAACTGTTTGAGCATCCCGAGCGCCAGTACGCTACGTACGGCATTACTCCGCTGAAAGAGCTCAGCGCCCAAGTCGGCCCGGTCGATGATCTGGATGAACTCACCGAGGAACAAGCCACCGCGCTTGAGGCGGCACTCGAGCAGCACGCGGAGGGTGCGCTGACCTTCGATGACGCCTCGCAGCTGTGGATTATTGGTGCGGATGAGGATATTGAGCGTATGTTCCAAGACCGCGAGGGATTCATCGAAGCGCTCAATAACAACGAAGACCCTGGGGTCTAGCCCACAGTCGGTGTCATACTAAAGGTGGATGGCGGCTAGATTTACTGGGTTTAACTACGGGCGGCTCTGTTTAAACTGCTAAGATACTCTGTGTTAAAGGGCGAGCATCCCCGCGCTTTTCAGAGGCAGCTTGAGCGAGAGCGCCATCTGGCTAGGGGAGCTAAGTGAAAGGACAAAACATAATGGTCGAGCGCGATTTGGCTCAGGAACAGCGCGAAGCAGCTGCACGTGACAAGGCTGACGGCTGGGTATCCGTCTTCGTTCAGTGGATTCCCTCTATGCTTCTCTCTGTGGTGATGCTGGGCGCCATGATGTTCGGCATGTACTACATCGAGCACGGCACCTTGGACATCACCCAGCCGATCGTCAACCAGTACATCACGCAGTAACCTGTTTCGCTCCCTTGCTGCCGTTCGGCAGAAGCGAGTAGCTTGACTTTAAGCCCCAGCAGAATTGTCTGCTGGGGCCTCATCTTTATCACCAGGCTCATCTCTCTAACTCGTGACGTGGATCCATCAGGTGGCTTGAGCCACTGCTAAGCCTGAGAATTAATCTCCGAGTGCGATGTCTCGAGGCATGATGACTCCTACACCCTTCGCGCTCACCGTCGTTCCATGATCAGCCGCCGCCCGTCCTTTCGGTGAGCGCGAAGGGCGTATTCGTCCGAGAGAGCGTTAATCCGATAGCCTGATCTCCATGGACTCTCGCATCTACATTCGCTATCTCAACGGTCCGCTCCTGTGGATGGGAATAGTCGTTGGCCTTGCCGTCGTGGCAGCGGTGGTGCCCACGATGATTGATTCCACGTGGGCAGCAATCCTATTTGGTGCCCTAGTCATCATTGCAACCGTGGCCTGCCTTCTGATGCGGGTGAAGATCGCCGTCAACGATGGCGAGGTTGCGGTGTCCGTCTTTGGCGTCTTCACAAAGAGAATTCTCCTGCGCGAGATCACCGGGGTGAGTATCGGTCCGGAGACGGGGCTTAAAGAAGGTGCGGGCCCGCGCATCGTCGATGGCGCACCAGCCTATATCGTCTCTGGGCCGACGGTGCGCATTGAATGGGGCCGGAGTTCTCTCATTGCTTCGGCGAAGAACCCGGAAGAAGTGGTTGCGGATATTAAGGTGCGCTTGCACTAGTTCCATATCCCCAGACCTCGATCCCGAAACTTCCAAGTGAGTGGCTTGGTGCCGGAGGGCGCTTGACGACGCCCACCTGCAGGTTGCGGGTTTCAGGTCTGGGGAGATGCAAAATGCGACAAGCCGCTCACCTGCAAACGTGGCGTCGCAAAAAGTGGGCCGGGGCGTACTGGCCGATTCGGGGTAGGCGGGCATGAAAAAGTGCCCCTGACAGGGATCGAACCTGCCAAGAGCACCCCATTTATCCAGCGTAAACACCCTTTTTAGGCCGGTCTGCACGACAAATCCACGACCGCCGAAATTTTCTCCCCCACCGCACGACTCACCGCCTCCAAGTCTTCATCCCACAACTCTGCGTAGGTATCGAGTGTCATCGCCGCGCTCGCGTGGCCAAGCTGCCGCTGCACCGCTTTCACGTTCGCCCCGGCGGACACCATCAGCCCCGCCGCCACATGCCGCAAGCCGTGCGGAGTCACACGCGGGAAACCGTCGTCCCCCTCCATGCACTTCTTCACCGCAAGGTCAAACCAATCCCCATGAGTCGGCACCCGTAGAGGCGTACCATCAGCTCGCGCCCACACAAACTCCTCCGGGCCACGCCCCTCAATGAGGGGTTCCACCAAACGCATAACCTCCCTGGGGACAGCCACGCTTCGCCGCTCGTGTGTCTTTGGTGTGCCAATCGCTATATCGCTGCCTACTGTGACAGCGGAGCGCTCAATGTTGAAACGCCCGCGAAGCACGTTCACGTCCTGGACTTGTAGCCCGGCAAGTTCGCCCCACCTGAGCCCAACTGTGCCGAGCACCCAAACAATTTCCTTGTTCCTGGTGCACGCTGCAGCAAGCGCCCCTAGTTGTTCTGCGGTCAGGTAGACCTTGACTGCTTTTCCCTTGCGGGGCAGTTTCACGCCACGCGCTGGATTCTCACGTATGGCCCTATCCATCACCGCCAGGTCAAGGACTTTCGCTAGTACCGCGTGGGCTTGCCTGACCGTAGAGCCAGACTTACCCATTGTGGACACCCATTCTTGCACCATGCTGGGCTTAATTGACGCCACGGAAGCATCTCCCCATGTGGGCTGGACGTATCGGCGCCACAGGCCTATGGTCTCATGCAACGTTTTAGGCTTGAGGTGTGTTTGCATGGAAAGCCAGCGCTCGCCAACTTCGTTGACTTTGATGCGCCCGGCGTTGGGGTCGATCCAGTCTTGTTGGTGCATGTGGGTAGCGTTGATGTCTGCCCATGCTTGTGCTTCGTTTTTGGTGCGGAATCCTTGTTTGGTGCGGTTTTTACCGTCGGGGCTGCGGTATTGTACTCGCCACGCCCTGCCTTTTGCGGTCTTGTAGGGTTTGATGCTTGCCATTATGATTTCTCCTTGTTAGCCAGGGCTGAAAGAACGCCCCGGGCGACAACTCCGACCCCTAGCCGGGGTTCGTGTATCCCGGCCCTTGGTGCTCCTCCACTTCCACATGTTGAGCGCCAGGGGCCGGTTTGCTTTATGCTGAGGTTGGCCCACAATCCCCCCGTTGGGCCTAGGGTGTCCTTGCGTATTGAGCTCAGCTCCGCAAGGGCATTCCTACGTTTTAGAACTTGATTCGTGGCTCTATACCGGAATCAATGGCGCGAGCTCGCTTACTCATGATGAAGGCATCCACGATCCACCAAACGCCGAAACCTCCAGCGGTGAACAGCTGAATAAGGCCCATGCCTATGTTCCCGAGGTAGAAACGATGCCCACCAAAAAGCCCGAGGAACACCCAGAGAATCCACATCACAGGGCGATTAATCACTTGTGCAGGAACTGGCGACGCGCCAACATTCGGCGGCAATGCATTCGTCGCAGCAGGAGCAGGAACAGGAGCGGGTTCGGGCTGAGAAAGCCCCTCGCTAGCAAACGGGTTCTCAGAAGCTGTGTATTTCGGAGCCGCGGGTGAAGCGGCATCGCGCTCCGCTAGTAACTGCTCGCTTCGGCGTCTAGTTTCCTCGAACCGGCGTTGCACTTCCGCCTCACTCATCCCATGAGCTTTAACCCAACGCTTATCCCAATACTCTTCAATGAAGTTCTCAAAATGTGTCCACGCTTTACGGTTCTCTGCGGTGAGCTCCACAAAATCATTCTCAATCTCCGTTTCAGCCTCCGCCATGGTGGGCATCGCGAGCCGTACCGAAGCATAGAAATCACCTTCCCAGTCCGGGCATGTCCACACCCTGCCGGGTACTTCAATCTGCTCTCCGGCATCGTGGAGAGCACAGGCAAGAGGCCACCAGTAATCGCGGTCTTCGCCGGGGAGCCACCCCAAGGTGCTGACTCCGTCGCGCACGATGATGGCGCGCTCCATGCCGTAGTAGTCAGTGACCGGGAGTATTTGTAGGTCTAGTTCAAATTCTTCGCCGGGGTCTGCGAGGTTGGATTCGGCTAGTTCACGGATGTTGTCGAAGTAGAAGCTTTCGCGCTCTACTTCTTGCGTGTAGTCGCTGCCGAAGGGATTTATGTCGGTCATGCTGTTTGTCTTTCGTGGAGAGTTTGCCAAGTTTTGAGGACTTTGACCGTCACACCCAATTCGTGGGCGATGAGTGAGGGTTGTGGTCCGTAGAGTGCTTCTGCTGTGGCGTATTCGGTGGGGCTGACGAGGATGCGGGCGGCGAAGCGGTCGGCGCGTAGCTCGTGTGCCCCGTGGTGGCCTGGCGGGTCACCGTAGTGTGCGTGGCCGAGCTCGTGGGCGAGGGAGCACAGGGTGGTGACATCGTCCATGCCGACGCGCAGGGTGATGGTGTTCCGGTGGGGGAGCCATGCTGCTTTAGGCCCGCCGCGGTGCCACCTGATGCGGTAGCCCCGGACCTGCGCCACGTCGATTAGGGCGTCAAGGTTAATCAATCAAATCTTCACCTCGTTTCTCACGCTCTGCCTGCTCATCGGGGGAGGAGTCAGCAGCGTGCGGGATGCTGTCATCCCACTCCATGACGGTGCCGTCATCCTCATCCGGTAGTGAATCATGCGCATCGGACACGGGGGTGAGATGCGGGGTGGTCTCGCGTTCGAGGAGGGCGCGGGCTGCTGCACCGAGTTCGATTTTGTCAAGGTTGCTGAGGGTGTCTTCGGCTAGCCGGTAGACGAGTTCTTCGATGCTGGCGGTGGCGAGGAGTTTGGCTCCGCCTTCGATGAAGTCGAAGACTTCGTCGCGGCTGAGTTTGTTGAGTTCGACGAGGGCATCGACGGGGTTGATGTGGAGGCCGCGTGCGGTTTCGATGATGTCTTCGGCGTCTAGGCCGTTCTTCAGTCGCAGGTTCACGGTGTTGCGTGACGTGTTGAGGATGTCAGCGATGTCTTGGGCGGTTACTCGTCGCCCGGAGAGGCTGGCGAATACGTCTTTGATGTCTGCTGGGGTTGTCATGCACTAAACCTTAGTGCACAAAAAAGTTGTCAGCAAGTGGGGGTTATGCAGCGGAAAGACATTTTGGGTACCCCCATCTGAATTACATCCTTGTCAATAACTGTTTGATAGACATAGAATGTTGTCAGTCCCGTTAAACGAGAGAAGGAAAAGACAATGTTTCTTATCAGTCTTGACGAGCTCGACCGGGTAAAGCGACTTAATCATCTGTCTACGGCGGTAGACCTAGCAAACCGAACGGGACTATCCCGAAACACCTGGAATGCCGCAATCAAGAAACGCCGACCAACCCCACAGGTGCTAGACGCTTTATCCGAGTTGGGGGCGCAACCAGACCGAATCCTCATCAAGCACGACCCCAATCAAGTCGTCGCATAAGAAAAGCCCCGTTGCAGCGGGGCTAGTCAGAATCACTATCTATTCAAGGAGTTTACACGATGGGTAAGCATCACATCACTACCGCCGCCGAGCTTTTCAGCTCAATGTTCATCCGCCTCACTGGGGAGTTTCCGCTTGACCGTGGCTTGGCCTACAAGGGGGTGCATCATGCCTGACACGCATCCTGCTGAGGCCGCGTACATGGCTGCGGTTCGCGCCGGCGCTGATTGGTACACCGCCGCTGATAAGGCCGTGGCTGAGCTGGCGAAGTCCCGCAAGCCTTTTACCGCTGATGATGTGCGCGAGGTGTGCGGAGTCGAGCCGGAGCACCCGAACGCTTGGGGTGGCCTGTTCCGCTACTGGCGGGGCCGTGGCCTTATCCAGCACATCGGGTTCACCCGGTCACGAAGCGCACTACGAAACGCCTCCGTCGTGGGCGTGTGGCAAGGAAACGACATCGCCTAACTAGCAGACACCCGTGTGCAAGTCACGGGTAGGCACAAGGCCGCTAGCGCCCTCACTAGGGGATAGCTGAGGGACTAGCAGGCCGCGTTGAGTCAGAACTGAATAGTGAATAGTCACCCGCCGAAGATACGGGCCTAGCGAGCATGGTTCTTAGATTGCGACGACCTAGGCAAGCCGACAGGCAGACACCCCGCCGTAAGCGGGAGGGAACCACAAGGGTGACGTAAAACCACACGGCATGAAGCAGCCACTCACAGGGTGCAAGTCCCTGACATGCCACAGCGGCCACACAACGCCGCAAGAATGGAGAAAGCATGAAGATTACCGGCGTGCATGAGCACGCAGAGTATTACCCCATGCTGTCCGAAGAACAGTTGGAAGAGCTGGCCGCAGATATTAAGGAAAATGGCCAGCGCGACCCTATCACTGTTACTTCAGACGGCATTCTAATTGATGGGCGCAATCGTTGGGAAGCGTGTAAGCGCCTAGGCATCGAACCAGCAATTGAGATTGAAGACCCGAAGGATGTTGGCGCGTTCGTCCGCTCCCGCAATGAGCGCCGCCACCAACCCACCGGCTCCCGCGCCATGTCTACCGCATTGTCACTGGAACATGATGGGAAACGAACTGTAGACAAAGCAGGAAATGGACGTTGGGCTCAGGGGAGTATGAGTTCGGGAAATCTCCCGAACTCTGATAATTGGGCATCGCATATGCGCCGCGCAGGACTAATCATCGACTTTCTGCCGGACCTGGCATGGGACGTTATATCAGGTGCAATCAGACTCGATGACGCGTATCGCCAAGCTCGTGATGAGCGGGATAGGCGCAAGTCTGAGGCTGAGAAAAAAGAAGCCCGTAAGAAGCGGGCCATGGAAGAAGAGGCGTACGCCGCTGACAAGTTCGCCAACGACCCTGATGCCAGAGCCTGGCTCGAAGAGAAATTAGGCAAAGGCCCCGCAGCAGCATGGCTCGCAGGCGCACAAGAAAGCATCTACGCCACCAAGGCCAGTGCTTATTCCTCATACGAGACAGAAGTTGATGAAGTGCGCGCCGCCGAAGATGCCCGTCGTGAGGCTGAGCGTAAGCGTCTTCAAGAGCATAGGGACAGTATTCAACGTACGAAGTCCCGGCTGGAGGCGTGGCTCGATACCTACACCGTCGCGTGGGATATGCGCACTAACGAGTACCGCGACGAAATCCTGAGCGCACTCGAAACACGAAACCGAAACCGATTCCTGACCATTGAAAAGGAGACAACATGGCCTACGGAGATTATCTAGACCAGCAGAAACTACTTGAACGCGCCAAGAGCGAAGTTCTTTACCACCACCCTGATAGCGCCATGAATGGTGACGAGTGGTACACCAACACGGCTAAGGAACTTGCCCGCGAAATCGCGCCGGATGCTGTAAACGAAATCATTGAGAAGCATGTCCTTGGGGTCATTAAGGACAAGGTCACTTGGTCGAACAATAAGGCTAAGCAGCTGCTTGATGAACTCGTTGAGACCGGGCAGGAAATGATACCGGAGCTTATTAAGTTAAGCCCGTACCTGATTCGTGTCCCAGTGCGTGTTGCTGGGAAGGAAAAGCCCATCTTCAAGAATGTTCGTTTCGGTTACATGACGCTGGATGACTATATGGCGCGTGCTAGCTATGAGCGTGACATGGCGGAGAAGGAGCGCAATAAGCGGATTGCGCGTGCGGAAAAGCTTGAAGCGATTGCTTTGACGCTTCGCAATGCTGGTGTTTCTCGCATTGATGACATTAAGCAACCTGAAGCGGCTTAGTCATCTTTTAGCGCCCCTTCCTTGGGCGCTTTCAGCCCAGATTGGTTTGAACATCATCACCTACCTATTCGGGATGGGGTTCTTGGAAGCTCCGGGGTTCGATTCCTCGGCTGGGCACCAGGGGGTTGTTAAGCGCACTTCCTGCCCGTTGGCGAAATGGAGCGTCAAGGTTGTATCCGGCGGGGTTGGACACTGCCCGCTTGGCTCTGCACGCCTGCAACCCCACTACATAAAAGACCCCCGCGACTGCTGTTTCTTGCGCGGGGGCTTTGCTCTGTCCACCTGAAAAGGAGACACCCATGAATACTACACCGGCCTGGCTCACCGTTAAGGACGCCGCTAAGTACACGGGGCTTCACGCCGAAACGATCCGCACTTTGATGCGGCGCGGCGATATTGAGGCCCGCAAGCCAGGCAAGACCTGGCGCACAACACAATCCTGGCTCGACCAGTACATGAATGGAGCAGCATGAAACGACTACTCAAGCACATCTTCCACCGCAGGCACCGCGCCCATACGCCGCGCTTCTACATGATGCGGAGGGGCTAATCGTGACGAAGTTTGAAATCCCATTCGACCAGGCAGCAAAAGAATTCTATGAGATTGAGGGTCGTTACCGTGCCCTTTACCGGTTCACTCGCCTGTCAGACAGTACGCGCCGCCGCGTCAAGGACGCTGCCGCGTATGCCCACCAGCTCGCCATCCTCGCAGAGAAAGAAGCAAAGAAGCATGGATACTAAACGACCTCCCCGCACGTCCCCTGATGCTCGCCGTATTGCTTACTGGCAGGATGTTGCCGCGAAGCGCACCCGCTTGTGCTGGGCCACTGGTCTCATGGGAGGTATTGCAGGATTCGTCATCCACGCCTTCCTGTCGATGCCTCCGGTGTGGTTGTGATGACCAGTATCCACAAAGACCTCATCACCGGTGTGTGGCACGTACGCGAGGGGGACGCGGTGTTTCCTGCCGCGAGTTGGGGTGAAGCGCTGCGGTTTGTGCATGACATGGGGGAGCACCGCACCAAGAACAAGCCCGTGAAGAAGCGGGTGCGGCGCAAGCCCACCAAGGGCCAAATCATCGCGGAGGAATACGAGCATTTTGAGATGATGCTCGGCCCGAAACTCGCTGTGCAGCGCCTCGCCGCTGTGTACCACACCACCCCGAAGACGATTGAAAGACATATCCAACGATGGCGCTCACCCCAGCACGATTTAGCCGTGGCCGTTGGTGGGTAAACATCCCGAAACCCACCTCTTTTAAGACGCAGCCGGAGGCTACTAAAGCACTCGTGAAGTACCGCGATGAGCATGGCTGTCTCTACCACGCCTGCACCCGCATCGGCACCAATGGCCTCGATTTGGGGCGTGGTTTCCGGTTCTGCGACGAGCATGCCCGCCACGCCAAGAAGATTCTTGACACGAAAAGGACAGCATGAACACACCAAACCAGATGCCGCAGCATTTGACCAGCATCACCCCGCACTTCCTGTACATGGAACCGCTGATTGAAGAGGCGGACGACGTGATGAACGCCTTCATGGACAGGGGCTATGAGCCTGAGATTGCGTGCACTCTCACGGATATCACCCTGTCGCGCTATGACGAGAAGGGGACGAAGTGAGACGCTACAACCCCACGGATAATGAGGACTGGGCCAAGTTTCGTCAAGGAAAGTTGACCTCGACGGAGCTGGCCCGCCTGCACTGTAGTAGGAATGCGGCGACGTGGCATGAGATACGCGACGCCAAGGAGAACGGCAGTAAGTTCCACGGCAACCAATGGACAGAGTGGGGTAGTGCCCGCGAACCGCTGTTGGCCCAGGTGCTGATTGACGAGGTGGATTCACGCCTCGTCTACAACGATGAGCCGCAAACCATCTTCCTCCCTGATGATGAGCGCCTGTCCTGCACCCCTGACCTCTATGCCGAAGACCTTGAGGTTATTGGGGAGATTAAGACCAGTACTGAGCCGTTTCAAGGTGGCCGCTGGCATGACTGGTGCCCGAATCAGTACTACGCACAGATTCAGGCGAACATGCACTATGTCGGGGCAGAAGCGTGCGCCCTGTTGGTTGAGGTGCATGACGATTTTGTGCCGGTGGCGCTAGACCACCGCACCATCCTCTACGACCCGAAGTTTGCCGCTGAGCTGATGGCCACCGCCGCTGAGTGGTTCGCATGGTTGGACGGCACCACCCCAGAGTGGATGGGCGAAATCACCTCACTCGATGAGGTAGATGACGTGACGTTCCTCGTCACCCGCTACGCCGAACTCACCGCCGAGGTAGACGACCTCAAAAAGCGTATTGATGCCCTGAAGGCCGAAATCCTAGAGCTAACCGGCGACTCACACACAGGTGATTACGGCGGCTACCACCTCACCGTCTCCACCACACAACCAAGCAAGGTGTTCGACTCTGCCGCGTTCCGCAAGGCACACGCAGACCTCTACAAGCAATACAAGACCAAAACCCGCGAAGGCTACACCCGCCTCACCATCAAGGAGAACTAATGCCCATCTGGGGAAAGCAACTACCCGAAGCAGACAGCGACACCCGACAAATGGCCGGAAACATGGCCTCCATGGTCTCCGCCTACATCGACGCCGGATTCACCCGCGAAGAAGCAATCCAAATCGTCACCACCATCGTGGTCGCACACATCAAAAAGGAGCAGTAACTATGAGCAACGAACTCGCTACCATCAATACCTCTGAGGATGGCCTCGACCTCCTCACCCGCCAAGCCGAAGCCATGGGCGCAGCCCACAAGCTTGCCACTGTCCTCTGCAATACGCAGATGGTGCCGCAAACCTTCCGGGGCAAGCCTGATGATGGTGCCGCCGCCATCCTCTACGGCGCAGAACTCGGGTTGAAGCCCCAGCAGGCTCTTCAGCAGGTGTTCGTGGTGCATGGCCAGCCTGCTATCTACGCCCGCACAATGGTCGCGTTGTTGAAGGCGAAGGGCTATAAGTTCCAGACCGTGGAGACCAGTGACGAGAAGGTCACTGTGCGTGGCACCTCACCGGCTGGTGAGACTGAGGAATCCACCTGGACTATTGAGCGCGCCAAGAAGGCGGGCTATACCAGCAACAAGAAGTATCAGACTGACCCGCAGGCCATGTTGTACGCCAAGGCCGCATCTGAGGTATCCCGCAAGCTCGCCCCGGATGTGCTGCTGGGTATCAAGTACGCCGCTGAAGACCTGGAACTGGAACCGGTGAAGATGACCGCTACTCGTGAGGATGTGCGTGCGAAGGCCGAGTCTGCGCCGGTGCCGGCGTTGACGAAGAAGCCGGTGCCGGAGGTTGTTGATGATGACCTCATCGCAGATGTGAAGGAAACGTTGGAGAGTTTCACCACCTCGGAGCAGGTGAATGACTTCGCCGCCAACCTCAAGCAATCAGGTGAAGTACCAGACGCTGTAATCGACTTGTGCCGCGCCCGCTGGGCTGAGCTGGAAGGGGAAAAGTAGATGATTGACACCATCACCATTACCGGCGGTTTGCCTCGTGACGCGGAACTGCGATTCACCAAGAGCGGTAAGGCCGTTGCCAGCTTCACGCTCGCCAGCTCGGATAACAGGTTCGACCAGGAACAGAACCAATGGGTGAAAACCCGCAGCATGTACCTAGATGTGACTATCTGGGATGAGACCAAGAACCAGAATCCGGTTCAGTGGGCGCACCTCGCCGCCGAGCTGAAGAAGGGCGACCAGGTTGCTGTCACCGGCAAGCTGATTACCAGCTCGTGGGAAACCAGGGAGGGGGAGAAGCGCAGCAAGGTTGAGCTTCTTGCCAGCAGCTTCTACAACCAGCCACGCGGCCAAGGCCAGCAGCAGCCTTCTTCGGCTCAGCAGCAGTGGAATCAGGCCGCATCCCAGGGGCAGACCGCTACGACGGGGGCGTGGGGTGACCCCGCACCCGTAGGCCAGCAAGGCGAACCTCCCTTTTAGGTGTCCGGCATGGATGCCGCCTACTACCAAGAAAAGCTGAAAGAGCTCGAAAGCAGGCTCCTCGCCTACGCCTACGACATCGACCACCTCAAGTACTACAGCAACACCGATCCAACCCCCGCAGAATTGCAAGACCTCGGGGCAGCAGACCTAGCCAAAGCAGCTGCGCACGTCATCGGCCTCATTAGACGAGGCGAGTATTGATGCCCTACCAGGAGATGACGGCGGCAGACCTACCCCGATTCAAGGTTTGCCGCATCGTCCTTGACCCCGACACGTATGACCCTCGATTGGTGCCTGACCGCCTGGTGTACGCCACCCAAGAAGGTGACTACGTGTACGGGGCGACCCGCGACGGGCGCTTCACCATCCCCGCAGACGCACCAGTCCTTATTGACCCCGAATCCTAAAAACCATGAACGTTAACTATTCACTCGACCATCATGCTTACCCGCCGCGCCGCGCCTACACAGATGACGCCGGTATTGACCTGGCGTTGAATCATCCGGCGATAATCCCAGCCTGGCAGCACCGCCTCTGCCACACCGGTGTGCACGTAGCAATCCCACGCGGGCATGTCGGCATGGTGTTCGTGCGCAGCTCAACGGGGATTAAGAAACACCTCGTTCTGAGCAACGGCACCGGCATCATCGACAGCGGCTACACGGGGGAAGTCATGTTGTCGCTGCACAACACCGGCAGGCACATGCAAACCATCCCCGAAGGGTATTACATCGCCCAACTCGTCATCCTCCCCATCCCAGAGGTACGGCTCAACCAAGTCGACGCTCTCGGCCACACAGAACGCGGCAACGCAGGTATCGGGAGCAGCGGCCAATGAACCCCTACTACCAAGACGATTACGTCACCCTCTACCACGCAGACTGTTTGCAGCATTTGGACATGCTCGACCAGGCGGATGTGATGGTCACAGACCCGCCTTATGGTGTGGACTATACGGGGTTTGGGGGAAGGCGAGGAGAGCCTAAGCGGAACAGTGGGAGAATCAGTATTAACGGTGATTCAAGCCTGCTAGTTCGAGATACGGTTCTTCAAGCGTGGAGCAAACCCGCAATAGTCTTCGGGAGTTGGAGGCAGCCGCGACCACTTAACACTAGGCACCGCCTCATTTGGTCTAAAGGGACTGACCCCGGCATGGGAGACCTAACGCTGCCGTGGGGAAACAGCGATGAAGAAATCTATGTCATAGGCAAAGGATTCATCGGTGTTCGTGGCCCCAATATTCTTATCTACCCGAAGCCGCCGTCTTCTAACCGCCCTGACCATCCAACGCCGAAGCCTGTGCCGTTGATGGAGAAGCTAATCATCGCGTGCCCCGAGCATTGGGTGATTGTTGACCCGTTTGCTGGCAGTGGTTCCACGTTGCGTGCCGCGAAGAACCTGGGCCGCAAAGCAATTGGGTTTGAGATTGAGGAAAAGTACTGCGAAATCACAGCCCAACGCTGCGCACAAGAAACCCTAGGAATCTTCCAATGACCACTCGCCAGCAGCGTGAGGACATGCGCGCATACCTCGAATCCCAAGACCTGTACTGCGCACAACCCACATTCCTCGACGCACTCATCCACCTATTCCAATCCATAGAGAAAGGAGGAGAAGACGATGCCGAAAGATAGTCGGCTGTATGCGAATATCACCCATGATTTCTTTGAATCCCCGAAGATTATGGTCCTGTCCGATAGGGCGAAATTGGGGCTTTTGGAGATGATTTTATGGTCGTGTCGGATGCAGACCGACGGGGTAATTGACCACCGTGTAGCAAGTGCTAAGCATTTGCTAGACGTTTGCCAGGAGTTGCTAGAAAACGACCCCGAAACACCGTCACTTGTGGAGCTTGAAAACGGTGATTTTCTAATCCATGACTTCACAGAACACCAGACAACAAGGGCTGAAATTGAGGAAATTAGGGAGAAAAGAAGGGCCGCAGGACGCGCCGGAGGACTAGCTAAAAGTAAGGCACACGCTGCGAAAAGTAGCAAACGCCTAGCAAGTGCTACAGCAAGTGCTAAGCACGGTGCTAAGCAAACCGCTAGCAAACCGTTAGCAAAAGGGGTAGCAAAATCTAGCAAGAAGAAGAATAAGAAGGGGGGAGGGGAACAGGCCGAAACCACCGCCAACGTAGCCCCTAAAACCGCCCCAACGGCCCCCACTTCTCTAGACGAGTTAGCGGCGGCTCACGCCGCCAGCCAACCCGACCCACGCCGCTGCCCTGACCACCAAGGCTTAGCACCCGGCACCGTCCCCAATTGCGGCCAATGCGCCGAAGCCCGCCGCGCCTATGACGAACGCCAAGAAGCCGCAGATGCTGAAGCTCGCGCCCGGCGCGCTGAAGAACGGCGCCGCGCAGACGAATGCCCCTACTGCGAAGGCGGGTGGGTAAAAGGCACCAACCCCGCCCAACGCTGCGACCACAAACCACCAAGAAAGCAACCACCATTTTGAGCAACACCATCACTTTCCGTGTAGACGGAGACCCGGCGCCCAAGGGTTCCAAACGGCACGTGGGTAACGGCAGGCTCATTGAATCCTCAAAGAAACTCCCCGCATGGATGCGAGCTGTAACCCAAGAAGCCGCCAAAAACAGGCCCAGCAGCCCCATAGACGGCCCCACAACCGTCCTCATGGACTTCTACCTACCCAAGCCGAAACGACCCCGCTATGACGCCCCTGCGGTCAAACCCGATGTGGACAAACTAGCCCGCGCCGTCCTCGACGCCCTCGAAGCCGCCGGCGTCCTCACCAACGACAGCCGCGTCACCAAACTCAGAGCCACCAAGCACTACGCCAACACCGCCACACCACCCGGCGCAGACATCACAATCACATGGAAGGAACAACAATGAACAACCCCGCAAAAATCGCTGAATGGGAGCCCCGCCCCGAACCCGACGAATGGGACCGCCTAGACAATCTGCAAACCCGCTACCCGTACTGGCAACCCATCGCCGCCATCAACCAAGACCGCATCTACGAGTTCGACATCGTTGCCGCGTTCTACGACCCCAAGGGTGACTGCTACTACGCCGCACGCACAAGCGGCTGCTCATGCCCCAGCCCTTGGGACGACGACGCCACCGACGTGAAAGGCCCTATGGGGAGCCGCCGTGAATGCCTCCAAGCATTCCGACAACTCGCAGAACAAGGCGACAAGTACATCGACTACGCCTACCCCGCGGCACAGGCCATCGACGCCACACAAAACATCTTGAACCACACCCCGGAGGCCCAGTAATGACCTTGCGTGAAAAATTCTCACAGTGGCTGGAGGAGGAGCCTTTTGACCTCATCATCCTGACCTGCACCATAGTCACGGTCATTCTGGTCACCTTCTTGGCCCTATCCGTCATCATGCTTGTCACAGTCATAGGGGGCGTGCAGTGACTGAGGACGACTACTGGGAGCGGGTGCGTGACATCCGCAAAGACGACCAGATTCTGTACGACGAGCGTTTCACCCCACCATCGGAGAACCCCAACAACTGGCGGCAGCGTGGCCCGATTGTGCTTGGCCCGCATGACGAGTTCCTGGTGACTAACGCGGTGCGCTACGCCCGTGGCCGCGCCACCTACACCGTCAAGGAAACCGTGGACTGGGTAATCAAACACTGGGACGACCTCAGCGACAACACCCGCCGTGTCATCGCCCGCGACGTGCGCGAAGAATGCCGCAACCGACGCGACACCTACCCCCAGCGCACCACCCTCACCCAAATCGACGACCCCGACTGGCAACGACTACTAACACACATCAAGGAGAGCAAATGACTAACCCAACCCGCCAAGAAATCATCGACGCTAACAGCGCGCTAGCTTCACTCGTATGCTTTGCACTCAGCAACACATCGGACCCTGACGAAAAAGACTGGATAAAAACTGAGGGCAGGGCGATTGCCGCCGTCCTCCCACCACGCCCACGCCCCACCATGGCCGAGGTGGAGTGGGACGATGATGTGCACTACCTCGCAGAAGCAGAGACCCCTGATCTGGTGGGAAAGGTCGTGATGCTCAGGAAAACGGAAAGCGGCCTCATTGAATTCACCATGACGACCTGTACGCCATTGACAAAGGGGTGCACGTGGCCGGAAAAACTCACCCCGACTGGCAAGCGCTACACCCTCACAGAGGTGCAGGAATGATTACCGGCGCACTCATCGGGGCCTCAATCCTCGGCGGGATAGCGCTCTTCTTTGCCCTCATAGACCACGAACCACCATTGAGGGCGATCGGCATGACCGTAGCACTAGGGGCAGTAGGGGCGGGCCTCGCGGCCATGCTCACCGCCATGGCCATCGACGATGCGAGACGGGCAGAGTGCCAAACCATGAACAGCCGACACGAAACGGAGAACACCAAATGAGTGTAAATCAAATGGATGCATACTACGCCACCTGCGACTGGCGTGGCTGTCCCACAACTCTCGAAAACCTCACCGAAAGAGACATACAACAAGCCCTGGTTTATGGCGGGTGGGAGATTGACGGCGCACTTTTCAACGGTGCACACACCTACTGCCCTGAACACGCCTGGGTAGATGGAGACACCAATGACTGACCTGAGTACTAAAAATCTTGAGCGTCTTGTAAAAGAGTGGCTGGAAACCCCGCCGAAGTTTCGGTGGACGTACAAGAACGGCCCAATCGACAGGCTTTATCAAGAGCACCCCAGCAAGCATGAAGAAATCTACGGGTTGCGGGCGGAAATGGAGCTTAGCCCCCTTGTAGCCCTCGGCCCCGAGATAGCCCAAGAGCTACTCATCCTCAGGGACGCGCTGGAGGACATTATCGACATTTGGCAGTACGCCAGTACTGACCCGAAGCGCACGCCGATAGAGCAGAACCTCGCCGCAAGGGTAGTAGAGCACATCAAAGAAGCACTAGGAGACCACGATGACTGACCTGAGTACCACCAACCTGAAACACCTACTGGCTGAGGCCACACCCGGCCCGTGGGATGCGCGGAGAGACTACAGCGAGACATACCATCTGTTCGACGCGGAGGACGAGTATTTGGGAATCATGCACGACCAGGACGCCCACCTCACCGCCCTGGCCCCGGAACTCGCTCAGGAAGTCATACGGATGAGGGAAGAGCTTATCGCCTGGGCTAACGACGAAGCCCAAGCGCACAACGCCCTAGTCAGGCGAGCGCAAGAAGCAGGCGGAGCGGGAATCGTAACCACCCATAAGACGATCTACAACCGAATCCGGGAAATCCTAGGAGACCATGATGGATAAAGACAAGCTTCACCGCGCCCTAGCGCACGTTGCCGCTGGTGCCGACAAAATGGCCCAAGCCGCACAGGTAATCCAAGAGGTCTACGCCCTGGGTGGTGCCAGCCAAGACGCAGCCAAAGCACTCGCAGACGCGGGCCTACTCACCCCAGACCCGCCCGAGCCGTGCATCTACCCGGACACGGGGGAGCACGAATGGCACCTGGACAACGGCTACGTGAGCCTGGAGGACGGCATTATTCATGTCATTCATGATGAGACCGATGAAGACTGGGAACCAACCGAGCTAGACCCTGACCCTGGTGAGCTCCGCTTCTCCAACACCACCAAGGGGCGTGAGACTGCCTACGCAATCCTCGCCGCCTGCGACCTAAAGGACACACAAGATGACTAATTTTGACCGTGCCGCGCAGGTCATTTACGACGAGGCCAGCAAAACGTGGGAGCGCGGGGAAATCCTCACAGCGGCAGGCGAAGCAGAGCGCCTCGCCAACGCCCTCGCAGACGCGGGACTCCTAGCGCCAGACCTCCCGGAGGCGAACGACGCGGGAATCATTGTGCCGGGTGGTAAGGGCTGGCTACCCCAAGGCCTCACAGGGCCGAGCGTATGGACGGCACCAGGCGGCAGAGTCATGGTGCAGCGCGTCGAACCCGGCGACCTCACCCCAGCGGAAGCCCGCTTCTTCGCCCTCGCTGTACTCGCAGCAGCCCAATATGCCAAGGGGGAAGCATGAGCATCAGCTATAGAGGCGGCACGATAGACGAATTCAAAGCCACCGACTCCGATATCCACATCGAAATGCTGCAAGACCAGCTGTATCACCTCAGCATCACCGGCTACCACGAAGCCGAATTCATCATCCACGGCACCATCCAGGAGACAGACGTATGAGACCCCACAGAATCAACGTCAGCCCACGCGGCATCACCCTCGACGGCCTCCCACTCCTACACAGTGACGAAGCCCCAACCGTGGAAATACTCCGCCCCAACATCCACCGCGTGCACCTCACCATCTACGCCGACCGCATCCAACTAGACGGCGACAACCACCACACTCCAGAGGCCACACCCATCTACGACCAACTGAAGGAGCAGGAATGAGCGAGACCAAAGAAGTCATCCGCATCGTCGGCAAAACCTACCTTCTCGCTGCCCTCATGATGCTGCCCACCGCCAACGGCATCCACCAAGCAACTCAAGGCCACATCGCACTATCCACCATCATGCTGGCATCCGGCCTCGTGGGGGCCATCATGACAAACCTCAACGTCAAAAAGGAGCTAGACCTATGACCACTCTCGCAGACATGACCCCCACGGAGCGTGCCGAATGTGTCGGTATGTGGGGCAACCATACATTTTGGGGCCAAGTGCTCATTTCAATCACTGACGGCGTGAAATTTCGCGGCGTAAATGTGGAGGTCATTCGCTTTATTGACGGGCGACCCGTGCGCGAATGGGCAAGCACGAGTGAAGTCACCCCGCGCCCCGATTTGCCTCGCGCCTGGGCACCGGATGGCACACCACCAGCAGGGGAATGGCAAACCGCAAAGACGAAAATAACTCTCAACGACAACACTAAGTACGACCCAGAACGCAACATCCTCACCGGCGATGCGGTAGCTGACCCCGACCATGAACCGCGCAGTAGCCACGACATCCGCCGCTGGGTAGGGGAATGGGAGACGGCATGAGCCGGTGGGCAGTAAGAAAACTTCACCCTCACGCCTGTATCCCCGACGGCACAGCCTGGGTAGCAGGAGAAGTTGGTAAATGGCAAAACACGGTACGCAGTTTCCGCACCTATGAAGAAGCTATGGCCTACGCCGACCAGCGCGCCCGCACAATCGAGGTCACACTGCCGCGTGTAGCCCCCCACCCCGATTACGGCTACCTCGTAGACCCCGATGACCCCTGGGTGTACTCATGGGACGGACGCTGGCACCTAGCACCTATCGGTGACTGGGACGGATACGCAGCCCTGCTATGCAACGACCGCGGAGAGTACAAGATTTGGTCCGACGAACTCCGGCCCCTCGCACTGGCCCTGCTTGCACTGGCCCGCCGAAAGGAGAAAGCATGAGACGCTGGAAGGTCTACAAAGACCGTGAGGATAGGTGGCTGCGGTGGATAGCCGTCCCCGCGCATGAAAACTGGTGGGAAAAGCCCCAAGGACTCCGTTTCCCCCAATGGGGCATGGCCATGCGCTACGCCGACCGAATGGCCCGCACAGCCAAACCCGAAACCTACAGGTTCACCACAGGCACCGAGCGGCTCACTAAAGCGCTAAGCGAACTCGGATACAGGCAAACGACCATCGAAGACCCCAGCGGCGCGGTCTGCGACCTCACCGCCACCAACAAACGAGAGTATGTCCACCTCATATCAGGCGGCGACACCTTTAACCTCGCACGACACGAATGGAAACCACTAGCGCACTTCCTACTCGACGCAGCCAAGTACCAGGAGGATCAATGAGCGTTGACGAGTTCCAACTCCGCGACCTAGCACGAGACCTTGCCGGACTATACGCCACCCTGGACGAACTCAAATGGACACCCAAACGCCAGGAGCAAGTGCGCAAGATGAAACCCAACTTCACCTCGCAAACCCCTGAACCTGACGGCGACTGGGCGCTCAACCTTCAAATTGAACTCATGCGAGACAGCCCCAACGACCGCATCCCCGGCGGACTACGAAGCATGGCATGCGACGCCCTCAACCACACCAGCGCAAGCGGATACGGCCACGAACACCGCCCCAGTGTTCTCTGCGCCTACATCTACCGCAACGCCTGGGAAATCAGCGAGAAGTTCCCAGCAGTAGACGAACTAGCAGAACTACTCAGCACACAGGCCACCTACCTCGCACGCGCCATCCGCAACAAACACGGCACAACCCCACACACCGAGCAGCGCCAAACCAGCGACTCAATCTGCTACCGACTCGCACAACAAGGCATCACCATCGACGCCACCAAACTCCGCCAATGGGCACGCTACGGCCACATCACCACCACCACACGCAAAGACGGAAGAAACCTCTACCTCATGTCCGAAGTCATAGCCCACGCCAGCAAGCCCGCCATATAGACACAACCACACGGCACACGGTACAATCGACGCGACGACAACTTATGCCCCGGAAACCCCGGGGTTCTCGTCGTTTTGGGGCGCACAGCATCTACAACTACGACCGCTAGATACAGGTTTGTTACACCCCGCGCCCCAAACCCACGTCTTACCGCCAACCCTCACCACTTTTTGACCGAGCTGAGGTTTTTCGAGCAACACCCGAGGGACGCAGGCCGCCGGCTCACGACCGGAGTAAGGCACAAGAACAAGGGAGGTGACTGTGACCCTCATCGTCATCACCGGACCACCAGCAGCAGGTAAAACCACCTACATAGCCGAGCACGCGAAGCCTGGCGACATTCGCATCGACCTTGACCACCTGGCCAACACCCTCGCAGGTGTCGATGTAGACAATCATGAGCACGCGGCGCACATCCTGGCCGTGGCGAAAGCAGCACGGAAAGCAGCCATCGACGCGGCCATCAAGCAGGGCTGCACAGCGTGGCTCATTCACACCAAGCCCAGCGCTAAGCAGCTCAACGACTACCGAGCCATGGGCGCGGTTATCCACACCATTGACCCAGGCAAAGACACCGTGATGAAACGCTGCAAGACCGAGCGGCCCAAAGCCTCACTGATTGCCGCCGCGAAATGGTACGACAACAAACCAGCAGCGAAGAAAAGCACACATGAGCGCGGCTACGGACACCAACACCAGCAACAACGCCGCAAACTCATGGCACAACTCAAAGACGGCACACCATGCCCAGAATGCGGCAAACCAATGTACAAAACCGCAGCCAAGAACTTCGACGGAGCAGCACTCGAAGCCGACCACGGACCAGGCAGCGCGCTCAAATACGCCCAGGACAAACAGCGCACGAAAGCCACGCGGCTGCTGCATCGCACCTGCAACCGCTCGGGTGGCGCATGGGACAGGCCAAAGAAGAAGCCCACAGGCGGAGAAACCACAGGTCAAGGCTTCGTCTGGGCATGACCAACTTAATGAAACCCGCCACCAATAATCTTAGACGGGTTGGCCGGCTGACTCCGCCCCGTCTGCCCTTGAGTCAGCCCGTCTCTCTCCCCACGTAACGCCGGATTTTTCGGGTCTGTGTGCGTGTCTGACGGCCTAACAGAGAGTGAGGTAAGGAATGACTCTTGAGGATTTAGAGAAGGGCTTAGCGGACGGCAGGGAACTGTCGGAGTTCGACGCTCGTGCGGTCGCCATTGTGGCCCAGTTGATTGGTCGTGTGCGCGAGGCCCGCGAGATTATCGCTGCTGAGGGGCCTTTGGCAGCAAAGGAGTCGGGGGAGCCTATCGAGCACCCGGCGGTGAAGGTGGAGCGGATGGCCTCAGCTGAGATTCGGGGTTGGGTGAAGGAGCGACCTGACCTGTTTGGGCAGCGCTCTGGCTCGTCGGGGGCTGATTTAGCCTCGAAGGCGGATAAGTTCGGCGGTTTCAAGCTCGTGAAGTAGTTAGTGGAGGTGTCTGGTGGCTAAGCCTGCGTGGTTGATTGGGTGTCAGACACCGACTCGTCAGCATGTGCCGGTTGGTGACGCTGAATTTGCTAATAAGGCTTGCGAGTTTGTCCGTTGGGCTGGTCTCAGCTTGTACCCGTGGCAGGAGAACCTGCTGCATGATGCTTTATTGCAGACTGATGATGGCATGTGGGCTTCGCGTGAGGTCGTGGTGTCCCTGGCCCGCCAGAACGGCAAGGGCGAGGTGCTTGTAGCCCTGGAGCTGGTGGCTATTTACCTGTGTGGTGCGGAGCGCATCATGCATTCGGCGCACTTCCTAGATACGGCGATGGATGCACGTGACCGCCTGTGGGATGTCATTGAGGCGAATCCTGCGCTCATGGAGTGGTGGGAGGATGAGTACCCGGGCGAGTACCCGAAGCCGGTGCTTGGTAATGGCAAGGACGCTATCAAGTTCCCGAATAAGGCGAAGATTTACTATCGCACGCGTACTAAGAAGACCGGTCGTGGTTTGTCGTTTGACTGGCTGATTTTTGATGAGTGCTTTGACCTCCCGAATGAGGTTTATGCGGCGATGAATAACACGACGAAGGCGCGGCCGAATGCGCAGAAGGTGTTCATTTCGTCGCCGGTGAACATTCGTGAACATTTTCATGGTGCGATTTTCTCTGCGAAGCGTTGGGCTGCGTTGGATGGTGTGGACGGCATGCTGTTTAAGGAGTGGTGTCGTGAAGATGGGGACGATCCGTTTGAGCAGTCGACGTGGGTGAAGGCTAATCCGTCGTTGGTGGATGAGCCACGCCCTGGTGTGCAGTTGGATGAGGTTCGTGCCGAGGCTGCTTCGGCGCGGACGTCGGAGGCACTTCTTGAGCCGTTCCTGGTGGAGACGTTGGGCCAGGGTGAGTGGGTGCCTCGTGATGGGGACGTGGTTGATGACTTTGTCCCCGTCGTTGATTTTGAGGATTGGTCTGCTGCGTCGGCGTTGATGCCGTCGTCGTTGGGGGAGTCGTGTTTGGCGGTGGATGTGGCCCCGGATGGTGAGTCTGTGGGCGTTGTGTCTGCTGCGCAGTGGGGAGACAAGGTGTTTCTGTCGCTGGCTCCGTATGAGGAGTTTGACCGGGCGCTGGTGGTTGAGAAGGTCGCTAGCACGGTGAAGCTGAATGACCCGTCGGCGGTGGTGTTGGACCCGTCGGGCCAGTGCTCAACGCTTGTGGAGCCTTTGCGGGGTATCGGGGTTGCCCCGGAGACATTGAGCGGTTCGCAGGTTTCGAAAGCATATGAGTTGTTTCTCCGCATGTGGGCGGAGAAACGGATTGCGCATGATGGTTCGCAGCGGTGGTTGGATGCGTTGGGGGCGGCGCAGGAGAGGTCGAAGAATGGCCGGTATCGCAGTCTTGACCGGTATTCCGGTGACGTCACCGTCCTGGTCGCCGCGTCGCTTGCGGTGTGGGGACTGCAAGAGTTCGGTATCGGCAATGTTGAGGTTGAGGTGAAGCGCACCCGTCATTATGTGAGCTCGGCGCGTGCTGTGAAGAAGCAGCGTCGTGTGTCTGAGATGAGTTTCTAAGGAGGTGGCCCCTGTGGCTGGTTTGAACGTGCGCGAGGTAGGCCATGCAAGGGCCACCCGTAATTTTGCGCTCGCGGAGGACAATTGGGGGCTGCGGTTCCCACACTCGGCGAAAGTGTTCGCGAAGATGGGGCGCGAGGACGCTCAGGTCACGTCAGTGCTGCGTGCCGTAACGTTGCCGATTCGGCGCGCTACGTGGTTTGTGGAGCCTAATGGTGCGCCGGATGAGATTGTCGCCGCGGTGTGTGAGGATTTGCGGCTTAGGGCGAAGGGTGAGGACCCGAATAAGCCGTTCGCGCCGCGCACCGGCAGGGTGTCGTGGGAGAAACACCTAGAGCAAGCGCTGAAGGCTTTGCAGTTTGGGCACATGTTCTTTGAGCAGGTCTATGAGCCTGGTCTGGATGGACGTGAGCGTCTGGTGAAGCTGGCGCCGCGGTGGCCGGGGACGATTGACCAGATCAATGTTGATGATGATGGTGGCCTGGCGTCGATTCGTCAGACGCCGCTGGCATCTCGTTCCCGGGTGGATGAGGCGCGTGTCATTCCGGTGGACCGGCTCGTGGCCTATGTCTTCGATGATGAGGGTTCGCAGTGGACGGGTAAGTCGGTGCTGCGCCCCGCGTACAAGCACTGGAAGCTGCGGGACTCGCTGCTGCGTCTTGAGCTGAACACCCTGGACCGTAACGGCATGGGGGTACCTGTGTATACCGGCTCGGATGTGGCGATTGACCCGGATAAAGACCTTGAAGATGGTCAGGCCGTTGTTGAGGGATTTCGCGCTGGTGAGCATTCTGGGGCGTCGATTCCGTTTGGTGCAAAGCTGCAGCTTTTGGGCACCTCGGGGCAGTTGGTTAGCCCGCGTGAGGCGATTAACTACCACGACAGCATGATTGCCAAGTCGGTGCTGGCGCACTTCCTGAACCTTGAGGGCAAGGGCGGCAGTTATGCCCTGGCGGAAACCCAGTCAGACCTGTTTATCCAGTCGTTGCAGACCACAGCGGAGTGGCTCGCGGATGTGGCTACCCAGCACATTGTGGAGGACTTGGTGCGGGTTGCGTTCCCTGAGCACACCGGCCTAGTGCCGCGTATCGCGTTCGATCCGATTGCGTCGAAGAAGGAAATCAGCGCCGCTGACCTCGCGGGGCTGAAGAATGCCGGCCTGATTCTTGGTGACAAAGACCTTGAGGAAGACCTGCGTCGCCGGTACACGCTGCCGCCGAAGCAGAAGCTAACCGATGCACTTGAGTCGAAGAAGCAGCGGCAGCAGTTGGAGGAGCAGATAGGCGTCACGCTTTCGAGTGATGCCGATACGGCTACGAGTAGTGAGGAAGGAGGCCCGGTATGAGCGAGATTCTTTTGTATGGGCCGATTGGGCCGGATTTTTGGGAGCCTGAGAATGCGATTACTGCGAAGTCGGTGATGGCTCAACTCTCCGAAATCTCCGGCGACGTGACGGTACGCATTTCATCTGGTGGTGGTGATGTCTATGAAGGCATTGACATCATGCAGGCCTTGAAGAACCACGATGGTGAGGTCACTGTGATTGTGGAATCACTGGCTGCGTCTGCCGCGTCGTTCATCGCGGTGGGCGGTGCTGACCGTGTGCTGATGCGGGAGTCGTCGGAATTGATGATCCATCGTGCGTGGACTTTGGCTGAGGGTAATGCGGATGAGGTTCGCAAGACACTGTCTGACCTTGAGCGTCAGGACAATAAGCTGGCCGCTATCTACGCGGCGAAAGCCGGCGGTGAGATTCAGGACTGGTTGGACGCGATGAGCGCGGAGACCTGGTACACCGCCGAGGAGGCTGTAGCCGCCGGGTTGGCGGATGGGATTGTGGCTGAGAAGTCGAAGGTTCCGGCCCCGTCGGCGTCGTTGGCGAAACGTCGTTTCAAGTTCGCTAACCGGGCTGCGGCTCCGCCGCCGCCTATTTCCCGGTCGGTATCGGGGGACGAAACTACTACGCCCAGTGATGGGCAGGAAGGGGATACTGTGAGTATCTTGAATCAGCTTGCCCAGGAGTTGGGCAAGAAGCCGGAGGACGTGCAGCGCGCACTCTCCGGCTTTTTTAATGAAGAGGTTACCGTGACCGCCACTGTTGACCTTGCATACCCGGAGGACGCGACTGTCGTCCCAACCGGCGCGGTTGAGGTCGCCCCAGTGGGTGAGGTGCCCGCCGGTGTCGCGTTTGAGCTGACCAGCACCCCGGACGGTTGGACTGGTGAGGTCACTGAGGACACGGGTGTTCTCAAGGTCACCGCGCCAGCCAACGTGGAGCCGGACACCACCGTGGAGTTCACCGTCACCGCTAACGGTGGGGATGCCCCGGTGGAGCTGACCGTACCGGTCACGGTGAAGGCCGCAGCTGAGCCTGAGGAGGACACCCCAGCTGAGTCCACCCCGGCCCCGACTGTGCCGGCGGATGACACCGTCACCCTTGACTCTGAGACCTACGCCGAGCTTAAGGCCGCTGCGCAGCACGGCTGGAAGGCGATGGAGCAGCAGAAGGAAGCCGACCTTATTGCTGAGGTCGACGGCTGGATTAAGGAAGGCCGCATCTCCGCCGCCCGCCGCACCAAGGCGATTGCTGCGATGAAGCGCGACCCCGAAGCAGCCCGCGACATCTACGGCTCTAACCCCGCTGGCACCATCCCACGTGCGGAAATTGGCTACGGCAAGGACACCGAGCAGGAGCCGTCGAAGAACCTGTCCGCGAAGGCCGACAAGGTCGGCTTTCTTTCCCGCAAGAACTTTCACTAAGGAGAAGTCATGTCGAATCCCACTTTCCGCTCCGGCCCGATTAGCTACAAGGCCGAGGAAGACGTCACCAAGTTCCGACTCGTGCAGGTCGGGGAGAACGGTGTGAAGCACGCCACCGCTGCCGGCCCCGTGTTTGGTGCCGTCACTGAGAACGCGTTCGCGCCGAAGGAAGAGCAGCCAGTTAACACCCTCGCGCTGGACGCGCCGGGCATCGTCGCCGTCCACATTGGCCCCGCCACCGTTCCGCTTGAGGTTGATGGTGACGCCACCGCGATTAAGCAGGGCGCGCCGGTGTACGCCGCCGCTGATGGCAAGGTGTCCGCCACTGGCTCCCTGCTTGTTGGTGTTGCTGCCCGCCCTGGCGCTGGCAAGACCATCAAGACCACCCTTGTCACCCCGGTTGTTGCCCCGGCAGCAGCGGGCTAACCCAACAATTTTTTGAGAAGGAGAATTAAGAATGAGTGAGCTCATTACTAGCGCCTACGACGGCCCGAAGCTGACCGTCTCCGAGATGCTGGAAGACCCGACGTTCATCCCCCAGCGCGTCATTGATGGTCTTCAGGGACAGTTCCTGGAAGACCTGTTCTTCCGCCAGGCAGAAGACAACAAGGGCGTCGTGGCTTTCCATGAAGCCGCTGGCCTGTACCTTGCCGACGATGCTGAGGAAATCGCCGAGTTTGGTGAGATTCCGGTGTCCTCCCCAGAGTTTGGTGCTCTGCGTGCCGCCTACGGCATTAAGACCGGTGAGGCTATCCGCATCTCGTATGAAATGAAGAACGAGAACAAGGTCGACAAGGTTAATCGCCATATTCAGGCGCTGGAAAAGACAGTCATCCGCCACGGTATTAGCGCGGTCCTTGGGGTGTTTGAGGCAGCGAAGATTCCGTCCCTTCAGGCGTCTGCGCCGTGGACAGGTGGCGACCCATCAAAGGATGCTTTTGATGCGATTGAGCTGGTGCAGTCCGCTCACGAGGACGGTAATACTGACCGCCAGTTCGATTACGAGCCGAACACGATTCTGCTGCACCCAGCTTCTTATACGAAGATGATTCGTAATGAGCAGATTCAGAAGTACTACATCGGTGACGCCGCTCTGGATAACCCGGTGTTCCTTGACCAGAATGGTGATTCCATCTTTGGTGGCCTGCGTTCCACTGAGCTGTTTGGCACGCTGCGTGTGGCTACTTCGCGTTTGATTGAGGCTGGCACCGCGTACATCTTTGAGGCGCAGGGCGTTGGCTTCAAGTCGGATACGATGCCGCTGACCGCGACGCCGCTGTACTCCGAGGGTGGCCAGTCTGAGCTTGGTGGCCCGACGATGTCGTGGCGCTCTGACCTTGTTCGCAAGCGTGCTATCGCGGTGGACAATCCGAAGGCTGTCGTCAAGCTGACGGGTATCGCCTAATGGTCAAGGTCACGTTGGCGAAGTATTGGAGCCCGGAGGATGTTGTGCATCCCCCGGGTTCTGTCGTTGAGGTGGATGAGGAGACCGCACGGTGGCTTAAGGCTTGTGGTGCGCTGGTTGATTCGTCTGCGAAGCCAGCGGCGAAGAATCCTGAACCGAAGCCTAAGCCCACGCCAGAGGCGAAGCCGGAGCCTAAGGCTGCTGAGCCTGCCGGTTCGGTGGAGCGTCCGGCTCGTGCCGCGTCGATTGATGATTGGCGTAAGTACGCCGAGTCCCTGGGGATTGTCACTAAGGGCTTGTCGAAGAAGGACATCATCGCCGCAACCCAATAGTGAGGGAGGTGCAGCATGCTTGAGATTAGTGCCGAGTATGTGGCCGAGCGTCTTCCCCAGTCGTTGACTGGTGAGGAGATGAAGCGCCTAGGCGTGTTCATTGAGGACGCCATTGACCTCATTGAGGTTGAGTTCATGCGCTGTGGCCGTGACTTTGACCAGGAGCTGGAAACGGTGCCGTGGTTGGGGTCTGTGGCGCGGCGCGTGATTCGTGAAATGGCGTCTGCGGCGATTCTCGTTGGCCCTAATGCTGGCGTGCGGTCGGTGTCTTCCACCACTGGACAGGAGTCGGACAGTATCACCTATGCCGATGTGGACAGCGTGAGTTTCGGCGGTGTGCGCCTGACTGATGCGCAGCGTGCCCAGCTTGGCCTGTGTATGCCGGGTGGTGCTCGTGGATGCTTCCCGCCGCCCAGACGCTGGCCGGAGGTGTACGCGTGGCCGAAACGATAATCGTTCATGGTGCCGCTGGTGGTGTGGATGATGATGGGTACCCCGTGGCCGGCGGGCCTGACCGTGAGGTCATGGTGAAGTCGGTTCAGCCGTTGTCGTTGTCTGAGATGTCGGATGAGGATAAGCAGGGCACGAAAGACATTCTGCGTGTGTGGGCACCGGCTGGTACTGAGGTCGCTGATGGTGATGAGGTCACTGTTCGCGGTAAGCGCTACCAGGTGCGTATCACCGCGTGGGATTGGTCTAAGCATCGTCGCCCTGTGTACCGGCGGCATCGCCCATCAATGGTTTTCGATTGTGTGAGGGGTGAGGGCTAATGGCTAAGGTTGGTAAACCTCAGCTGAATATCCCGGATGAGTGGTACAAGAAGAATCTTTCTGCTTTGGCCCCTCAGCTCGCGTCGAAGGCGCAGGCGGTTGCTGGTGCGGTTGAGGGTGATGTTCCGGTGACGGTGACGATGAAGACTGACCGTAATGGCCGGCCTGTCGCGCTGGTGACGTTGGCGCATGCGAAGGGCCTGGCGATGCAAGCTAAGCATGGCACGTTGACGCGTGCTGCTGCGTCGCAGGGTCTGGATGTGCACCGCTACAGCCAGAGGTGAGTGGCGTGGATTTCTTCATTCAGCGGAATGCTCCGGAGGTCATTCGCCGCGCTTTGCGCGGTGTGGTGGCGAAGCCGATGAGGGTTGTCGCGACTATCCCGCAAGGGTGGTCGGTTGATGATGGCCCGGTGGTGACGGTGTCGAGTGATGGTTCGCCTCGCTCGGGTCGTGCTACATCGACTGAGAATGTTCGTGTCAACGTGTACGGCAAATATGAGCCAGAGGTTCGGCGGGTTGCCGCTGAGATTGAGGCCTGGCTTCTCAACCCCCACAGTGTTGGGGGTTTTCGCATATCTCCCGGCCCATTCCTCGTTGTGAAGGATGAGGACGTTAAGGGCTGGGTTGCTGCGGTCACGGTGGTGGCCGCGTCTACTAAGAAAGGATTTAGAGGATGACTTCCCCTAACACTGGCCAGGGCACTCAGACCCTGGAAACGGATCGCGCCCGGATGATTGATGTCTGGAAGGACGCCGAGGTGTACTGGTCCACCGAAAAGGACCCGAAGATCGGCTTTGACGGGTCATTCGACCCGAAGGTCTGGTCTTTCGTTGGCCTTCTGAATGATGGTTCCGCTATCACTCAGGAGCCAGAGGTAGACCGCACTGAAATCAACTCGTTTGGCGGCGTGCTGCAGCTGCTGAACAACAAGTTCAAGAAGGACGTTCGTGGTTTCGACGCCCTCGAAATGAACGACGTTACTTTCCCGCTGCTGTGGCCTGGCTCTGATTTCAAGGAGGGCAAGCCGGGTGTCCTGATGGCGCCGGAGAACCCCGCTGAGGGTTTCATCGCGTTCAAGACCACCAATAGCTTTGGTGATGTCTACATTGACGTGTCTCGTCGTAAGGCGCTCGTCTACTCCGAGAACGGTAATGAGCGAAACGATGATGGTGCTTCGGTTATCAGCTTCAAGGCTGAGATTCGTAAGGACCAGTACGGCGCGCTGTACGACTACCTGCGCCTGAAGGGTGACGATACCCCGGATGAGCTGCCGGAGGTCATTCGCTTCTCCGAGAAGAAGAACGCCACTGGCGACGCTGCGGAGGAGGCTCCTTCTCGCGGCGCTGACACTGAGGCTAGCGCTACTCAGTAATGCGATGGGGTAGGGGAGATTTTTGGCAGACCGCCCCTACCCCTCAACCCAATTGGTCTGCCCATTTTTCTTATTCAACAATTTCAATGTGAAAGGGTCTGCCATGACTACTCGCAAGAAGAAAACCGACGACGCTATCGACCCGAAGGACGCCACTGGGGCGCAGGCTGAGGTCATCGAAGAAACCACCGGCGAAGCGGATGAGGTGGTGGAGTACCCTACGTTCACCATCGAGGTCAACGGTGAAGATATCGAGATTGAGGACCGGTGGACTCGTGAAGCCGCGCCCGCTGGAATGATGTTCGTGTTCCATGAGCGCTATGCCCAGAAGTACATTCCGAGTGTGTTGGAGCAGCTCATTGGTGAGGACCAGGTGTTTAAGCTGATGGACCTTGGCCTGTCGGTTGATGAGTTCCGTGACGTGTTTTCGGCGTGGGGTGAGCGCCGCCAGGGAAAATAGAGCTTCTGTACCTCATTGCTCAGCATGAGGAGTTGGTAGAGGTCGATTTTCAGCGCTTCTACCACCTGGATTACCGGGATTTCTACCGTGAGGACGGGGGAGCTTCACGTATGACTCTGCGGCGGTTGTTGATTCTTGCGGAGAATTTGCCGCCGGAGTCGCTGTTTCATTCCATGATTTCTGACCGGCCTCCGGTGAGTGAAGTGTCATCGGTATTGATGGATATTTGGTCAAGTTTGAACGGTCAGAAGCATCCGCGTTGGGAGCAGTTGAAGCGTGAGCGTCGCGCCAAGGAGCGTGAGCTTGCGATGGAGCGGGCGCGTGAGAAGGCCCGAAAGTTTAACGCCGCCAGGTAAGCCCTGTGCGGCCTTTTTTGATGGAGGTGTTAGCCCATGGCAGGTGCAGCCGGTTATGGCGTTTTGCCGGTGACAGTATCACTCGCCGGCATCAACAAGGAGCTTCAAGATAAGCTCTTGGCCCCGGCGTCGAAGGCTGCGAAGAAGGCCGGCGACTCCATCGAGAAGGGTATTCAAGGCGGTGCCGATGGTGCGGCGAAGCGGGTTGAGAAGGCCAACTACCGTGTGAAGAAGTCCTCGGAGGAGCTGGCGGCTGCTGAGTCGAAGCGTAACTCTGAGGTGTTGAAGTCGCAGGCTGCGGCGAAGCAGTTGGAGGCTGCGGAGTCGAAGCTGTCTGAGATGAAGAAGTCGGGTAAGGCGTCGTCTGAGCAGTTGGCTCGGGCTGAGGCTGATGTGCTGAATAAGCGCGCCCGCGTGGAGACTGCTGCGCAGAATGTTGAGAAGGCGGAGCAGGGCGTAGAGAAGGCCATGGCCGAGTCTAAGCGTGCTTCTGATTCTCTCGCGGCGGCGCAGAAGGAGCTGGAGTCCGCGACGGATGAGGCTACTGGTGCGACCAAGGAGTTCGGTGAGGCCGCGGCTGATGCTGACGGTAAGGGCCAGGGCTTTGAGGTCTCTCTGGGCAAGATTGCCGCTGCCGGCGCGGTTGTTGTTGGTGCTGTGGGCGCGGCTGGTAAGGCTGCGTATGACATTGGTGCCCAGTTTGATGATGCGTATGACACGATTCGTGCAGGTACTGGCGCTAGTGGCGCTGCTTTTGAGGAGCTGCAGGATTCGATGCGCAAGGTTGCTGGCGAGTCCATTGGTGTCGGCTCTGACATGGGGGCTATTGGTTCGACGCTTGCGGATCTGAATACGCGCCTGGGGTTGACTGGTGCGCCGCTTGAGGAGATGACGGCGCAGTTCATGCAGCTGCAGAACCTCGGCGTAGATGCGGACATCAACGAGGTGTCCAAGGCCATGAGCGGTTTCGGTATCGAGGCGAAAGACATGCCGGGCGCGCTGGACGAGTTGTTCCAAGTCTCGCAGGCTACCGGTTTGACGATTACTGAGTTGTCGCAGTCGGCGGTGAAGGCTGGCCCCGTTTTGCGTGGGTTCGGTTTCTCGATGTCTGATTCTGCTGCGCTTGTGGGCCAGATGGATAAGGCTGGTCTGGATGCGGATAAGACTCTGCAGTCGATGCAGCGTGCGTTGGCGGAGTTTGCGTCTGAGGGGCGTGATGCACCGGAAGCGCTCAAGGAAACCATCGGGTCAATTGAGGAATTGATTAGCGCTGGTGATGATGCTGCTGCGATTGATATGGCGTCCGGCATTTTCGGCACTCGTGGTGCTGCTCAGTTTGTGGATGCGGTGAAGACCGGCACGTTGTCTGTGGATGATTTCATGGATGCGACGGGGGCCACCTCAGACACGATTGGGGGACTGGCGGAGGAGACCGCGGATTTCTCCGAGCGGTGGGACCAGTTTAAGAATCAGGCCATGTTGGCGCTGGAGCCTATTGCGACGGCGGTTTTTGACTCTTTGGTTCCGGCTTTGGAGATTGCTCAGGGTGCGGTGTCTGGTGTTGCTGATGCGCTTAAACTGATTGGTGAGCATAAGGGACCGGTTCTGGGTGTTGTGGGTGCTCTGGGGTCTTTGACTGCCGGTATTGCTGCTTATAACGCGGTGCAGAGCTTTAAGGCTGCTGGCGGATTCGTCGGCATTATGAAGTCGATGAAGACCGCGATTATGGAGACCACTGTCGCGCAGAATCTCCTGAATACCGCGATGTGGAAGTCCCCGATTACGTGGATTACGGCGGCGATTGTTGCGGTCGGTGCGGCCCTGTGGGCGTTCTTCACGAAGACCGAGACCGGCCGCAAGATGTGGGAGTCCTTCACGGAGGCTCTCGGCGCCGGCTGGGATTGGGTTGTCGAGAAGTTCAAGGCTGGCCTGGATTGGGCGCAGTCTACTTTCGGCCCGGTGTTCTCCCAGATTGGTGACACGATTTCCGGCGCGTGGGATGCCACGGTGGAGAAAGTCACCGGGGCGGTTGACCGCGTTAAGGAGATTGTTTCCGGAGCTTTGGAGTTCTGGAAGACTGGCGACTCTACTGACTACGCCGAAGCTTTGGGCATGAACCCGGACTCTCCCATCTTCACGTTCTTACAGCTCTTCCGCGACAAGCTGGTCGCGTTGAAGGACTTCGTTGTTGAGGCGTGGGGTTCCATGTCGGAGAATTGGGCCACGTTTACGACTGGTTTCGGCCAGTTCTATGAGACGTGGATTGCCCCGGTTGTGTCCTTCATGGGTGATGCATTCCAGGTGCTGGGCACGATTGTGGTTGGGGCGTTGAAGGGGATTTGGACGGCGATGCAGTTCGTCGGCACGGTCATCTCTACGGTGTGGTCCTCGGTTATTCAGCCAACCCTGTCGGTATTCATGTCGGTGGTGCAGGCGGTGGCGTCGTTTGTGGCCCCGATTTTCACCGCCATGATTGGTGGTGCTTTCCGCACTCTGGGCACTCTGATTTCTGATATTTGGAATGGGATTATTAAGCCCACGTGGGATTTCTTCCGCAACGCGGCTGGTCTTTTGGCTGATGTGTTGACGGGTAATTTCTCAAATATCGGGAACCGTTTCTCGTCGATGGGTGACGCTATTTCCAACGTGGTGCGCGGCGCTATCAATGCGGCGATGAGCCTCTTCAAGTCCATCTTCGAGAACGCGAAGGGCGTTGTGTCTGCGTTCGCTGACTCTGTCGGCAACATGGTGGGCGCGGTGCGCGGCAAGATTGGCGAAATGCTCAGTGTTGTCGGGGAGATTCCCGGCAAGATTAAGGGCGTCTTCGCCTCCGCTGGCTCGTGGCTGGTGAATGCCGGTAAGAACATCATCAGCGGCCTAATCAACGGCATCAAGTCCATGTTTGGTCAGGTGGGCAACGCTATCGGTTCGATTATGCCGGACAAGATACGCGGCATGATGGGCTTCGCCAGTGGTGGCCTCGTCCTCGTGGAAGGTGGCATCACCCGCGCCTATGTGGATGGTGGCATCGACAAGCTGGAGCGCTACGCCAACGGCGGCACACGTGAGGACCACCGGGCGCAAATCGCCAAGGGTGGTGAGTGGCGGGTGTGGGCTGAACCGGAAACCGGTGGCGAGTCCTACATCCCACTAGCCAAGTCGAAGCGCAAGCGCTCCACTGAGATTCTGGCGAAGACTGCCGATATTTTTGGGCTCACTGTGCTGGATAAGGACGGTGAGCGGATTACCCCGGCACCGTACTCAGCTGTCGCTCCGATGCGCGCCCACTATTTCGCTAATGGTGGCGTCGTGTCCTCCAAGGAGCTTTTGGCGTTCGCTTCTGGGCAGAATGTGAATGGTAAGCAGGCCCCCGCTTCGCTTGAGGGCTCGCCCTACGTGTGGGGCGGTGGCCTGTTGGGTAACTGGGGTGACTGCTCCGGTGCCATGTCTGGGTTGGCGGCGTTCGCTATCGGCATGGATCTTGCGGGCCGCAAGTTCGCTACCGGTAATGAGGGCCAGGTTCTGTCTCAGATGGGCTTTTCGTCGGGTATGTCGCCTGGGAAGTCCGCGTTTGAGATTGGGTTCTTCAATGGTGGCCCATACGGTGGCCACACGTCCGGCACAATCTATGACGCTAATGGCCATGCGACGAATGTGGAGATGGGTGGTGGTCGCGGTAACGGGCAGATTGGTGGTGCCGCTGCCGGTGCTCGCCATTCGCAGTACACGGATCGTTATTGGATTGGGCTGAAGGATAAGCCTCCGGTGCCGCCGAAGATGAATGAGATTCTTCCGATGGCGGAGACCGGGGAGATTGATACTTCTCTGGTGACTGGTGAGTCCGCATCATCTGGTTCTGCTTCGCAGACGGTGAAGTTGTCGCCTGAGGAGGCGGCTATTGCCACCGCCGCGAACGAGCTGGGCGATAAGTCAGTTGTGGAGCATTTCACTGAGGGCTTGTTGGATATGGCTGGTCTTGGTGGTGGCCTGCTGGCGAAGATTCTTCTGGGTAAGCCGGGGGATTGGTTGCCGTCGGGTGATTCCATCATCACTGAGAAGCAGGTTCAGGTTCCGACTTCTGCGAAGAAGGAGGAGCCTAAGGTTCCGGTGGATAAGTCGGTTGCTCCGGCTGTTGTGACTCCGGATGAGGCCAAGAAATCTAAGACTGCGGAGTGGGGTCAGCCTTTCTTCGCGAGTGAGATTGCTGAGGCGGCTAAGCGTCTTGGTGTGGGTGCTAAGGGCGCGAAGATCGGTGTGGCTACGGCGCTTGTTGAGTCGGGTAATCCGATGAAAATGTGGGCCAACAAAGCTGTACCTGAGTCCCTCAAATACCGTCACGATGCTGTTGGCTCTGACTACGATTCAGTTGGGCTGTTCCAGCAGCGTAATAACGGCGCTTGGGGAGAGGTCTGGCAGCGCATGGACCCGTACGAGAGCGCTGCGATGTTCTTCCGCCAGCTGCACACCTTCAAGTGGGAGGACATGGAGCCTGGCGCTGCCGCGCAGAAGGTTCAGGTGTCCGCATTCCCTGGCCGGTATGCACAGCAGATGGGCCTTGCCGAGAAGCTGGTTAATGAGACCGGTGTTTTCGGCGGTGGTGGTTCTGCTGCTAAGCCGGAGGTTCAGCTTAAGGGTGCTTTCCAGGAATTCTCTTCCGCGTGGGATGGTGCCGACGCTGGACTGGTGGATACTTCCCTGCTTTTGCGTAGTGAGGATGCCGCTAAGGCGATTCTTAATCTGGTTGAGGAGCGCGGAAAAGCGAAGACCGGTGTCGCGGCTAGGGACGCTTCGCCGGTGGCCTCCTACAAGCACCTGATGACGACCGGTGACTACGACGGGCGTATGGCCCAGATCGGCATCCACGAGGATGATGACCTCGTCGGGGCCGTCATTGATGCCCGCCGCGCTGGCGCGGTGTACGACCAGGGCGGCTGGCTCAAGCCGGGCGGCATTGCGTTCAACCTATCGAATGAACCGGAGCCTGTGTTCAACGGTGACCAGTGGCGTGAGATTAAGCGCGGTGGCCTGAATGGTGACCAGGGAATGACCCTAGTGGTCAATCTTGAAGGCCAGGAAGTGCTGCGAAAGCGCGTGGACAAGGTTGAAGGTGAGGTCACTATCAACACGGAGGAAATCAGCAAGCTGCGCCGTCGTACTGGTGTGGCTGTTGCTGCGACTACTAGGGGAGGTGCGATGTAAATGGTCCATCCCGTGAGGTTTGGTTCCGGTGTTTCGGGATACGAGCTGCCGGACCCGCCGGGCTACAAGGTGGTGTATACCGCGCCGCACCGCCCTGGTGAGCAGTTCATCCTTCACTCCATGCTTGACGCGGAGGCTGATGAGCAGCGCGTCGTGCTAAAGGATGGCGGTTTCGGTGACGGTGTTGGTGGTGTGGATTTCGCTTCGGCTGAGTCCGTCACCCGCTACGGTTCCCGAGTTCTGGGCATGAAGGTTCCGGCGTTCACGGGTTCTTTGGATGTGGTTGTGCGCCCTGGTCCTGATGGGTCTGTGATGGAGACGCTGCGTGATTGGCGTAATTCGTGGTCCTATTTTGAGGACGGCCTGCTGAAGGTTGTGGCGCGTGATGGTGGTGACCGTGAGGCGCGTGTCCGTTTGGTGGAGTTTGGGGAGGTTCCTTTTGACCCGTCCGGCGTAACCCTTATTGAGGATAGTATTCAATATCGTTGCCTTGATGGGTACTGGACGGGTGGTGTTGCCACATATACGGGTAACGTCACTGTGACGGTTCCGGGCGACCTACCCCCGAAACTTCGCCTTCGGTGGGATGGGCAAGCCACCTCCTTCTCCCTACCCAGTGGTTTAAGCATGAGTCTGGCTACTGGGCCGGGCACTCGGTGGATTGATTTAGAGCGCGGCATGCAAGGACAGGTCACCGATGGGGACGGCAACGTCGACACCGGCACCTGGTCCTCGCTTCGTGGTGTCCTCGTGGGGGAGACCCTACAGCCGCATACGAAGAATGATTTCCAGTTGGGTGCGGGCATGACCCTTGAGGTGACCCCGCGTTATCTGAGTCCGTGGAGGTGACCTGTGGTTGATTGGCAGCAGCACAAAGGGACCCGTGAGGCTGTCATGCGGGCCCACGGCCAGTACGTCGGCCTGTACGACAAGAATTGGGAGCCGGTGCTCGACATTGAGGACTGGGTAGACGCTGAGTGGGGTGGCATTTTTGCGGACGTGGGCAACATGTCCATGACCCTGCCTGGTGAGGTGTCGCCCGGCGTGGTTAATCCCGTGGTGGACTATCTTCTGCGCGATGACCTCCGCCGCTTAAACGAGGGTGGACGCCTTGATGCGCTCATTCATGGCGCTGTGCACGTTGTGGTGGAGCGCCCTGGTCTGCGCCGCCGCTGCTACCGCATCCTTGAGATTAGCCCGCATGGTGGCGACCCTGAGGGTAATCCCGCCGAGGTGGAGCTCACTGGCGTGGACTCGATGGAGCACTTGAAGCATTTGCCGCTGTGGGCTGACCCGTCGAACCGCAGCAAGGTGGTTCAGGCGCAGTGGGAGGACCGCCAGGACGGCAGTGCCGAGAAGGTGAGCCGTAAGCTGATTGGCCGCAATTTGATTGGCTACCAGCAGCCGAGTCTTCTGGCGTCGATGTTTTCGTGGACGGATAAGTACACCAGCCCTGAGCAGTGGCGGGGCTTCAACCCGTCGATGCATCCGGTGGTGTGCTCGCCGGTCATGTCGGGTAACCGCTCTGAGTGGTGTGTCGTCTCTGCGCGGTGGGATAACGCGTGGGATTTGCTTAAGGCGACGTGGGCGGCGGCTGGTGTGCAGCCCTTCGCATGGCTCTGGCTACCGGGTGACCCCCAACCCTTCCCTGAGTACACGATGTTGTCGTTGCCGACGACGATTATTGACTTCGCCCCTAGGGCTACAGTCACGGGTGCTGCTGGCATCGTCGGCCAAGCTTTCCGCCAGTTGAAGCGGACGATTAGCAGTGATGATTTCATCACCTCGACGACGGAGTTTGCGGACGTTGGTGTCCGTAATGCGGACGGGCGGAAACCGTGGGTGGTGTACACGTTGATGGATGCGCCGAGCGTGCAGGTACGTAAGTCCACTGACCACCGGTTCCTCGTGGGTGGTAAATCGCCGGATATGGTGAACAAAGTCGTCAACATTGGTATCAAGTCGGCGGTGGCGGCGACTGTGTCCGCAATCCCTGTGATTGGTGGCCCGGCTGCTGAGGCGATTAAGGGCGCGGGTGAGCTGGCGGCGGAGATGTCCGCCGACCGCCTGTTTGTCCTCAACGAGTACGTAGATCGGAATAGGCAGTTCCACTACGGGCGTTCACGCTTCACCGCCATATCGAAGCCAGGTGAGGCCAACACGGTCGATTCTTTGCAGAAGGCATGGCAGGCGAAACAGGAGACCGAGGGCGGCATCTCGGCCGAGTTCTCTATCGACAGCCCTGACCCGTACCTACCAGGCCGCGATTTCGACCTGGGCGACACCATCGGTGTCACCGCGTGGGGCGTGGTGTGGGCCGCGTACGTGTCTGGCCTGACGTGGACCTCGAAGCCGGGGCAGGAAGTCGGCTGGACATTGCGCATCGGTGACTATGCATCGCTCGCATCGCCAGGCGAGCTGTACCAGGCCAACAAGGAAAACATCCGCGCCGTCATCGGCAGGCTGGCCGTGACTAAGGGAGGATAATCATGGATTACCGCTACATTGTCCCGACGGAGGTGCCCGAGTCGGAGCACCCCTATGCGAGCTTGTTCCTCGGTATCGTGCCAGAAGGCTACGAATCACGGGCAGCACGCCACGTCTTCGATGAGCTTGGGGCGCGCTTCGAGGTGGGGGAGCCGGAGACCATCACCATGAGCTGGGCGGTGGACTTCGATACCGATAGTGACCGCGAGCGCGCCAACGTTGGGGACATCATGGACATGGTTGTTCCTGGCGCGGATAGGCGTGGTGTGCGCATCGTGGAGGGCCATTTGCCACCCGGTATTAGGTTGGAGCGCCACACCGGCAAACTCGCCGGCGTGTTCTCACGCCCCGGCCTGTATGACGTGACGCTGATGCTTGGCCCGGCGGTGAAGCTTGACCCGCTCGGCGGGTCCGGCACACCAGGCGAACAGGTGGCATGGATACCCATAGGGCAGCAGCGGGCACGTGCTGAATCCACAACCCCGGCACCTAAGACCTTGGCTGACCTCACCGCACTTGAGCTATCCCAACTTGCAGCTGAGGCCATGCGCCTAGAGCGCTTGAAGGCCATGGAGGAGCTAGACAATGGGTATTAGGCCAAACAATGGCGACCAGGTTGAAACCAACTACCGCGTCGACGGCAGCACCGAAGCCCAACAACTCATCACTGATGCTGAACACACCGGTAATGAGGCGGGCAAAGTCTTCGCGGAGGTTGCGGCTAAGGCCGACTCTGCTAACGCTGGTGCCACCGAGCTGTCTAAAAGAGTTGCCGCCCTGGAGAAGAACGCCGCCCGACCCTTCGGCCTCGTAGAAGCCGTAGCCAAGGGAACCACCACGGGAAGTGGCTACCAAGCCAACGTGGTCGATGTTCGCGCTCCGAGTGATGGATGGGCGTATCGGTCTGGCGCGAATATGCGGCCTAAGCCTGGGCTCTGGAGAGTGGAGCTAATTCAAGAACCCGGTGCCAACCTTATTCTTTCCGTAGCAAACCAGGCTGTGGCCTCAGTGGGTGGCACTACACAAATCGTCAACTTTTCCACTAACGAGACAGCCATTGTTGTCGGGCAGGGAGGTACCCCGGAGGGGAAAGCCTTTTATGTCCTGTTTACCCGATTGTCATAAGCTTTTAACGACCTGAAAGGACACCTTGATGCCCGTTACTATGTCTGGTCGGCTGCAGGATATTACGACGCAGCCGGTCGAGGAAGTTACTACTGCGACTGTGAAGGCCCCTGTGTATACGGTGGGTTCGTCTGGTCTTACTACGTCTCAGCCGCGCCGCGTGCGCATCGGCACGGACGGGTCTTTCAGCGTTACTGCCGATGAGGGTCCAGGCTACCTGTATCTGGAAGGGCCAGGCTGGACGGAATCAATTAAGTTCGTGACCGTCGCGGGGTTGACGAAGTTCAACGACGCGGTGATTAACGCCATCCCAGTATCAGCAGCGGTGAAAGACATGCTGCGCGAAATGATGCGTGTCGGAAACACGACGATAGCTGACATTAAGGCCCTGTTGGCTAATTCTGTTGACCAGTTGCAGCGGGGTAGTGGTGAGCGCTACCTGACCGCGTCGGATCACTTGGATAATGAGAAGCCGGGTACGGCGCAGGTGCATGCGGGTGTGGCTGCTGCGGTGGGTGCACCGGACGGGCACATGGGCACGGTGTTTACCTCGTATCTTATGGAGGCTGGTCGTGCTCGTATCCAGTGGTACATAGGGCGTGACCCCAAGGGCCAGTACCATGTGCGCTACCGCTACTACGGCACGGATGGGTGGAGCGCGTGGCAGTACGATGCCCGGCCTGAAACTTTTGTGACGGAGCGGCAGCGGACTATTGAGCACGGCACTGACTGGAACACTCTCCCGGAAGGTGAGTGGCGAAAGGCAGCCGGTAATAACGCGGGTGACCCGAACTCCGTCGTGAACGAAGCAGGCATCACACCAGTTGGTGTCCTGCGGGTGATGAACCCCGGCTACTCCGAGACGGGCGCGAAGATTCAAATGTTCTTCGCCTACTCCGGCCAAGGCGTGTATTACCGCTCCGCCAATGCTCGCGGTGAGTGGAAAGAATGGGTACGCGTTGATGGAGGTAAGGGGGACGCATCCCACGCGCTTCGCCACCGCGTCCTCGAAGACGAGTTCCGCAAGCGCCGCCTAGGCAGCGTCGGTACAGGTGGGCGTAGAGCTATCGCACTCCGCTTCGACCACCACCTCATCCAGTTCCGCGACATCATCCTCCCACTGCTGAAAGAACGCGGCCTGCCGTGGTCACAGATGCTCAACCCTGACAACATGGGCACTAACAACGACGCCGTAGCCACCTCCACCGTGCAGTCGTGGGCCCTGTCAAACGGTGGTGAAGTCTGGAACCACGGCGGAAACCACGCCGATGCGAAGGGCACCGCCGCGATTAACGACCAGATCGTCGGCTCCAAAAAGCGCCTACAAGCCCAGTTCCCACGCCTCGTTATTGACTCGTGGGCACCACCGGGCCTACCCGACGGCGGCTATGACGGGTACTTCGGCAAGACCCCGGTAGAGTCTGCTGATACCTACGCCGGACAGCTCATCTGGGGGCATCACGCCGCTGTCGCCGGATACGCGCCCGATAACTACCACCCGCTCACCGGACAGATGCGCACATTCCTAAAGCACCGCGTGATGGACACTGCCCAGTTCTACCATGTGGAGCGCTGGCTGAATGAGCTGCCGCCACGCTTCGGCATGGCCCTCATGATGCACCCCAACGTGATTGGTGAGAGTGGCTACATCAGCAAAGACACTCTGGTGCGTGTGCTGGATGAGCTGGTGCGGCGCCGCGACGCGGGGCAGATTGAAATCGTGTCCTACTCTGGTCTTTTTGTGGCTGATGCTGGGCATGCCCCGCACATGCTGGCCGGGGCGGAAACCGGTTCGGTTACCTCGTCCTGGACTCAAACCTTGAGCGGTGATGCGACCGCGTTGACGGCTGGGGTGACGCATGAGCTGTCCGCATGGGTGAAGACCACACCCGGCGCGTCTATCACCTGCACGGTGACGGTGAAATCGCCTAGTGGTGATGTGACCTCAACGAGGAAGGTTACGCCTGCGGGTGGCTCGGGTCGAGTATCCACACTTGTGACTGTGCCGGTGGATGCTACTGAAACCACTGTCACCATGACCGGCAATTTTACCCACACTGGTATTTACTACCGGCCTATCTAGGAGGGCATGATGAAGCGTATTTCTACAGACAAAGCGTACTTAGTAGATGGGCGCGTGGTTGTCGATGCCGACGGGGTACCCGTAGAGCTATCCAACCTCCCGTCGTTTACCCCTGTGTCTATCGACCTTCGCGGCAAGCTACGCGAAGGGGTCACCGCTGAACAGCTAGAGTTGATGGTAAAGGGGTTTACCGCGACTCTTTACGCTAAGAACTTGGAATTCTCCACCAATATCAGTGGATGGGTAGTCCCCGGTAACGCAATCCCCCAAGCGTACCGTCCACAAAATGATGCATGCTCGTTTCTCTTCACTGATTCCCGCACGCCAGGTGACGTCGCCACACTAATCGTCACCTCTACTGGTGGCACAAACACCATGGGGGCCATGGCGGGAAACACCTACACAGGTAGCGTCACCTGGCAACTCTAACCCCAACCCCTAACTAACACGCCGCCCATCGAGGCGGCTTTTCTTATACCCAAAGGAGGGAAAATGGTCACAATGCCAGTGCCCAAGGGATTCGTTGTCACCAGCCCGTACGGGTCGCGCTGGGGCACGACTCACTACGGCGTGGACTACGGTGTGGCTGGCGGCGCGGGTGATAAGCCCATCTACGCAATCAAGGACGGCACCGTTATCGCGGCAGGCCCGGCCAGTGGTTTCGGGCAGTGGATTCGTGTTGACCACCCCGCCAGTGTTGGGGGCAACGAGTCCGTGTATGGGCACATCATCCCGGAGGTGAGTGTGGGCCAAAAGGTGCGGGAGGGGCAGCGTATCGGGCGCATTAATCCAGACTCGAGCACCAACGGTGGTGTCGCGCCTCACCTGCACATTGAGGTGTACCGCTACTCATGGGTGGCCCCGGCCCGTCGTGTGCTTGGGCAGACAATCCTTGACCCGCAGGAAGTCTTGTGTGGGGCGAAGTGGCCGGGCGAGTCACAGCCCACCAAGGAGACCAAGCCGCGACCCACAGGAGGAACCTTGTTTGGCATCGACATTAGTGAGCACAACGACGGACTAAGCTGCGCACGAGCCAAGCAGGAAGGTATCGAGTTTGCCATCATTCGCCTGTGCGATGGCACCCACGTAGATAGGGTGTTCCGCTCTCACCTCGCGGACGCCGAGCAGGCCGGAATGCTCGTCTCCACCTACTGGTACCTGCGCGCCCCATCCGAGGGCACCAGCATCGCCCAGCAGGTCGATGTAATCGACCAGCAAATGGGAGGACGCCGCGACCTGCCCGTGTGGATAGACGTGGAATCCGTAGACATGAACTATCCCGCCGGTGACCCGCGCCGCTACCTGCTCGTGGAGAAAGACGTTTGGGATGCGAAGCGTGAGCTGGAGCGGCGCGGCTACCACGTGCCCGGTATCTACACGGGCCGCTGGTACTGGGAGAACATGCGCGGCGGGGAACCGTCCATGAATGGCCTCGGCTACCTGTGGGTGTCCAATTACGGGCTGCATAACGGGGTGGGTGACCCGCGCAGCCTGTACGCGGCCGAGGGCGGCGACCGTCACCCCGGCTGGGACTACCCACTAGGCGACCGAAAGCCAGACCTTTTGCAGTACGGGTCTCGCGGCACCGTAGCGGGCCGACCAAACGTAGACATCAACGCCTACCGGGGCACACGCGCACAGCTGGAAGCACTATTCACAGGACAGCAGAAGGAGGAGCTAAGCATGGCCGACATCCAAAAAATCCTCGACCATATTGACCGGAAAACCGAGGAGACCAAGCGCTACGTCGATATTCGCATCACTGACCCCATTGGCTCGGATGTGAAGGACATTCGACAGCAGCTAACAGGAGGGCGCGACAAGGTCGTCCACGAGGACGGCACCGTAGACATTGAGGCGTCGTACCCCGGCTGGAAGCAGCTAGGGCTGAACGAGAAGGGGAAGGGGATTACCCCGGTTGACGCCCTTGCTCACATGCTCCAGATGATTGTCCGTATTGAGCGTAAACTCGACCAGCTCCTAGGAGGCAAGCGATGACCCGGTATTCACCAATCCTCACTGAGGTGGGGGAGCAGGTTGCTGGCGCGGTCGCGGCGGAGCTTACGGCTCAGCCGTGGTGGCTCCGCTACAAGGGCACCATCATGCTTATCCTGCAGGCCCTGGCGTGGCTGGCTGGCGTGCTACCCGTCTACCTCGCAGACGCCCCGGAGTGGTTCATCCTCGTCACCGGTGGTGTGGGATTCATCCTCACCACGCTGGTCAACCGCCTCACGATTGATGGTGTCACCCCGTCTATGGAGGGCCGCCTTGCCGAGCAGGCCCAGGCCGCAGAAGCCGAGCAGGCCCCGCCCACGCTGCCGGTCTACACGGGGCCGACCACAGCGAGGGAGTAGCGCCGTGACCCGCACCCTACGTCTCATTATCGCCGCGCTCGCATTCCAAGAGGCCTCACGGGGTCTCGATTACCTCTTCGGGGACAGCCGCCCCGGAACCGGCGTATTCGAGATAGACAGTATCGGCCCCGCCTTCGCCTGGGGGCTGGCGTGCATTATCGCCGCTCTCATTATCACCGCTGGGCTGGTGGCACACCGGGATAATATCGTCCGCTCGGGCGCAATGCTGTCGGCAGCTATCTACATCGCCTTCGCCCTCATGGTCGTGGACAATGTGTATGCGGACGACACGATAGATGACTGGAGGTATCTCACCTTGTACCTCAGTGCCGCGTTCATCTGGGGAGTTATCGCCTGGGCACTCACCGTACGCATGGCAGTCGCGAAAAACCGGAAGGAGCATAGTGCAGATTGACGAAATCCTCACGTTCCTTTCCGGCTCTAAGAACCCCCTGGGCTTCTTCCTCTCCATCGCTATCATCCTCGCCGTCGTATCGGGCTTATTCTCCAAGGCCGCAGAGAATTACGGCGGCATCATAGGCGCAGCCTCGAAGGCGTTGAGCAGGCATAAGCAGGCTGCAATCGCCGCCGATGAGGCCAGTGATGCGCGCCGCCTCGACCGGATGGAGGAGACGATTCAACGCCTCGACGAGGAGGTGGGGGAGCTACGCGCCAAGGACAAGATCCACCACGAGTATCAGCTCTATGTAGCCGCCTACTGGCGGAAACTACAGTTCTGGGCCGTGGAAAAGGACATCACCTTGCCGCCGCCGCCGATGATGACGTACCCCGAGTGGAAAATTAGCACCTACCCCGACACCAACTAGACTTGTGAAAGTCTTTGAAGTTTTGACCCTCACCCTATGCCGGGTGGGGGTCATTTTCTGCGTTTTAGGGGGCTTCTGTCACAGGGAAGAAATTCCCCGAACCACGCGACTCCCATCCAGGAGGCCTATACCGCTTAAGGCGCTGATGGGCAGTCACGTGCTTCATTCCCAATGACTCCGCCAGTGAGCGCACAGACACTGAAGAATCCTCTAGAATCTTGTGCGCAATCTCGGACCACTCAGGTATCCCAGGAGCAGCATTCAATACATCTATTTCCTGCTGCGTGAGACGCCTCCCCCGCCGGGATTTAAGAGCAGACGCACGTCCCGCTTTCGCCCCCGCAGACCGATTCCGGTTACTCTCACGCGACGCCTCCACTGCTTTAAGCGGGTTGCGGTGGGCGTCCAAGTCCGCGAGATGCTTGCTGGAGTGCTTTTCCCATGAAGTCCGCATATTGCCACGAACCTGCTGGGACACAAGGGGCTTTTTGGCATGTAGACCGTGACGCTCGCGATAGTCGGCAACCTTGAGTTTATGGCCCAGGCTGACATGGGTAGAGAGGTGCTTGAATCGCTTGCCGCACTCATGGCATAGGAGGCCGTCAGGGGTTTCGTCGATTACGCCGTACCGGCCATGCCCGTCTTTGTCCCCGACGTGCATTAGCGCTGCACCATCTTGCTGATGGCCTGCTTAGAGACTCCGGCGGCGCGGGCCACGCTGGCCTGGCTGGCCCCGGCGGCGATGGCGGCACGGATTGCTTTGTCGCGCTCGCTACGCAGTGCGTCGGCGGTGTCAGCGGCGTCCTGGTAGTCGGCGGCTGCTTCTTCGAGGGCGGCGAGCTGGCGCTGTCCTAGGTCGCCGGCGTTGCGGGCGGACTTCACGGCACCGATGAGGAAGTCAGCATCTTCTTCGCTGAGCTCGTCCTCGTCAATGTCACGCTCCTCTAGCTCTTCGAGTTGGGTGATGTAGGTGCGTAGCGCGTCCTCAGCTGCGTCGGTGTCCATGTCGAGCATGTAGTGGAGGGTTTCGGCAAGGTTGTCGATGGTGGTCATGGCGGTTCCTTTCTGGCGGGTGGTGATTCTTGGTGCCCGGCGGGGGAGTCGAACCCCCGCGTGGTGACCGTCCGGGCTGCTGGGCTAGAGGGCGTTGGCTTCGACGATGGCCCAGAAGTCGGCGTCCTCGTCGAGGCAGAAGCCTTCGCCTTCGGTCTTGATGAGGGTGTCAGCGATGGTGTCCACGTCGTGCTCGTTGGCGTACTCGCCGAGCGGTTCGATGATTTCGCGCTGGATTGCTTCGTTGCGGGTGGTGTAGGTGGTCATTGTTCTTGTCCTTTTCTTTTGTGGCTCTCTGCCTTACACCCTTAAGTGTACACCACCCAGTTGACAGGTCAAGCGGGTTGACGTGTGTTTGTGGTCACATTCTAGAGGTGGCGACACCACCACCGCCGAGGCCCCAAAATCCCACGACATTTCCACGACATGCACCACCGTAAACCGCTGTAAACGGCTGCAAACGACTGTATAGGCAAAAATGCAGAAACCCCCTCCCACCAGCATAAAAGCTAGTAGAAGGGGGAAACACAAAGTGCCCCTGACAGGGATCGAACCTGCGACCTTCGGTACCGGAAACCGATGCTCTAATCCGCTGAGCTACAAGGGCATTGCTGGCGAAATGCCAACGATGCGATTCTAACCTATAAAGGCTAGAGCGCAGTAATTGGCCTAGCGCCGATGGGGGTGTGGTGGGAAAGAAGGAGTGCTAGGACAGCCACTCCTTCATGGTTCCCGCCGTTCCTACTACTGGGCGGGCTGCTCCTGAGCCTGGGGCTGGTCAAAGAAGCCCGGCGCATCCGCGGTGTGGACGTCACCAGTGCGCAGGTAGTCAACCACAATCTGGTCAACAGCCTTGTTGCCCACCGCGAAGTGGCCGTGACCCGGGCCGTGGACGGTCACCACGTGGGACTGCATCGGGTCAGACAGTCCGCGGTAGTAGGCGTACGGGGTCTGTGGGTCGCCGGTGGACTGAATCTGCAGCGGCTTGGTGGCCAGCTGCGCGCCGCTAACTTGTACCGGCTTGGTGATTGGTGCGCGGCCACCGCAGCCGACGCCGGAGGCATACATGGAGTTAAACAGTGTGAAGGGGTCAACGGTGACGTAGTTGGACCACAGGAAGGCCGGGATACGTGTCGGATCCATCGGGGCGGTGTTCTCGTTGCACATGATGATGTTTTGCATGCTCTGGGTATTCACCAGGCTCTGGAGCGCAGCTTCCTGGTCCACTTCGCTAGCCTGCGGATCGACTGCATTGAAGTCGAGCGGCTCGATGCCACCGATGTGCTTGGCCATCGCGTCCCAGGCCTCTGGGCGCGGGACTACCTGGTCGCGCGTTACCTGGAGGGTGGGGGAGGTAGCCTGGATGCCCTGCGGGTTGGATGCCTTGCCCGCGAGGTGCTCAGCCTGCACGCGCAGCTCGCCCGTGGCGGTCATGACATTGGCGCCCGGCTGGCCGGCGAATTCTAGGCCCGGTGGGAGGTCGCCAATCTCGGCGTCCGGCGGCAACACGGTGGGTCGCACGCCGGCCTCGGCGGCGACAATCTGGGACCAGCGCTCGTAGGCCTTCAGCGGGGTCTTGCCCGCGTGGTAGGTGTCATCGTTCTTCGCCACGAAGTTAAAGAAGTCATGCAGGGCATTTTCGTAGCCTGCCTGCTGGGATGCGAAGATCTGGTTCCAGGCCATGCCCGGATTCATGCCGGAATCCAGCACCACCTTGTCGGTGTGCTGCGGGAAGAGAGTGGCGTAGGTCGACCCCAGGAAGGTGCCGTAGGACAGGCCAGCGATGTTAATGCGTTCATCGCCGAGTGCCTGGCGTACAACCTCCCAGTCGCGGGCGGTGTTCTCTGTGGTAAGGGAGTCGGTGTAGCCCGGGGTGTTCTTCTCGCAGTCGTTGCGGGTAACGGCACCTGCCTTCGTGAGAATCTCTAGCGGATTGCCTGTGGCCGCGGTCATGGAGCAGTTCAGCGCGCCGGAATCGCGCAGGCCGCGCGGCTGGACGCCGATGATGTCGAACTCCTGCTCAATCTCGTCTGGCCAATTCGCGTTGTTCACCCAGGCGTATGCATCGCCGCTCGGGCCGCCCGGGTTGGTAAACAGGCTGCCCTTGCGCTCGCCGGTGGCCTTGAGGCGGATGAAACCGACGTCGATGGTGCCCTTGTCCGGTGCGTCGTAGTACTTCGGCACGGTGACGTGGCCGCACTCGGCGCGCTGGTGGTCCACTCCCTCCGGGCACGGGCCCCAGTTGATGACGGGCTGGTCAGCGTGAGCAACGGCAGGTGCCGCAACCAAGCCAGCGGCGATGGCTACAGGTCCTAGAACCGAACCTAAAACGCGAGAAAGACGCATAGAACAAGGCTCCTAAAATCGTAAATTGGTACGAGCCTTATCCTATGCGTCAGGGGTGATGTGAGCCGAGCTCTCATACAGGGCGGGTGCCCCCGAAAGCCTCACTACTTAACAATCACCACAATGAGATCGCGCGGGCCGTGGACACCTTCCACGCGGGAGAGCTCGATATCCGAGGTCGCGGAAGGGCCCGAGATCCACGTTGCCGGGCGCTCCGGGTTCATGCGGGAAACCATCTCCGGGACACCGTAGACAATCTGGTTCTTGCGCACGATGCACACGTGACGGTCCGGCACCAAGGTCAGCGCGCGACGGCCACAGGTCTCATTGGATTCGAGCACGATGGTGCCGGTCTGCGCGGAGGTGACGTGAGATTCGGTCACCACGGCGTCGACAGCGTCGAGCTCACGCGGGTCCTTGGCGTTGTCATCCGGGGTGATGGTGCCTTCGAAGCCGTCGAGAAGCCCAGCGTCCATGCCAGGTGCGTAGACGACATTCGAGCAGCCGCGCTCCTTCAGGATGTCCACGAGGGTGGAGTTCAGGCCGGACTCATCGGTGACGTGTACATCAGCCTTGTAGTCTTCGAGGCGGTCCACCAGCATCTCGCGTAGCTCCTCTTCGTTGAGCGTGCCTTCCTTCTGATATTCGCGCGGGATGTCTACGTGGTCCGGCAAACCGGCCTGCTTTTGGGCGGCGGCAATGCGGTTGAGGATTTCCTCTTTGGCGGTGGTCACTTGATGCCCTCCTTCTTGGCTTGGGCGAGGAGTTCTTGAGCTTCGTCAGAGTTGAACCATTGGCGGAAGGACTTCTTCGGAGGAACGGCAGTATCGCGTACCTCGGACCAACCAGACATGAACAGCGGTAGCTTGTCGATGACTCCGTTGAAGCCACCGAGGACACGGCCGAGCGCCACCATGTGGGTGATCTGGTTCCAGATCTTCGGGTTCTTCCACACCAGCTCCACGACTTGGAAGAGCTTTTCCTCCACTGGCGGGGTGGCGTTAGTGACCTTCTGGTAGCGGTTCTCCAAAATGACTTGGGAGAGCGGGATGCGCACCGGGCAAACCTCGTCGCAGCGGCCACACAGGGAGCAGGCATAAGGCAAGCTTGCCGACGGATCGTTGTGGTCCTTCATACCTGTTAGCTGCGGCGTCAGGGAGATGCCAATTGGGCCCGGGTAGACAGAGCCGTAGGCGTGTCCGCCGGCGCGCTCGTAGACCGGGCAGACGTTCAGGCAGGCAGAGCAGCGAATGCACTTGAGTGCTTCGTGGCCCTTGGGGGAGGACAGGGCTGCGGTGCGGCCATTGTCCAGAAGCACGATGTGGAAGTTCTGCGGGCCGTCGCCTTCGGTCACACCGGACCACATCGACGTGTACGGGTTCATGCGCTCAGCAGTGGAGGAGCGCGGCAGCAGCTGCAGGAAGACTTCGAGGTCCTGGAAGGTCGGGACCAGCTTCTCAATGCCCATCACGGTAATGAGGGTCTCCGGCAGGGTCAGGCACATGCGGCCGTTGCCCTCGGATTCCACGATGTTGATAGTGCCGGTCTCAGCCACACCAAAGTTAGCGCCGGAGATGGCGACCTTGGCCTTCATGAACTGCTCGCGCAGGAAGCTGCGGGAAGCCTCAGCCAACTCCGCCGGCTCGGCCTTGAGGGAGTCATCGGTGTTCGGCATCTTGTTGACAAAGATGTCCCGAATCTCCGCGCGGTTGCGGTGGATGGCCGGGACCAGAATGTGGGAAGGCTTATCCTCACCCAGCTGGACGATGAGCTCCGCCAGGTCAGTCTCCTGGGCGTGGATACCGACCTCTTCCAGGTGCTCGTTGAGCGCGATCTCCTGGGTGGCCATGGACTTGATCTTGACCACGTCGGTCTCACCGGTTTCGCGGATAAGGCCCTCAATGATCTTGTTGGCTTCCTTGGCATCGCGTGCCCAGTGGACAATGCCGCCGCGCTTGGTTACCTGCTCTTCGAACTGGAGCAGCAGCTCGCCCATGCGGACAGCAACGTCATCCTTGAGTGCGGAGCCGGCGTCGCGCAGCTGCTCCCAGTCCGGGGTTTCATCAACGGCGTGCTGGCGCTTGTTGCGAATGGTGGTGGTGGCGTGGTGCAGGTTGCGGCGCTGGGTGGCGTTATTGAGGCCAACGTGTGCCAGCGGCACGAACGCCTTCGAACCGCGCAGGTTGCCGTAGCCTTCTGGGGCTCGGGGAGGGGTGGTGTCGAGGAAGGAAGTCATTAGAGCATCTTCTCCTTGGAGTAGGCCGCGGAGGTGGGAGTCCACGGGTGTTCCTTGGTGGAGGCGAGGATTTCCGCCAGGTGGATAGCGCGAACACCGGAGCGCTGGCGAGCCAGAGCGCCTCCAATGTTCATCAGGCAGGAGGAGTCACCGCCGGTAATATATTCGGCCTCGGTTTCACGAATGTGGCGGGTCTTATCACCGACCATCGCTGCAGAAACCTCGGCGTTCTTAAGAGCGAAGGTGCCGCCGAAACCACAGCATTCCTCCGCATTAGGTAGCTGGACGAGGTCGATTCCTTCGACCTCCTTAAGAAGCTGGTAGGGGCGGTCACCCAGTTTGAGGAAGCGCAGGCCGTGGCACGAAGGGTGATAGGTCACGCGGTGGGGGAAGAAGGCTCCGACATTGGTGACACCGGCGACGTCGACAAGAAACTCCGGCAAGTCCAGGGTCTTGCCGGCAGCCTTCTTGGCGCCGTCCACATCGGCGGAGGTGCCGAAGCGGTTTGCGATCATCTCGTGCTGCTCGCGCACGGCGCCCACGCAGGAGCCGGAGGCAGAAACCACGTAATCAATGGAGGGATCCGCGAAGGCGTCCGCATAGGTGCGGATCATGCCCAAGGTCTGCTCCTGGTAGCCGGTGTTGATGTGCATCTGGCCGCAACAAGTCTGTTCCTCGGGGAAGACGACGTCGTAGCCCAGGCGGGAGAGGATCAGGGCCGTGGCCTTGTGGGCATCGGGGAAAAGTGAGTCACCGATGCAGGTGGAAAACAATGCTATTCGCATTTGTGAGCGCTCCTTAATCTGCCTCCATGTGGCTTGTCCCGTGCTGTGCACAGCGGAGTTGTGCTCGGATGCGCGCTACCAGGACAGCCGCACTGGGCATTTTTCGAGTGTGTACCTTTGAGCCTACCGCCCAAAACTCACATTATCGACACAGGATTACCCCTCCTACCTGGCTTTTTATCGCAACACTAATGTTGTGAAATTCCTAACGTGCGGTGATGGTCGCAGCGGTCGCGGCCGATATGAGGCAACCCCCAGACTGGGCGATGAAGACGCCCGAATCTGGGGGTAGTTAGTGGTGTAGAACTTTATGGCTAAACCCTTTTAGGGGACCAAGAAGCCCAGCACGTTGGTCATGAGGAAGACGATGACGCACACGACGGCGAGGAAGGCCACGGAGTAGCCCACGACCGCCTTGAAGATGCGGGATTCCTCGCCCTCCATCTGCACGGCGGTGGCGGCGATGGCCAGTGACTGCGGGGAGATCATCTTGCCCACAACGCCACCGGAGGTATTGGCGGCCAGCATGAGGTCCGGATTGACGCCGATGCGCTCGGCGGCGGTGACCTGCAGGTTGGCAAAGAGTGCGTTGGCGGAGGTATCCGAGCCGGTGACGGCGGTGCCGATCCAGCCCAGGACGGGGGAGAAGAGCGCGAAGATGCCGCCGACAGAAGCCACGAACTGGCCGATGGAGATGGTTTGGCCGGAGTAGTTCATGGTGTAGGCCAGTGCGAGGACCAGGATGATGGTCAGCGCGGAGAACTTCATGCGGGAGACAACCTCGCCGAACTTGGTCAGCGGCGCGGAGGCGTCCAGCTTGTAGCGGCCGTTCTCGTTGAAGGTCATGTAGATAAGGGCCACGATGATGCCGGAAATCAGCAGTAGGGTTCCCGGGTTGCCCAGCACGTTGAACGTGAAGGCGGTGTCCATGGCGTGGCCTTCGGCGTCGAAGACGGTGCCGTCGAGAAGCGGCCAGGCAACGTTGACCTGGAGGAAGCCGAAGATGGCCGGCCATGCGGTGGCGATGGCGAAGACAGCGGTGACCACGGCATAGGGCAGCAGGGCCATCCAAATGCGGCTGCTGTTGAGATCCGTGACCTCCTCCTGGGCGGGCAGCTCCATGCGCTCGCGCAGGCTGTCGACACCCTTGGGCTTCCACACACGCAGGAAGATGAAGCCCGCGCCGAGGGAGACGATGCAGGCCACGACGTTGGTGAGCTGGTAGGCGAAGAAGGTAGCCGCGGCCCACTGGGCAATGGCGAAGGAGATGCCGATGACGGCCGCGGCGGGGCCGGCCTCCTTAACACCGCGCATGCCGTCAAGGATAAAGAGGATGAAGAAAGGCACGACGGCGGCAATGAGCAGGACCTGGAGGGAAATCAACGCGGCGATGTCAGCGGTCTGCTCGGCGGTGCGCCCGCCGACCGAGCCCGCGGTGGTGACTGGGATGCCCACCGCGCCGAAGGCCACGGGCGCGGTGTTGGCAATGAGCACCGTGGTGGCCGCCTTGAGCGGCTTAACACCCAAGGCCAGGATCATGGTCGCCGTAATCGCCACGGGGGCGCCGAAGCCGGCGAGGGCCTCCAGCAGGCCGCCGAAGCAGAAGGCGATGAGGATGGCCTGGATGCGGATATCGCCATCGCCCAGCAAGTCAAAGGTCTTGCGCAGGTCACTGAATCGTCCGGAAGCCACGGTCACTTCGTAGAACCAGATGGCGGTGATGATCACCCAGACGATGGGGAAGAGGCCGAAGAGCCCGCCGCGCACCGCGGAGGACAAAGCCATGCCGGTTGGCATGCCCATGCCGAAAATGGCGATGAGAACCGCTACGAGAAGCGCTACCGCACCCGAGGTGTGGGCGCGGGCCTTGATCCCCAGGAGCATGATGAAGAACGCGATGAGCGGCAGCGTGGACACCAGCGCGGTAAGCCCGACGTTGCCAGCGATGGCGTCGGTGGTGATTGTGAATGTAGACATAACGCTCACTTCAGGTTGAGTCCCGCCGGCGTCCCTGCGGTGGTCCCCGCGGTGTGGCACCACAAGTTTCGGCCGGGCGAGAGAGGCGAAAGAATAAATCGGTTCAGATATCAAGTTTAGGGTAAAACCATGCGAGTGCTTGTGTCGCCGGATTCACACTACGGGGGGTGGGTGACCTTGCTAACGTCCGCGACCTGATAGTGCCTCCCAGCGGCGGGGACGATAGACTTTGGCCCTATGAATCCTGAAGATCTTTCCGTCCTGATCAAGAACACCGCTGCCGCCGTGCTCACCGAGCATGAGCTGGACGCATCAGTCCTGCCAGAGACCGTGACCGTGGAGCGCCCGCGCAACCCGGAGCACGGCGATTACGCCACCAACCTGGCCCTCCAGGTGGCTAAGAAGGCTGGCACCCAGCCGCGCGAGTTGGCGCAGTGGCTTGCCGACGCCCTCGCGGGCAACGACGCCATCGATGAGGCCTCCATCGCGGGCCCGGGATTCCTCAACATTCGCCTCGCTGCCGCCGCACAAGGTGCCATCGTGGCGCAGGTTCTTAACGCCGGCTCAGAGTTCGGCAGCAATTCCACCTACCAGGGCAAGAAGATCAACCTGGAGTTCGTCTCCGCGAACCCGACCGGTCCCATCCACCTGGGTGGTACCCGTTGGGCCGCCGTGGGTGACTCACTCGGCCGCGTGCTCGAGGCCTCCGGCGCGGACGTGACCCGCGAGTACTACTTCAACGATCACGGCGGACAGATCGACCGTTTTGCTCGCTCCCTCGTGGCCGCGGCCAAGGGCGAGCCCACCCCGGAGGACGGCTACGGCGGAGACTACATCAAGGACATCGCGCAGGCGGTAGTGGAGAAGAACCCCAGCGCCCTTGAGGGCAGCGATGCCGAGGTCCAGGAGAACTTCCGCGCTGACGGCGTAGAGATGATGTTTGCCCAGATCAAGGAGTCCCTCCACGAGTTCGGCGTGGACTTTGACGTCTACTTCCACGAGAATTCCCTCTTCGAATCCGGTGCCGTGGAGAAGGCTATCCAGACGCTCAAGGACAACGGCAAGCTCTACGAAGCCGAGGGCGCGTGGTGGCTGAAGTCCACCGAATACGGCGACGATAAGGACCGCGTGGTCATCAAGTCCGACGGCAACGCCGCCTACATCGCCGGTGATATCGCTTATGTGGCCGATAAATTCGACCGTGGGCACGACCTGGCCATCTACATGCTCGGCGCTGACCACCACGGTTACATCGCCCGCCTGCGCGCCTCGGCCCAGGCTTTGGGTTATGACCCGGAGGCCGTTGAGGTGCTCATCGGCCAGATGGTGAATCTGGTCCGCGACGGTAAGGCGGTCAAGATGTCTAAGCGCGCGGGTACCGTTATCACCTTGGATGACCTTGTCGAGGCCATCGGTGTGGACGGCGCGCGCTACTCGCTGGTGCGCTCCTCCGTGGACTCCAGCCTGGACATTGACTTGGGCCTGTGGGCCTCCCAGTCGTCCGATAACCCGGTCTACTACGTGCAGTATGGCCACGCCCGCATCTGCTCGATCCTGCGCAAGGCCACGGACCTGGGCTTCGACACCGCCGCGCTTGCCGACGCCCCGCTCGACCTCCTCACCCACGACAAGGAAGGCGACCTCATCCGCACCCTGGGCGAGTTCCCCGAGGTTGTGGCCACCGCCGCCACGCTGCGTGAACCGCACCGCATCGCGCGTTATGCCGAGGAGCTTGCCGCCGTGTTCCACCGCTTCTATGACCAGTGCCAGGTGCTGCCGAAGGTAGGCGAAGAGACCGAACCGATCCACTCCGCGCGCCTCGCTCTGGCTGCAGCCACCCGCCAGGTCATGGCCAATGCCTTGACCATGGTCGGGGTCAGCGCGCCGGAGAAGATGTAAGAAAAGGTATCGATGACTGATTTCAATTCTCTTCCGGCCCACGTGTGGCCGCGCAACGCCGCTCGAGACTCGAATGGTGTGGTCTCGATTGGCGGTGTAGCGCTGACGGACTTGGCCGCCGAATACGGCACCCCGCTCTACGTCTTCGACGAGCAGGACTTCCGCTCGCGCTGCCGGGATATGGCCCAAGCCTTCGGCGGGCCCGACCACGTGCACTATGCCTCCAAGGCATTCATCACCAAGCGCATCGTGCGCTGGGTTGACGAGGAGGGCTTGTGCCTCGACGTGGCCTCCCTCAACGAGGCCAAGCTGGCCCTGGCCGCGGGCTTCCCGGCGGAGCGCATGACCGCCCACGGCAACAACAAGGAAGACGAGTACCTGCAGCTGTGCGTGGACAACGGTATCGGGCACGTTGTCCTCGACAACGAGGAGGAGCTCTCGCGCCTCAATAGTATCGCGGCGTCCGCCGGCCGCGTGCAGCCGGTGATGATCCGCGTGAAGCCCGGCGTGGATGCACATACCCACGAGTTCATCGCCACGGCGCACGAGGATCAGAAGTTCGGCATTTCCCTGTCCACCGGTGCCGCCTTCAACGCCGCGCAGAAGGTGCTGGAATCCGCCAACCTTAAGCTTGTGGGCCTGCACTGCCACGTGGGGTCTTCGGTGTTTAATGCTGATGGTTTCAAGCTGGCCGCCGAGCGCGTGCTCAGCCTGTACAAGCGCATCCACTGCGAGCTCGGCGTTGCCCTCGAGGAGCTGGACTTGGGCGGCGGCTTCGGCATTCCCTACATGGAATACGAGGAAGCGCTCGACGTCGCCACGCTGGCCAAGGATCTGCTCGACGCCGTGGAGCGCACCGCCACCGAGCTCGACATCACGCCGCCCTTCGTACTGGTGGAACCCGGTCGCTCCCTGGTGGGTGCCTCTGCGGTCACCGTGTACCGCGTGGGCACGGTCAAGGATGTGGAGACCGGCAAGGCGGATCTGCCGATGCGCCGCTACCTCTCCGTGGACGGCGGCATGTCCGATAACATCCGCCCAGCGCTTTATGGCTCGGAGTACGACGTGCGCGTGGTCAACCGCCGCACCCGGGGCGAGCCCGTGGATTCGCGCATCGTGGGCTTCCACTGCGAGTCCGGTGACATTCTGGTCAACGAGCGCCGTTTCCCCTCGGATATCACCACCGGTGATCTCCTCGCCTTCGCCACCACCGGCGCCTATCAGTACATGATGGCCTCGCGCTATAACGGTGCTCTGCGCCCGGCGGTCGTGTCCGTGCGCGACGGCAAGGCCCAGCTCATGCTGCGCCGGGAGACGGTGGAGGACTTGCTGGCGTTGGACGTCGATTAGCGCGGCGTTGTCACAGCTCACCGTATTTTATTCACTATGACATGGCCGGTCGCGCCCAGTGCCGGCCATTTTGTATAGAAATAGACAGCTCGTTCTGTATAGTGATGGGCTAGCACGTAAGAATCAAACGCAACATCAACAAAGGGACACCATGACGACGAACCGTAGCAAGAAGCCCGAAGGCGAACCAGTAGGTATTGCGCTGCTTGGGTTTGGCACCGTAGGCGCCGAGGTTTTCCGCCTCGTGCAGGAGAATGCGGACGCTTTTGCGCACCGCATCGGCGGCCCGGTGGAGATCCGCGGCGTTGCCGTGCACAACAAGAACAAGCTGCGCCCAGGCGTGCCGGAGGAGCTGCTGACCGACGACGCCAAGGCGCTTGTCCTGCGCGATGATATCGACCTCGTCGTCGAGGTTATCGGCGGCATTGACTTCCCGCGCGAGCTCGTTCTCGCCGCCCTTAATGCTGGCAAATCCGTGGTTACCGCCAATAAGGCCCTCGTGGCCGCGCACGCTGATGAGCTGGCGGAGGCTGCTGAGCGCGCCGACGTCGACCTTTATTTCGAGGCCGCCGTGGCTGCCGCCATCCCGGTCGTCGGCATGCTGCGCCGTTCCCTGGCCGGTGACAAGATCCAGCGCATCTCCGGAATCGTAAACGGAACCACCAACTTTATCTTGGACGCTATGGAGACCACCGGCGCCTCCTACGAGGACGCGCTGGCTGAGGCCACCCGTCTGGGCTACGCCGAGGCCGATCCCACCGCGGACGTGGAGGGCCACGACGCCGCCTCTAAGGCTGCCATCCTGGCCTCCCTGGGGTTCTACACCCGCCTGACCTTCAACGACGTCTATTGCGAGGGCATTTCCAAGATCACCGCGGACGATATCGCGGCCGCCAACCAAGCCGGTTATTCCATCAAGCTGCTCGCTATTTGTGAACGCTTGGTTGATGAGGAAACCGGCGCGGAATCCGTCAATGCCCGCGTGCACCCGACTCTGGTCCCGAAGGATCACCCGTTGGCGTCGGTTAGCCAGTCCTACAACGCCATCTTCGTCGAGGCGGAGGCCGCCGGTTCCCTGATGTTCTACGGCAACGGTGCCGGCGGCAACCCGACGGCTTCGGCTGTGCTGGGTGACGTCATCGGCGCCGCACGCAACATTGTCCACGGCGGCCAAGCGCCGGGGGAGAACACCTACGCCAACCTACCTATTGCGGAGTTCGGAGAAGTGGAAACTCGTTATCACGTCGACATGGAAGTTGAAGACCGCACCGGCGTGCTTTCTGCCATCTCCGGTGTCTTTGCCCGCCACGGGGTTTCCCTGCGCACCGTGCGCCAGGAGGACGGCGATGCCACCGCTCGCCTCATCGTAGTGACCCACGCGGCGAAGGAAGCGGTGCTCGAGGAGATCGTCGCAGCCCTCGGCGAGCTCGATGAGGTCAAGGCCGTTCACTCCGTCATCCGCCTGGGCGTATAGGGACTCAGAGAGAACAATGAGTATCGATATCGAAGTAGGCACCAAGGTCACCGTCCAGGTCCCGGCATCCTCTGCCAACCTGGGCCCGGGCTACGACACCCTGGGTATTGCGCTGAGTCTCTACGACACTGTGGAGGTGGAAGTCACCCGCTCCGGCCTGGAGGTGGAGATCTTCGGCGAGGGCGCAGACGAGCTGCCGCGCGATGGCTCTCACCTCGTTGTCAAAGCCATCCGCTCAGCGCTGAAGGCTGCCGACGTGGAGGTTTCCGGCCTGCGCGTGGTGTGCACGAACAACATACCGCAGTCCCGTGGCCTGGGCTCCTCGGCGTCCGCCGCGGTGGCCGGCGTGGCCGCGGGCAATGGCCTGGCGGGATTCCCGCTTTCGGAACAGCAGGTTGTGCAGCTGTCATCTGCCTTCGAAGGCCACCCGGATAACGCCGCGGCCTCTGTGTTGGGCAACGCCGTGGTCTCTTGGACCACCGTGCCTGTCGACGGCCGCTCGCTGCCGGAGTACCGTGCCGCGACCTTGGACGTGCACCCGAGCATTAAGGCCACGGCCTTGGTACCGGACTTTCATGCGTCGACGCAAGCCGTGCGCCGCGTGCTGCCCTCGCACGTCACGCATGCCGATGCCGCCTTCAACGTCTCCCGCACTGCAGTAAACGTGGCGGCGCTGACCACCTACCCGGACCTGCTGTGGGAGGGTACCCGCGACCGCCTGCACCAGCCCTATCGCGCTGATGTCCTGCCGGTCACCGCGGAGTGGGTGAACCGCTTGCGCAACCGCGGCTACGCCGCCTATCTCTCCGGCGCTGGCCCCACCGTCATGGTCCTGCACACCGAGCCCATCGAGGAGGAGATCCTCGATGATGCCCGCGGGCAGAACCTGCGCGTGCTGGAGCTGGAGGTCGCCGGGCCGGTCTCCGTCGAGCGCGGTTAGCCTAGCTAGCTGCTCTCTTCCACATCGATTCGGCACACGCCGTTTCCGGCTTTGGGTATGAGCTTCAGGCTCAGCCGCCCGCCGGAATCGGCAGCCGCTTGATCTAGGTAACCATCATGGATGGCGCAGACGAAGGGGGAGGGCTGAATTCCGGCCGTGACGAACGGGCAGGCGTGGAGTTGCACTGTGGTGCGGCCTTCCTCGGCGAATTGCTCCACCGAGGTTACCGGGTCAAAGCCCATATCGCGCATCGTCCGGTAGAGCGGTGCCAGTGCCTCAGCACCGCGGCTGTTCGCCGTGGCTTTAGCCCACGCGCGGCCGATCTCTCGTGCTTGCTCGGATGAAAAGTCATTGAGCTGCTCTTTATCCGCCAGCGCTGTGACCAAGACGCTAATCAGCGTGACGTATTCCTCCGCCACCGAACGGTTGTCGGGTACTCGTACTTGGAAGATCAGGGAGGGGCGCCCGCGCCCGTGCGCTGGGGCGGTAACTACCCGCACCGCGCCGGCGTTAACGAGCTCATCAAGGTGGCCGCGCGCGGTGTTAACGTGCATCCCCAGTTCCTGTGCAATCTCGGCGGCACGTGCTCCTTGCGGGAATGTCTGCAGGGTTGAGAGAACCTCGCTCTGTTTGGGGGAGAGCTTCATCGTGTCAGGAAACAGCTCAGTAGACGAGCGCGGGCTATGCGCAGATGACGTAGACATAAACGGCCTCTCCTTGGACAACGCTACGAGGATCTTACATCCGCTCGCATCTCTTCCCCTATTTCAGTGCATAAAGCCTTAAAGCAGCGGAATCGAGGAACACAGGCACAACCTCACCGGGGGCCTTGCTGTGTGCCGGTTGGTCTAGAGTCACCCGTTGGCCATCGATCTCCACCAGGGTTGAGCTGCCTAAGTCAGCAAGAATTGTGGCGTTCAGCGCCCCGGTGCTGTCGAAGTTTAGTGCGCTCTGGGGGAAGGCCGCCCAGTGGTCACCGCTGCGAGCAGGAGTGAACACCCCATCGCGGAGGCTACCCCGTAGCAGATTGACGCCTGATAGCTCCGCCATGAAGTGAGTGGTGGGCTGCTCCAGTAGCTGATCCACGGGTCCTTGGGAGATGACCTCGCCGGCTTCCATTACAGCGATGTCGTCCGCCAGCGTGGTGAGGTCCACGCGGTTGTGGGTGACAATGATGGTGGTGCGGTCGGCCGCCGAGAGGCGCAACAGGTGGCGCCACCGGGCGGCTGATTCGACGTCCATGGCGGCAAAAGGCTCGTCCACGACCAAGACCTCTGGGCGCGCCGCAAGTGCGCGCAGGAGGGCAACCTGCGCGGCCTGCCCGCCGGAAAGCTCGGAAACATGGACCAGCTCCTGCAATCCAGCTGCGTTCAGCAACTCCTGGGTCCTTTGTGCATCCTTGGTCACCATGGTCAAAGCTTGTTCCACGGTGGCAGTGGGTGGTAGCCCGGGGTCCTGGGAGAGCATGACCACACGCTCGGCATTTGTCTGGGCTCCCTGCAAGCGTCCGCTAATGAAACGCATCAACGTGGTCTTTCCCGCGCCGTTGGGGCCAACCACCGCGGTCACGCGCCCGCCACGGAACGTCGTGGTGGTGTCGCCGACCGTGGCTAAGAGATCGCGGGGAGAGTCCTGCGGGGAGGTCATCGTGCGGAGCGCAACCGGGTCCATCGGCTGCAAAGCGCGCACAGCTTGCTCGCGGCGGCGGCGCAGCAGCAGAGGAATTCCGGCCGCGGTGAGCGTGAGGATGGCTATCCCGATCAATACGGCCGACAGCGCATAGGCATTGTCCGCGCTGACCTCACGCTCAAGGTAGATGCCGCTGGGCATGGTTCGGGTAGAACCGGGCAGGGATCCGGCGAAGGTGATCGTCGTCCCGAATTCACCCAGCGAGCGGGCGAACGCCAGAGCACCGCCGGTGAACACGGCAGGGAGGATTGCGGGCAGGATGATGCGCCGAAGAATGGTTCCTGCGCTCAGCCCGATGCCCCGTGCGCTGGCCACGACTTCGGGGTCGAGCTGCCGCAGCGCAGAATCCACCGCCACCACCACGAAGGGCAGGGTGACGAATAAGTGAGCTGCCACAACACCGGGAAAGGCGAAAGACACGTGCAGCCCAGCCTGCTCCAAAACCGGACCAAGCAGTCCGCGGCGCCCGAGCAGCGCGGTGAGTGCCAACCCGCCCACCACGGGAGGCATGGCCAAAGGGAGATAGACCACCAGACGCACAAGGTGAGACACGCGGCGCAGCTGCTGGAGCCACAGAGCCAGACAGGTGCCCAGGATCGTGGATAGCAAGGTAGACAACGCCGCCGCGGAAAGGCTGACGCGGAGGAGGTCATGGGTCGCCGGAGCGCTCAGCGTGTCGGCGAGCTTCGGCCAGGGCACTCGCACCCCGAGGGCGAGCACTGGGGCAAGGATGTAGACCGCAGCAAGCACGCCGGCGGCGATGACCGGCCACGTTGTCCGCGGGCGCTGTTCGTGCAATATCACGCGTGACACTTAGTCCACCGGGCTAAAACCGAATTTTTCCCAGGTGCTGTCAAAATCCGAGTCGAGGAGGTTGAGGACATCCTGAGCTTCGTCGTGTCGGGGTGAATCAGTTACCACCGCGCCCATGATCTCGTTACGGAAGTCTTCCGCGTGGTCCAGCGGAATGGCCTCGACGTCCTCGCTAGCGGCGGCATCGGTGGAATAGACCCACCCGGCGTCCGCCTCACCGGAGGCGACCTTACCCAGGACGTCAGCTACCTGTCCCTCCAAGGAGGAAGCGTGCAGGTCCCAGTTGTTGGCCTCCATGATGCGCGTAGAGATGGCGCCGCAGGGCACGCTTGGGTCGCAGAGCACGAGGTGTGCTGAGGGATCCAGGTCGGCCGCGGAGCGCAGTCCCAAGGGATTGCCCTTCGGCACGACCATGACCATGACGTTGCTGGCTAGGGTCACGGGGGTGTCGACGGTGCCCTGAGCGGTCGCATCATCCATGGTCTCCCGGGAAGCCGTGAGGAGCAGATCTGCGGGAGCGCCTTCATTGATTTGCTGTACCAGGGCAGAAGAGCCGCCGTTGTTGAACGCCAGCGGGGCTTCGGATGCGCCGGAGAGGTCGTCATTAAGCACGCGCGTGGAGGACGCGGCAAATACCTGCAACGGCTCGTCGGAGCTGGAGGAGCAGCCGCCGACAGTCAGCGCGGCGGCGAGAACAGAGACAGCAATTTTCAAGCGGCGCATGGTGAGTTACGTTACGGCATCTTTACGCGGTCCGCGTGAATTTAATATGGACTTCCTTTGGTTCCTTCTTGAGGTATTCACGGTCGAAGGATTCTTCGCGCTGGTCCACTTCTTTGAGCAGCGGAAGCGGGTCGTGTGGAGCAATGAGAATCATGGATTCGCCCACGTTGAGGGTGCCGAGTGCCCCATGGATAGCGCCGTGGCGCACTGCATGAGGGATTTCGGACGCGTTAAGGGTGGGAATGTCGCGGCCCTTGGAAGTGTCGACAAGCGGCAAGTTCATTGATGGATTCCTTTCGAGTTCTAGGGCGGCGGGCGTTGCTGCCCGTGCAACTAATTTACTACGATTATATCCGTGCAAATAGGAATGTCGGATATGTCTCTGCGTGATGTCTCCCTGGCTTCGCGCCGGCGCTGGCACACCCTTGCCTTTAGCCTTGTCGCGTTCTGGATCGCGGTCGGCGTGGGAATCACCGTGGCAAGCTTTTGGGGAGCACCCGTCGTGTGGTGGGACCTCATCCACCCATTTACCCTCGGGGCGCTGACTACCGCCATCCTCGTGTTTAGCACCCACTTCACGGAGGCGCTCACCCGCACTCCGGCCGCCGGTTTCCGCGGGGTGGGCGCGCGGGTAGGGCTGGTCCAGGTGGGGCTGGTTCTACTCCTTGTTGATCGCGCGGGCTACGACTGGGGTGTGCTTGCGGATATCGGCTCCACTCTAGTCATCGCTGCCGTTTCGTGGCACCTGTGGGCGCTGTGGACCACGCTCCAGGGCTCTCTGTCTGGTTCTTTCGCCGTGACCGTTCCTTTTTATCTGGCGGCGGCCTGCTTCATGATGTTCTCGGTGCTACTGGTCATTCTGGCCGCGCACGGGGTAGGGAATTACTCGCTGTTGGTGGCCGCGCACTCACGCGGGATGGTGTGGGGCTTCGGACTGCTTACCATCCTGGGCACGGTCATCACGCTGTTGCCCACGTTGACCCGAACCCCCATTTCAGCGGTTGCCCGGGCGCGGTGCAGCCGGGCGTTGAGCGTGCATTGCGTGGGGCTGGGGGTGGCCATGCTTGCCGACGCCTCCGGGCTCACCCGCGCCGCCGGCATGGCGCAGCTGCTCACCGTGCTTGCTGCCGTACTCATCATCCAGCCAGTGCTGGCCGGCGCGCTTGGTGGCGACAAGACCACGGCTAGCGTGTCCGCGATGGCGGGTCTGGTGTGGATGGTGGCGCTCTGTGCCGGTGACGCCGCGGCCACCATCGCAGGGGCCTACCCGCGCGCGGTGACGTTACTGCTCATGCCGGCGTTTCTTGGCACCGGCCTGCTGCAGCTGGTCACCGGGGTGCTCCATCACATGCTGCCCATCCTGGCGGGTGCGGCCCGTCCCGCGCACGGGCATATTGCCGGGTTCCTGCGAGTAGGGCTCATTAATGTGGGTGGCGTGCTCAGCCTCCTCGGCATTGCCGGTGTGTCTGTGGTTGGGCTTATCATGATGGGGCTTGGACTCATCGCCAATAGTGCGGCCCTGGCATGGGCCGTCGCATCATCTCAAGGAGAAGTTCATGTCAAGCGTGCCCGTTAAGAAGGAGCATTCCGAAAAGAAGTGGGCGTCCTGGCTCATCATCATCGTCGCGCTCCTCGCTGTCATTGGACTGGCTGTGTTCAACTCGACCACAGGTAAGCAGGACCCAGCTACGGTGGCATCCGCCGACGCCGTGACTGTTGACGTCTCCGTGGACGGCATGGCCTTTGTCCCGTCCTCCATTGACGTGGCAGCAGGCAGCCACCTCGTAGTGAATTTCACCAACACAGGTGACCAGGTTCATGACCTGAAGATTGGGCGCGAGGAGACGGGCCGGGTGGAACCGGGCGAGACCGTGCAGCTCGACGCCGGAATTATCGAGGAGTCCGTGGAAGGTTATTGCACGATCGCCGGCCACAAGATGCAGGGCATGACGTTCATGGTCAACGTCGACGAGTCAGCATCCGGTGAGCATGAGCATGCGGGGGCGTCGGAAAGCACCGGCTCCGCCGGCGCCCCGGCGACGGTACCCTCGGATGCCGAGCGCATGGCAGCCCGCGAAGGCTTTGACGCCGTCGATGCCTCCCTTGCCCCCGCCGAAGGGGACCTCCATGAGGAAACGTGGGTGATGACCGAGGAAGAAGTCGAGGTTGCCCCAGGCGTGCGCCAAACCCGGTGGCTTTTCAACGGGCAAGCACCCGGGCCTACCTTGCGCGGCAAGGTGGGGGATAGATTCCGCATCACCATCAAGAATGAGGGCTCGATGGGGCACTCGGTGGACTTTCACGCGGGTGAGGTCAACCCGGATGAGAACATGAAGTCGATCCAGCCGGGTGAATCGCTGACCTATGAATTCGTGGCACACAGGGCGGGTATCTGGATGTATCATTGCTCGACCATGCCGATGAGCTTGCACATTGCCAACGGCATGGCGGGAGCGGTCATCATCGATCCTCGCGGGGAGGACGCGCTGGCAGACGTCGATGCGGAGTACGTCATGACGGCGAACGAGGTCTTTCTAGCCTCTGCGGGTAAGGAAGCTGAGGGCGCTAACGCGCAGCGCGTCAGCGACGGCGACTATGACCTCACGGCCTTCAATTACTATCCCAACCAGTATGATGTTGCTCCGCTGCGCGCCAAGGTGGGCGATACCGTGCGCATCTGGGTGGTCAACCTCGGCCCGGATCTGCCGTTGAGCTTCCACGTCGTGGGCGAGCAATTCGACACCGTGTACAAGGAAGGCGCCTACCTGATTAAGGGCGCGAAGGATTCCGGTTCCCAGGCGCTGGACCTTTTACCGGCCCAGGGCGGATTCGTGGAGATGACCTTCAACGAGCCGGGGACCTACTCCTTTGTCAACCACCTCATGACGAACGCGGAGAAAGGGCAGCACGGCCAGATTATCGTTGAGTAGCAAGGCGCTCGCGCCGTAGACGTAATTCGTCCAAGGTGTCGATATCGCGCACCGCGGGCGTTGCCTCGACCTCGGCGATGGTGCCCGCGAGCCTCAGTAAGCGCATGGCCGGCTTGTTGCGTGGATCTCCGAGCTCCTCCAGCGCGCGGGTGAGGGTCTTAGTACGCCACAGCGCACACAGCGGTTGTAGGCTCCCGTCGAGGGTAGCCACAGTGACATCCGCGCCCGAGCTAGCCAGAGACTTTTGGAGGGCGGGAAGTACCTGTGGGGAATCCGGGGCATCGACGGCAAAGACTGCTGTGGTAGCCCTCGCGTCACCAGCCAGTGCGGCGTGGCCCGCGGCGATACCTGCAGCTGGACCGCCGAAGAGGGGGCTTTCGCACACCTGGGGCATGCCCAAACGATAGGGCGAGACGACCGCTACCGGCGCGCCATAAGGAAGCTGGCGCAGGAGGCGGTCGATAAGGCGCTCACCGGCGAGAGTGATACTTGCCTTGTCCACGCCTCCCATGCGTGTGCCGCGTCCGCCCGCCAAAACAATGACACCTGGCATTGTTCTCTATCCTTCCGCGCCGGGCAGTTCGCGGGACCAATCACCCGAGCGACCGCCGGACTTTGCGGTGATGCCGCAGCGCCGGATATAGGCGGAGCGGTCGACGCCTTTTACCATGTCGATGAGCGCTAGGGCGGCGATGTTCACCGCGGTGAGCGCCTCCATTTCCATGCCGGTGCGGTCGGCGGTGCGAACTGTGGCTTCGATGAAAACGTGGTCTTCACACAGCTCAATATCCACCGCACAGCCATGTACCCCAATGGTGTGGGCCAGCGGAAGGAGATCAGGAACTTTCTTGGCCGCCGCGATGCCAGCAACACGCGCAACCGCAAGCACGTCGCCCTTAGGCACGGTTCCCTCCTGCAGCGCGGTGAGAACTTCTGGTGAGCACGCGACCTCGCCTTGGGCGGTAGCGGTGCGTACCGTGGGCTGCTTTTCGGTGACGTCCACCATGTAGGCGGAGCCGGCGGCATTGAGGTGAGTGAACTTCATGTCTAAACAGGGATCCTTTCCTAGCGTGGACCTAGCCTAGCTGACGAAGAGTGGGCCGATCCGGGTGTTCAGATGCGCGATCTTAGGCAGCAATGGAGGGGTGGGGGATGTGGAGGCGGATTGTGAAGCTAGTAAGGGTAGACGGTAAGTTGCTCGCCGGCGGCGACCGGACTCGTCAGCAGCGCAAAGCCGTGTGTGCCCGGAAGGGCGGCAACGTGGTGGCTGCGCATACGCGGACCCGGCGGTGGGCTTGCGGTAATAGATTCCGTCATGGTGATGGAGCACGGCTGAATGAGCGGGTGGTGAGGTTCGGGGAAGTCCGCACCGGCGAAGGCCGTGAGGCACGGCCGGTCCTTGACACCCGCGGGGCGGGGCAGTCCGCGCAGAGAGCGCAGCAGTTGGGTGAGGTAGAGGTGTGCGGAGACAAACGCCGCCACCGGGTTGCCCGGCAAACACACCACGGGGATACCGTCCCAGAGCGCATGGCCCTGAGGCGCGCCGGGCCGTTGGTTGACGTGGCCGAACCAGTAAGAATCGCGTTCCACGGAATCCTCAATCACGGCGCGGACCACGTCAAAGGCGCCGGCTGAGACGCCGCCGGTGGTGACAATGAGATCGGAATCCGCAGCGGCCGCGTTGAAGCGCCGCTGCAGCTCAATGGGGGAATCTCCACAGACCGTGCGGGTGATCTCGCAGAGACCGGTGGAAGAAATGAGGGCTTCGAGCATGGGCCCATTCGAATCGGAAAGCTGGCCGTTGATCAGCTCCTCACCCGTGGCAATGATGGTTACTCGTGGGATGCGGTGAACCACGGCGCTGTCAACGCCGGAGGAGAGGCTGGCGGCGATAAGGGGGGCGTCGACAAGCGTGGCAGATCCAGCGAGTTGGTGGCCGGCGTCGATGTGGGAACCGCGTCGCCGGATATGGTTACGGTCGGGCAGGTGGTGCACCGTAACGGTTTCAGGCACAGGTCCGGGCCCTAGGGGAACATCGGTGTTTTCTACTGGTATGACCAGGCCATCAAAACCCTCCGGAACCTCCCCGCCAGTCATGATTCGCACCGCGGTCCCAGGCTGCGGGACCTGAGTGGGTGAGCCTGCTGGGACATCACCTATAACAGGCAGCGTGAATGGGGTGGTTAAGTCATCAGGTGACGCCGGAGCTGGGATGAGGAAGCCGTCCATCGCCGAATTATCCCGCGGCGGGAGGGGAAGACGGGCGAAGAGTGGCTCGGCCAGAACGCGGCCTTGTACAAGGGGAGCGCGCTCCGCAGGCAGGGCGCGAACCAATGCGTGGAGGCGGTCGAAATACTCCTCGATGCTTAAGTCAGTCCCAGTGCTTGTCATTGCACCCAATCTAGCCGCCGATGGCGGACATCGGGCGATCGGGCTGGAGGAATCCTTCATCATCCACACCATGGCCCGGCAGCTTCTTCCACATTTCGCCCGCCCACGCGGCGGCGAGTTCCGCGTCGCTAGCGCCGCTGCGCAACAAGTCCCGCAAGGACGTCTCTGAGTTTCCAAATAAGCAATTACGTACAGCGCCGTCCGCGGTGAGTCGCGTGCGGTCGCAATTGCCGCAGAAAGGCCTTGTCACGGATGCGATGACGCCGATTCGGCCTACCGGTATTAAGCCATCGCGCGATTGTGCGTTCCACAGCGCGGCGGGGGCTGAGCCGCGGGGACCCTGCACAGGTGTGAGCTCGAATTCTTCACCCAAACGAGCCAAGATATCCTCCGCGGTCACCATCCGGGAGCGATCCCATTCTTCGCGTGGGCCCAGCGGCATCTGCTCGATGAAGCGCAGCTGCGCGCCTCGCTCGAGGCAGTAGCGTGCCAAGGGGACGATGTCCTCTTCATTTACTCCGGGCATAACTACGGCATTAACTTTGACCGTGCCCAGACGCCCTTCGCGGTGGGCGGTTGTGGCGGCTTCGATGGCGGCGAAGACATCGCCGAGCCTGTCGCGCCGGGTGAGGCGGGCGTAAAGCTCAGGATCAATGGTGTCTAGGGAGATATTGACGCGGTCCAGCCCCGCCTCAATGAGATCGTCCAGGCGGCGGGGGAGTCCCAAGCCATTGGTCGTCAGTGCGGTGGCGGGGGCCAACTTTTCGTCTGTGCGTAGCTGTGTGGTGGCGGCGATAATCTTCTCTAGCGACTTGCGCAGCAAAGGTTCGCCGCCGGTAAAGCGCACCTGGCGGATGCCCAAATGGGTTACGGCAATCCTGATGAGGCGGATGGTCTCGTCGTCGCTGAGCGTCTGTGCAGTGGGCATCCACTCGAGGCCCTCGGCGGGCATGCAATACGTACAGCGGAGGTTGCAGCGATCGGTCAGCGAGACTCGAAGGTCGCGCGCTTGGCGTCCATAACGGTCGAGCAAGTCGCGGCGACCATCGCTTAATGCAGGCGGCAGGTCCGGAGGCGTTGCGTCGGCACCGCCGCGGGTGGAACCGCGCGGGGAGGGCGTAGGCAGAAAGACGCGATCAGACATTAACCACACTTTAGCCGGAGTAATAGCAGATCTATAGTCGCTCGGCCCCTTTATTGCGGTGAGCCCTCTTCGGTATTGAGGCGCTGCGCCTCGCCCGGGCCCTTCAGCCGGATGATGTTATAGGCGCCCTCGGCAAGATGGGCACGAAGATCCTTTTTGTCGAACTTGCCCACCGAGGTCTTGTCGATGGACTTTACGAAGGTCCAGTACTCCGGCAACATCCAGGAGGGCAGCTCGGAGCGCATCCCGTCACGCAGGCGCTCGGCGGTCTCAATCGTGGGGCTGATATCCGCGGCGAGCACGGTGACGGCCAGCGGGCGCTCGACCCACTGCTTGTCGGGGTAGCCAATGACGGCGCATTCGAGCACCACCGGGTTGGCCATGATGAGGTTTTCCAACTGAACGGAGTAGATCCACTCGCCGCCGGACCGGATGACATCGCGCGCGCGATCCTCCACGGTGAGGAAGCCATCCTCGTTGACGAATCCGACGTCACCAGTGCGCAGCCAGCCATCGGCCGTGAACTTGGAGGCCGCATCTTCGACGTCCTTCCCGCGGAATTCGTGGGCGGCGCCGCCGTCCTCTGAGGTGGGTGAGTGATAGTAGGAGCCGGTCACCAGGTTGCCGCGCACCTGGATCTCGCCGGCATTACGGTCCGTGGTGTTGACCACGTGGCCGTCATTGACCACCCGGTATTCCAGGGAGGAAGGAAAGCGCCCCTGGGAAATGCGGTAGGCCCACCGGGCCTCACCCGAGGCGCCTGAGGGCGGGCGCGCCACGGTACCCACCGTGGTGGTTTCCGCCATGCCCCACACGTGAACCACGTCCACGCCATAGCGCTCCTCCCAGCTCTTGATGAGCTGCGGCGGGACGGGCGATCCGCCGGCGAAAATCTCCGTCAGCGTCATGCGCTCCGGCGGATTCTTGAGGTAGTGCACGAAGAGCTGAATCCAAATGGTGGGCACGCCATGCGCCACGCGCGGGGAGGTGGCGGCGATGATTTTGGCCAGGGTAGCGGGGGAGACGTCGGCGTCGGGAAGCACCAGCGGCGTGCCCGTCATCCACGCCGCAAAGGGAACGCCCCAGCTCAACACGTGATAGATAGGGATGCAGCACAAGAAGGTCTCACCATGGGTCACGCACAGGGAGTCGGAAGAGCGCAACTGCATCCCTTCCAAAAACAGGGCGCGGTGCGAGTAGAGCACACCTTTCGGCGCGCCGGTGGTGCCAGTGGAGTAGCACAGGGCGGCAGCGGTGTGCTCATCCAACACCGGCCAGTTGTAGACGGTGGAGCGCCCATCCAGAAGCTGTTCGTAGCTATACACCTCAACGTTGTCCGGCAGGGCAATGCTGGGCTTGTCGACGCCCGTGAATACCACCGCGCGCACGCACTCCACGCCGTCCAATACGCGCGCGAGCTGCTCCGCTAACCGGGCATCTGCGACGATGACGCGAACCTCGGCGTGGTTGATGATGTGCCGGATCTGATCATTCATGAGCTGCTTGTTGAGCGGCGTAAACACCGCTCCCTTGCAGGCAGTGCCAAAAAGTACTTCGAGGTGCTCTGCGCAATTCCACATCAGGGAGCCCACGCGTTCATCACCGGTGATGCCGAGCGTGTCATGCAGGGCGTGGGCGAAAGCGGCGGCGCGTGCACCGATATCGGCGAAGGTCGTCTCTTCGCGTTCGTTGCCGGGATTGGCGCTGTGCCACGTGACTACCTGGGTTTGGCTGTGGACGGAGGAGCCGTACTCCAGGATGCGGGTGAGGGACAGCGGGATATCCTGCATTGTGGAGAGCATGCGCACCACTTTAGCCGTGTCAGTGTGAGCGCGGTGGATGGATGCGGTATAGTTATTCGCGACTGGCGGGGAAAGCCTTCCTCGCACCTCCGAGCTCCCTCCACGGTGCGCACACCTGCGGTGAAAAACTCATGGCAGTCCAACGGTGCGCGCGGCAATGAGAGGGTAGAGATACGCTCGCAGTCGCCTTCTTAAAATATCTCCCCGCGATTGACCCGCGGCCGCTTCCTTGAGTTCTTTTCGGAGTTCTGCAAGGAGTTCTTCACGTTCTGCTCCGCAGGGCCGGAGAGGGGGGAGAGCCAAAGAAAACCACCGCCCACGGGGATCGCGGTTGCGTGAACTCGCTGGTGGCGGCGGACCATCTCAATTACACACTGGCTTCCAACGCCCACGTGGAGCGGCACCACGCACAGTGCGGGTGCGGCTGAATAGACGGCGCGCGTTGGTGAAGCGACGAAAGGATATCCGTGAGCGATACGGACAAGACCGCAGCACAGGATCTCGCGTCCCTGAAGCTGCCGGAATTGCGCAAGCTGGCTGCGGAGCGCGGACTTCGCGGCGTCTCCGGACTGCGCAAGGGGGATCTCATCACCGCACTGACCACCGGCCAGGTGCCAGCACGCGGCGCGAAGGCCGCTGCCCAAGCGGAGCCCAAGAAGGACGAACAGCCGCGCCGCGCTACCCGCAAGGCTTCTCGCCCTGCCGGCGCCGCTGACCAGGAGTCCGAGCAGCCGGAGCAGGATAAGAAGCGCAAGCAGGACCAGCCGAAGCAGCAGAATGATGAAGCTGCCAAATCTGACAAGGCTGATAAGTCCGAGCACAACGACGGTAACGACGAGCACCGTTACGAGTCCCGCTCCCAGGCTCGCCGCGCCCGCCGCAACCGCGCCCGCCGCCAGGAGCGCGAGGCCCGCGAAGAGGCCAAGGGTAACGGCAATGGGAACAACAACGGTGCCGAGGACAATAACGGCAAATCCGAGGACAACCAGTCCCGCGGTGGAAACAACTCCGATAACGGCGATCGCGGCAATGGCGGCAACGGTGGCGGCCACAACAATAACCGCCGCGACAACCACCGCAACGACGATGACAACAATGGTGGCGGCCGCCGCAACCGCCGCAACCGCCGTAACCGCCGCGGGCGTGACCGTGATGGTGGCGGCAATGGCGGCAACGATCTGCAGATCCGCGAGGGCGATGAAGTACAGGTAGTCGGCGGCATCCTGGAGGTCGTGGACAACAACGTGGCCTTCCTGCGCACCACCGGCTACCGCGCGGCCAGCTCCGATGTCTTTGTTAACAACAACCTTGTGCGCCGCCTGGGGCTGCGCTCCGGCGACGCGCTGACCGGCAAGGTCAAGGTTTCTGGCCCGACCCACACCCACGGCAACGGCCGCAACCGCCGCAAGTACAACCAGCTGGTGGAGGTCGACACCGTCAACGGACTGGATCCGTCGACTGCGAAGGACCGCCCGGACTTCTCCAAGCTCACCCCGCTTTACCCGAACCAGCGCCTGCGCTTGGAGACGGACCCGAAGATCCTCACCACCCGCGTCATCGACCTCATCATGCCGATTGGTAAGGGCCAGCGCGCGCTGATCGTCTCCCCGCCGAAGGCCGGTAAGACGACGATCCTGCAAAACATCGCCAACGCCATCGCCACGAACAACCCGGAGTGCTACCTCATGGTGGTCCTCGTGGACGAGCGCCCCGAAGAGGTCACGGACATGCAGCGCAGCGTCAACGGTGAGGTCATCGCCTCCACCTTTGACCGCCCGCCGTCAGAGCACACCTCCGTGGCGGAGCTGGCCATCGAGCGCGCCAAGCGCTTGGTGGAGCAGGGCAAGGACGTCGTCGTCCTCCTTGATTCCATCACCCGCCTGGGCCGCGCCTACAACAACTCCTCCCCGGCTTCCGGTCGCATCCTGTCCGGTGGTGTCGACTCCAACGCCCTGTACCCGCCGAAGCGCTTCTTGGGTGCTGCCCGCAACATCGAAAACGGTGGCTCGCTGACCATCATCGCCACCGCGATGGTGGAAACCGGCTCCACCGGTGACACGGTCATCTTCGAGGAATTCAAGGGCACCGGCAACGCCGAGCTCAAGCTCGACCGCGCCATCTCCGAGCGCCGCATCTTCCCGGCCGTGGACGTCAACCCGTCCGGCACCCGCAAGGACGAACTCCTCCTGGTTCCGGAGGAGGCGCGCATCATGACCAAGCTGCGCCGCATCCTTTCCGGCCTGGATTCCTTTGCTGCCATCGATTTGCTGATCAAGCAGCTCAAGAAGACCCGCTCCAACGGCGAATTCCTCATGCAGGTGGCCTCGTCTGCGCCCATGGCGGCAGATATGGATGAGGAGGACTACAAATAATGTCGAACCAGGTTTCCCTCGTTGATGACATCGTCTCCGAGTACCAGGGCATCGAGATGCAGATGGCTGACCCGGACGTAGCCGGAGATCAGAAGCAGTTCCGCAAGCTGTCCAAGCGCTACGCTGAACTGCGCCCCATCGTTGCTGTCAACGATGAACTTGTCCAGGCCCGCCAAGACCTGGCCGACGCCAAAGAGATGGCCTATGAGGACCACGAGTTCCAGCCCGAGGTTGAGCGCCTCGAACCGCTCGTCGTGGAACTGGAGGAGAAGCTCGCGGATCTGCTTGCTCCGCGCGATGAGCAGGACTCTGAGGACATCATCATGGAGATCAAGGCCGGTGCCGGCGGCGAAGAGGCAGCACTTTTCGCTGGCGACCTAGCCCGCATGTACGAGCGCTTCGCCGACAAGGCCGGCTTCCAGTGGGAGGTCCTGGGCCTCAACGAGTCCGACCTCGGTGGCGTCAAAGACATGTCCATCTCCTTCAAATCCAAGACCCCGTCTCGTGATGGCGCGTGGAGCGTGTTCAAGTTTGAGGGCGGCGTCCACCGCGTGCAGCGCGTTCCGGTGACCGAGTCCCAGGGCCGCATCCAGACCTCCGCAGCCGGTGTGCTGGTCTACCCGGAGCCGGAAGAAGTCGAAGCAGTCAACATCGATGACAAGGACATCCGCGTTGACGTCTACCGTTCCTCCGGTAAGGGCGGCCAGGGCGTGAACACCACCGACTCCGCCGTGCGCATTACCCACCTGCCCACGGGCCTGGTGGTGACCTGTCAGAAGGAGCGCTCCCAGATCCAGAACAAGGCGCGCGCCCTGCAGGTGCTGCAAGCCCGCCTGGATCAGATGGAGCGCGAGGCACGCGAGGCCGAGGCCGGCGAGCAGCGTGCATCCCAGGTGCGCACCATGGACCGCTCCGAGCGCATCCGCACCTATAACTGGCCGGAGAACCGCATTACCGATCACCGCATCGGCTACAAGGCAAATAACCTCGACTCCGTTCTCAACGGCGACATGCACGACCTCATCGAGGCCCTGCAGGCCCAGGAGCGCGCCGAGCGCCTCGAGGCCGAGGGCTAGAAGGCTAAGGCACGGTTATTAACGGTGACTTTTCACACCTATAGGAAGGCGCTTCGTGATGCCACGGAGCGCCTTCGCGCTGCCGGGGTGCCTTCACCCGAATGGGACGCGCGCCTGTTGGCCGCCCACCTCATCCACCGCGGGCACATGGACATCCCCCTCGACGAGCAACCGATCCCTGGGTTTGACGTGGCCTATGGGGCGTTGGTGGGGCGTCGTGAAGCGCGCGAACCACTCCAGCACATCCTGGGCGTCGCGTGGTTCGGTCCTCTCGAACTCGAGGTCGGCCCGGGCGTGTTCATTCCACGCCCGGAGACGGAGGTGCTCGCCGACTGGGGAGTTAAGTTTCTGACGAAACTTAACTCGGGGAAGATGACGAAACTTAACTCGTTGGGGACAAAGGAATCTAACTCGTCGGAATCTCCCCGTGTCGTGGACTTGTGCGCTGGGTCCGGAGCGCTCGCGCTCTACGTTGCGCACTACGTGCCACAGGCCGAGGTGTGGGCGGTGGAGCTTGCCGACGCCTCCCTGGCCTACACCCGCCGCAACGCCGCAACCGCAGTGCACGGCGGGGCGGGAACCGTACACGTGGTCCAAGGGGATGTCACCGAGGCGGACCTCTTGTCGGAGCTGCACGGCACCGTTGACCTCGTGCTGACGAATCCGCCATACGTACCGGAGACCCCGGACCTGGAACCGGAGGTCTACCAGGATCCTCACGAGGCAGTGTTCGGGGGAGTAGATGGCATGGAAACCATCAACGCGATGATCCCGACCATCGCTGCGCTGCTGCGCCCCGGTGGCCGCGTGGGCATCGAGCACGACGACGACACCTCCCAACAGGTGCAGGAAGCCCTGCGCGCGCATGGAGGATTTAGCCACATCGAGGTGCTCAAGGATCTCACTGGCACCGCCCGCTTTGTCACGGCACAGCGGGGAGTACAGTAGATTGGTCGAAGATTGGTCGACAAGCCGACAAGAACGGGATTAAAGGAGAGACCAATGCAGGGACAGATTTATAACTGTGCGGACGCCGCCGAGCGCGAAGAAGGAATGGCTCTTGCCGTCAAGGCGGCCAAGTCGGGGCGGCTTGTGGTGATGCCCACCGATACGCTCTACGGGCTGGGCTGCGATGCCTTTGATAACGACGCCGTGGCTAGCCTGCTGGCCACCAAGCACCGCGGCCCAGACATGCCGGTACCGGTGCTCGTGGGCTCCTGGGATACCGTCAAAGGTCTTGTCGCGTCGTTGGATGATACCGCCCAAACGCTGATCGAGGCCTTCTGGCCGGGCGGACTATCCATCGTCGTGCCGCAGGCGCCTTCGCTTCCCTGGAACTTGGGCGATACCCGCGGTACGGTGATGCTGCGCATGCCGCTGCATCCCATCGCCATCGAGCTCCTGCGCGAGGTCGGTCCCATGGCGGTATCCTCCGCGAATATCTCCGGCCAAACCCCACCCACCACGGCGATTGCCGCCAAGCAGCAGCTGGGTAAGGCCGTCACCGTCTACCTCGACGGGGGAGAAGCAAAGGTAGGCAAGCCATCCACCATTATCGACCTGTCTGGCTCCCGCCCTTATCTTTTGCGCGAAGGCGCATTGAGCGCTGAGCAGATCGGTGAGGTCATCGGAGTATCCGCAGAGTCCTTGCGCACCCGCCCGGGCGCCCAATCCTCTTAAGGAGACCTCAGTGGCTGGAACCGGAGTGCCGCTGCGCGAGCTAGCGTTGGTGATCTTTGTCGCGGCGGCGTTTACCTACCTCACCACCGGACTGGTGCGCACCTTCTTAGTGCGCAGCGGACAGGTGGCGGAGATTCGCCTGCGCGATAGCCACTCCCAGCCCACACCGCAGCTCGGCGGGGTGGCGATGTTCACGGGTTTTGCGGCCGCCGTCTATCTCGCAGGCCAGCTTCCAGCCTTGACTCGCGGCTTTATGCCCGTCACGCCTGAGATGAATGCTGTGCTGTGGTCAGCCGCAGCCATCGTCCTCGTGGGCGTGGTGGATGACTTGGTAGAGCTGAGTGCTCTGGTCAAGCTCATCGGTCAGCTCGTCGCCGCGGCCATCATGAGCGGGTTGGGGTTGACGTGGACGCTTCTCTTCCTGCCTTTTGGCGATGGGACTACGGTCATCCTGGACCAGGTCCAGGGGACACTCTTGACTACGTTCTTTACGGTCCTGCTTATCAATGCCATCAACTTCGTCGACGGGCTCGACGGTTTGGCGGCCGGGCTGGGCATGATCGCCGGCGGCGCCATCTTGGTCTTCTCGCTGACGGTTCTGCACGACCAGGGCGGTGCAGTGTCCGCGTATCCGCCGGCGATTATCGCCGCCGCTCTTGTTGGTGTGTGTGCCGGGTTCCTACCTCACAACTTTGAGCCCTCCCGCATCTTCATGGGGGATAGCGGTGCGATGCTCATTGGTTTGCTCCTTGCGGCGGCGTCGACGTCTGCCTCCGGCAAGATCAACATGTCTTTGTACGGCACCGTGGACATTGTGGCGTTGATGTCACCCGTCATCGTCGTGGTCGCCGCGGTCTTTATTCCAGTCCTGGACCTTGTCTGGGCCGTCATTCGCCGCGTATCGCAGGGGCGCTCGCCTTTCGCTGCGGATAAGGCGCACATTCACCATCGGCTGCTCTCCTTGGGGCACACGCACCGACGCACAGTACTGGTGCTTTATTTATGGGTCTCCGCGGTGGCGTTTGGGGCCGTTTCCTTTTCTATCGTTCCGGCCCCTGCGGCCGTGGCTTTGGCGGTTCTCGCGCTTGGCGTGGCCTTCGGCGTGACCCTGATTCCGCTGCGCCAGGGCAAGATTGGGCGTCGGCCGCGGGCTACCAGTGTGGTGCTGGAAACTGATCCTTCCTGAGGTAGGGTATGGGGCTGTGACTGATTCAACGACCTCCGAAGAGCTTTCGCCCTACGACGATCATCGTCGCCCCCTCAAGCGCGCCCTGCGTCTCGGGGTCATCGGCCTTATCGTCGTAACCATCGCGTCCCTGTCCATCTGGGGTGGCGTTCGCGGAGTGCCCGGAATTTGGGGAGTACTCGTCGGCGCGGCCATCGGCGGCGGCTTCGTGCTCTTTACCGCGGCCTCGGTGCTTATTACCGCACGCACGACACCCTCGACCACGATGGCTGTGGTCCTAGGTGGCTGGTTGCTTAAGGTCGTCATCCTCATCATGGTGTTGTTGCTGATCAAGGACCTAGAGTTCTACGACACGATGGCCCTCTTCGTCACCGTGCTGCTGGCGCTGGCGGTGACGTTGGGAACTGAGGTATGGGGCGTGGTCACCTCCAACGTGACTTACGTGTCTTAGCCTTTCTCGACCTTTTTCAGTGAGCCACTGCTCCCGGTGACCCCGGGAGGGTGGCTTTTTGTGTAGCGAAATGACGCCGCTTCGGGCGCTCATTACCCCCGTCAAGGTGGGAAAACGCGGGTGTGTGACCAAATACACTTAGTAGGGTTTTGGCAGAATGTGGGCGTTTTATGCGGCCGCACGGCGCTGGGCTGTGCCTTTAGGTTCACAACGCTGCCCCCACGTGCGAAAACTTGAGGGCGAACTGATAGCATTCTCTTCGGGTTACCGCGGGTTAGCGTCATGCTATCCCGAAAAAGTACGGTTTATCCTTGCCCTGTTTACGCTGATGTGCGACGGAGTCCGTGAGCAGGGCAAAGAGCTTGAGACGTCCATCGCACCACATAGCCTTCGACAAGCTGTGTGGCCCGAACACGGGAGAGAACGCTGAGCGTTACGACATTGGCCATGAAGGGTGAGTTTCACGCACCCGAACTGGATCCAGAATTTTTCCCGGGGCACGTAACCGAAGATGGTGGAGTCGTCGATCTCCTGTTCGCCGATTTCGCCAACGGTTGGTTCGCTTTGGATCGCATCATGCTGGTCCGCCTGTTTATGGCGGCTATCTTGGTGCTCCTTTTTGTTGTCGCCTTCAGGAACCCGAAGCTGGTTCCTAAAGGATTGCAGAACGTAGCGGAGCATGCGATTGACTTCGTACGAATTCACATCGCAGAAGACATCTTGGGCCGTAAGGAAGGACGCCGTTTCCTTCCGATCCTGGCCACGATCTTCTTCGGTGTTTTGTTCTGGAACGTAGCAACTATCGTTCCAGCCCTAAACATCTCTCCGAATGCTCGTATTGGTATGCCAATCGTGCTGGCAGTCGTTGCGTACATCGCCATGATTTACGCCGGCGCAAAGCGCTTTGGCTTCGGCAAGTTCGTCAAGTCCTCGGTGGTTATTCCTAATCTGCCGCCGCTGCTGCACGTGCTTGTTGTGCCGATTGAGGCTTTCTCTACGTTTGTCATGCGTCCAGTCACGCTGGCTCTTCGTCTTATGGCGAACTTCCTGGCTGGCCACCTCATTTTGGTCCTGTTGTACTCGGCAACGAACTTCTTCTTCTTCCAGTTCAACGGTTGGACCGCACTGAGTGGCCTCACTCTGGTCGCAGCGGTTCTGTTCACGCTGTACGAAATTATCGTCATCTTCCTGCAGGCATACATTTTTGCCCTGCTGACGGCGGTATACATCGAGCTGTCGCTGCATGCAGATTCGCACTAACAACAACGCGAACCTCGCGGTTAACTAAATACCCCAAAACCACCACTTCCCCCGCGGAACAATTCGCGGGAAAACATTGAAAGGGAACGACTTTCATCATGAACGAAATCATTCTTGCTCAGGCCGCTGACGAGTCCACCCTCAAGGGTCTCGGTGCTATCGGCTACGGCATCGCAACCATCGGCCCGGGTCTGGGCATCGGTATCCTCGTCGGCAAGACCGTCGAGGGCATGGCACGTCAGCCGGAGATGGCTGGCCAGCTGCGTACCACCATGTTCCTGGGTATCGCCTTCGTTGAGGCCCTGGCACTTATCGGCCTCGTTGCAGGCTTCCTGTTCTAAAGAGCGCTTTACACAAAGTAAATCGAACTTTAAGAACGGAGCCCCATGAACAACGTCATTTACTACCTTGCAGCAGAGGGAAGTGAGCACCTGCCGCTGGAGAGCGGCAACTCCATCCTTCTGCCCAAGATGTACGACTTGGTCTGGTCGATCATTCCGTTCGCCATCATCCTGATTGTGTTCTGGAAGCTTGTTCTTCCGGCATACAACAAGATGCTGCAGGAGCGTGAAGACCGGATCGAAGGTGGCCTTAAGCGTGCGGAGGCTCAGCAGGCCGAAGCAAAGGCCGCTCTGGAAAAGTACAATGCTCAGCTCGCTGATGCTCGAGCAGAGGCTGCGGAGATCCGCGAGCAGGCGCGCGAGCGCGGCAAGCTGATCGAGGCAGAGGCTAAGGAAGCTGCAGAGGAAGAGTCTCGTCGCATCCTGACCGCCGGCGAGAAGCAGCTTGAAGCTTCCCGTGCACAGGTCGTGTCTGAGCTGCGTTCCGACATCGGACAGAACTCCATCAACCTGGCAGAGAAGCTGCTCGGCGGCGAACTTTCGGACGCCACCAAGCAGTCCTCCACGATTGATAACTTCCTGTCCGAGCTCGACACTGTGGCACCGGCCGGAAAGTAGGCAACGATGAAGGCAGCTAGCCGCGAAGCACTCGCTACCGTTGAGTCCAAGCTGGATGAGTTCCTCTCCGGCGACCGCTCGGTGGCGACTGCTACCCAGGCAGGCCAGGACCTCTTCGAGGTGGTCCGCGTCCTCGACGGTGACCGCGAACTGCGTGTCGCGCTGACCGACGACGCCGCTACCTCCGAGGAGCGCAAGTCTCTGGCCCAGACCCTTTTCGGCGGAAAGGTCACCCCGGTTGCACTCCAGGTGCTGCAGGAGGCCACCGCCGCGCAGTGGTCGACGCCGCGTGATATCGCCCGTGGCCTCATCATCCTCGGCCGCCGCGCACTGCTGCGTGGCGCTGAGTTTGAGGGCAAGCTGGGCCAGGTGGAAGACGAGCTCTTCTCCCTGTCGCGCGTGCTTGACCGCGAAGGCGAACTGACCCAGCTGCTTTCAGACCGTACTGCGACCACCGACCGCAAGGTTGGGTTGCTGGCAAGCGTGCTCTACGGGAAGGTCACCATGGTTACTGAGGCGCTCGCGCTGCAGGCCATTGGCCGCCCGGAGCAGAACCCGATTGATGATATCGCCGGTTTGGCGGACACTGCGGCACAGCTGCAGGGCCGTTCCATTGCGCGCGTGACCACTGCGGGTGAGCTGAACGAAAGCCAGCGCGCAGCACTCGCTGAAAAGCTGGGCAAAATTTATGGTCGTGCGATGTCCATCCACTCTGAGGTTGACACCAGCCTCCTCGGTGGTATGACCATCCGCGTCGGCGACGAAGTCATTGACGGCTCGACGGCAGGCAAGATTGCCCGCCTGCGCGCCCAGATGGCATAAGCCGAAACGACAGAAACGATTAAGTAATTGCTGGAAGATACTACCGAGAGCAGGAAGAACATGGCGGAGCTGACGATCTCCTCCGATGAGATCCGTAGCGCGATTGCGAACTACACCTCGAGCTACTCCGCGGAGGCCTCCCGTGAGGAGGTCGGCGTGGTCATTTCGGCAGCTGACGGTATTGCGCAGGTTTCGGGCCTGCCGTCCGTCATGGCGAATGAGCTGCTCGAGTTCCCCGGCGGCGTGATTGGCGTCGCACAGAACCTTGACACCAACTCCATCGGTGTCGTGGTCTTGGGCAACTTCGAGTCGCTGAAAGAAGGCGACGAGGTCAAGAGGACCGGCGAGGTTCTCTCCATCCCTGTGGGCGAGGAATTCCTCGGCCGCGTAATTAACCCCCTGGGCCAGCCGATTGACGGCATGGGCCCGATCACCGCTGAAGAGGACCGCGTCCTCGAGCTGCAGGCACCGTCCGTGCTGCAGCGTCAGCCGGTGGAAGAGCCGATGCAGACCGGCATCAAGGCTATTGACGCGATGACCCCGATTGGTCGCGGTCAGCGTCAGTTGATCATTGGTGACCGTAAGACGGGTAAGACCGCTGTCTGTATCGACACCATCCTGAACCAGAAGGCTAACTGGGAATCTGGCGACAAGAACAAGCAGGTTCGCTGCATCTACGTCGCCATCGGCCAGAAGGGCTCCACCATTGCTGGTGTGCGCCACACCCTGGAGCAGCACGGCGCACTGGAGTACACCACCATCGTGGCGGCTCCGGCATCCGACGCCGCCGGCTTCAAGTGGCTGGCACCGTTCTCCGGTGCAGCTCTGGGTCAGCACTGGATGTACCAGGGCAACCACGTCCTGATCATTTACGATGATCTGACCAAGCAGGCCGAGGCCTACCGTGCGATTTCCCTTCTTCTGCGCCGTCCGCCGGGCCGCGAGGCTTACCCGGGCGACGTCTTCTACCTCCACTCCCGTCTGCTGGAGCGCGCTGCGAAGCTCTCCGACGACATGGGTGCAGGTTCCATGACCGCATTGCCGATCATCGAGACCAAGGCGAACGACGTCTCCGCCTTCATTCCGACCAACGTTATTTCTATTACCGACGGCCAGGTCTTCCTGGAGTCCGACCTGTTCAACCAGGGCGTCCGTCCGGCAATTAACGTTGGTGTGTCGGTCTCCCGTGTTGGTGGTGCCGCACAGACCAAGGGTATGAAGAAGGTCGCCGGTAACCTGCGTCTTGAGCTGGCTGCCTACCGCGATCTGCAGGCCTTTGCGGCCTTCGCATCCGACCTGGATCCGGCCTCCAAGGCTCAGCTGGAGCGCGGTGAGCGTCTCGTCGAGCTGCTCAAGCAGTCCGAGTCCTCCCCGCAGCCTGTCGAGTACCAGATGGTGTCCATCTTCCTCGCAGACCAGGGCATCTTCGACGTCGTTCCCGTCGAGGACGTACGCCGCTTCGAGAAGGAGCTGCACGATCACCTCAACTCTGCAACCCCGCAGGTGTTCGAGCAGATCCAGGGCGGCACCGCTCTGACCGACGAGTCCAAGGATGCACTTGTTGCAGCAGCTAAGGACTTCACTCCGTCCTTCCGCACGACCGAGGGCCACAACCTCGGCACCGAGGCGCCGGTTGACCCGCTCGCCGCGGATGACGTGAACAAGACCGAGCTCAACGTCTCCCGCAAGACGGCCAAATAGAGTTTCGCACGCTCTAAGAATTAACCGTCTAGAAAAAGAAGGGAGGAGCGAACACCATGGCTAATCTTCGTGAACTGCGTGACCGTATCCGGTCCGTCAATTCCACCAAGAAGATCACCAAGGCACAGGAGCTCATTGCTACCTCGCGCATTACCAAGGCTCAGGCCAGGGTAGAAGCGGCACAGCCTTATGCACGTGAACTGTCCAGCGTGCTCAACAAGCTGGCGGCGCACACGTCCCTGGATCACCCGATGCTCCGGGAACGCGAAGATGCCAAGGTAGCCGCCATTCTCGTGGTCTCTTCTGACCGCGGTATGTGCGGTGGCTACAACAACAACATCTTCAAGAAGGCGGCCGAGCTGGAAGCCCTGCTGAAGAGCGAGGGTTTCGAGACCGTCCGCTACGTCACCGGTAATAAGGGCGTTGGCTTCTACAAGTTCCGTGAGGCCGAGGTCGCTGGCAGCTGGACTGGATTCTCGCAGGATCCGACCTGGGAAAAGACGCACGACGTGCGCCGCCACATTATCGACGGCTTCGTTGCCGGTTCGAATGGCCAGGCCAAGACCCGTGAGGGTATCCACCTGGAGGGCGAGACCGTTCGCGGTTTCGACCAAGTACACGTTGTGTACACCGAGTTCGAGTCCATGCTGACCCAGACCGCGCGTGTGCAGCAGCTGCTGCCGGTGGTACCGGTTATCGAGGAAGAGGACTACAACCTGGGTGAGTCCGCGCTTTCCGACGCCGAGCCGAATAATCAGATCACTCCTGATTACGACTTCGAGCCGGATGCGGACACCCTGATGGAAGCGCTGCTTCCGCAGTACGTTTCTCGCCTCCTGTTTGCGATGTTCTTGGAGTCCTCGGCCTCCGAGTCCGCCGCACGCCGTACCGCAATGAAGTCTGCAACCGACAACGCTACCGAGCTGGTCAAGGACCTCTCGCGCGTGGCCAACCAGGCCCGTCAGGCGCAGATTACCCAAGAAATCACAGAGATCGTCGGTGGCGCTGGGGCGCTCGCCGAAAGCGCAGAAAGTGACTAGATTATGACTACAGCTCTGCAAGAGCAGAACACACAGTCGTCGGCTACCGCCGGCCGTGTGGTGCGTGTCATCGGTCCGGTCGTCGACGTGGAGTTTCCGCGTGGCGGGCTGCCGGCACTGTACAACGCACTGACCGTCGAGGTGACCCTCGAGGCTGTTGCAAAGACCGTCACCCTTGAGGTCGCTCAGCACCTCGGTGACAACCTCGTCCGTGCCGTGTCCATGGCTCCGACCGACGGCCTCGTCCGCGGTGCAGCCGTGACCGACACCGGCAAGCCGATTTCCGTCCCGGTGGGCGATGTGGTCAAGGGCCACGTCTTTAACGCCCTCGGTGACTGTCTTGACCAGCCGGGTCTGGGCCGCGACGGCGAGCAGTGGGGCATCCACCGCGAGCCGCCGGCATTCGACCAGCTGGAGGGTAAGACCGAGATCCTGGAGACCGGTATTAAGGTCATCGACCTGCTGACCCCGTACGTGAAGGGCGGCAAGATCGGCCTCTTCGGTGGTGCAGGTGTGGGTAAGACCGTTCTTATCCAGGAGATGATTACTCGTATCGCACGCGAGTTCTCCGGTACCTCCGTCTTCGCCGGCGTCGGCGAGCGCACCCGTGAGGGCACCGACCTCTTCCTCGAGATGGAGGAGATGGGCGTTCTTCAAGACACCGCACTTGTCTTCGGCCAGATGGATGAGCCGCCAGGAGTCCGTATGCGAGTGGCTCTGTCCGGCCTGACCATGGCGGAGTACTTCCGCGATGTTCAGAACCAGGACGTGCTGCTGTTCATCGACAACATCTTCCGTTTCACCCAGGCCGGTTCTGAGGTGTCGACCCTGCTGGGCCGTATGCCTTCTGCCGTGGGTTACCAGCCGACCCTGGCTGATGAGATGGGTGTGCTGCAGGAGCGTATTACCTCCACCAAGGGTAAGTCCATTACCTCCCTGCAGGCCGTGTACGTGCCGGCCGATGACTACACCGACCCGGCTCCGGCGACCACCTTCGCCCACCTCGATGCCACCACCGAGTTGGACCGTGGTATTGCTTCGAAGGGTATTTACCCGGCAGTGAACCCGCTGACCTCTACCTCTCGTATTCTGGAGCCGTCCATCGTGGGCGAGCGCCACTACGAGGTGGCACAGCGTGTCATCGGTATTCTGCAGAAGAACAAGGAGCTCCAGGACATCATCGCCATCCTTGGTATGGACGAGCTGTCTGAGGAAGACAAGATCACCGTTCAGCGTGCTCGCCGCATCGAGCGCTTCCTGGGCCAGAACTTCTTCGTCGCAGAGAAGTTCACCGGCCTGCCGGGCTCCTACGTGCCGCTGGCCGATACCATCGATGCTTTCGAGCGCATCTGCAACGGCGAATTCGACCACTACCCGGAGCAGGCCTTCAACGGCCTGGGTGGCTTGGACGACGTCGAGGCTGCGTACAAGAAGCTGACCGAGAAGAAGTAGGGAGAGGCACATGGCTGACATCACCGCCGAATTGGTTTCCGTCGAGCGCCTGCTGTGGACCGGAAAGGCCACCATGGTGACGGCTGAAACCACCGAGGGTGAGATCGGCGTGCTTCCTGGCCATGAGCCCATGGTCGGTCAGTTGATCGACAATGGTGTAGTGACCATCCACCCGGCGGACGGCGATCGTCGTGTCGCCGCTGTCCAGGGTGGCTTCCTCTCCGTGTCCGAGAACAAGATCACCGTCCTCGCTGATTGGGCCATCTGGGCCTCGGAGGTCGATGAAGCACAGGCACAGGAAGACCTGAAGTCTGAGCGCGAGCTGACGAGGTCCCGTGGCGATGCCGCATTGCGCGCCGCCCGCCGCTTCAACAGCTAACGGATGAGCGGAGAGGGAAACGACGGGCAGCAATGACCGCCCTTCCCACTCTCACCTAGGAACCCCACACCCTCGCTAAGAGGGGGTGGGGTTCCTTCGTGATCTGCGCCAAAGGTCAAGCAAGGACTAGCATTGTCTCCTCCGCGAGCGGTAGAATCAACGCAACGTTTCTTACTCGCGGTGAAGGAAATCAACCCATGAACTCTCAGGTGCTCCAAGGGCTATCTATTCTTTTAGGTCTGTGCGCACTGATTTTTCTGGTTGTCGTCATTCTGGCCGCAGTACGGTTTTTTACGGTGCGTTCCCGCGGAACGGGCATCCTTCTGCGCCGGCTTCCTTCGAAGGACTCCCATACGTGGCGTCATGGCCTCGTGCGCTATGACGGTGAATATATGGAGTACTTCAAGCTTCGCTCCGTATTGCCGCGCGCCAACAAACGCTTTAATCGCCTCGACATCGAACTGGGCAGCACCCGCCCAATGGATGATGACGAGGCTTCTTTTATGCCCTCTGGCCACCAGATCATCCGGATTAGCATCGATGGGCGGGACTATGAGATTGCCTCCGATGCGCACGGGATCATGGCCTTGAACGCGTGGGTGGAATCGGCGCCGTCGAAGCGCCAAGAGAAGTTGGATTATCGCCAGATGCGCCAGCGCGCTACCCGCTTACCAAAGAAGTAGCGCCCAACGATAGGGTAGAGGGCATGCGTGTTGTCATCGCCCAATGCTCCGTAGATTACGTAGGCCGCCTCGACGCCCACCTTCCCATGGCGGACCGTCTCATCCTCATCAAAGCCGACGGTTCGGTGTCCATCCATGCGGATGACCGTGCCTATAAGCCGCTGAACTGGATGACTCCGCCGTGCACCTTTGAGGAGTCGGCGATTGAGGATATCGACGGCGAGGACACAGGAGAGAAGCTGTGGCTGGTAGAAAACCCGAAAGGTGAGCAGCTGCGCATCACCATCGCCCAGATCCACCAGGAGATTGACATGGATCTGGGAGAAGACCCCGGCTTGGTCAAGGATGGCGTGGAAGCCCACTTGCAGGAGCTGTTGGCGGAACACATCGAAACGTTGGGGGAGAAGTACTCGCTGGTGCGCCGCGAGTACCCCACCGCGATTGGTCCGGTAGACATCATGGCCAAGAACTCCAAGAATGAATTCGTAGCGGTCGAGGTCAAGCGCCGCGGCGGAATTGATGGCGTCGAGCAGCTCACGCGCTACCTTGAGTTGCTCAACCGCGACGACTTGCTAGCACCGGTCCACGGTGTGTTCGCAGCGCAGGAAATCAAGCCCCAAGCGCGGACCTTGGCGGAAGACCGCGGTATCCGCTGTGTCATCTTGGACTACCAAGAGCTGCGCGGCATCGAGTCCAACGAGCTGCGGTTGTTCTAGTGCCACGCCGCAACCGCAGAATTCGTGAGGAGCCGCGCTCCCTGCCGCGCGATGGAAGCTCGTTCCTCGGTTCACAGACCGTTCCCGGACCACGCTGGACTCATGGGGAGCCATTCCTCATGCGGCACGTCGGTAGTGCCGCCGCCCAGAAGTATTACGTGTGTCCGGGATGCAACCAAAACATCCCTCCTGGGGTGGCGCACATCGTGGCGTGGCCGCGGGATACCGGTGGGCGCGCTGACGACCGTCGCCATTGGCACCGGCACTGCTGGGAGCGGCGGTAGGATAGCGGGCATGATTGTTGCCTTTTCCGTAGCCCCCTCCGTCGTGGGCGATGAACGCGCTGAGATGTCCGAGGCCGTCGCCGAAGCCGTGCGTGTTGTCCGTGCTTCCGGCTTACCCAATGAGACCAATGCCATGTTTACCCTTGTGGAAGGCGAGTGGGATGAGGTCTTCGCGGTTATCAAGGAAGCCACCGATGCCGTGCGCGCGGTTTCGCCTCGTACCAGCCTGGTGATTAAAGCCGATATCCGCGAAGGCGTGACCGGGCAGATAACCCAAAAAGTAGATTCCGTTAATCGTTACCTGGAGGAGAATAAGTGACCGGACCGTACGTAGGAGGAGCCCTCGACCTCGGCGCCATCAAGCAGCAGGCGGAGGCGCGGGCGCAAGCTCAATCCGCAAATGCCGGAGCTGCTAACTCCGGCGGAGGAATTGCCCCTTTCTTCGAGGTCACCGAGCAGAACTTTGAGAATGACTTGGTGCGCCGTTCCGCGGAGGTGCCGGTTATCGCTCTGATCGGCTCGCCGCGCTCCCCGGCCTCCGAGCAGCTCAAGAAGGACTTCGAGGAGATGGCGGCTGCCGGTGGGCTCAAGTTCATCGTGGGCTATATCAACGCTGATGTCGTGCCCCAGGTGGCGCAGGTCTTCGGCGTGCAGAATCTGCCGACCACCGTTGCCATCGCAGCCGGCCAGCCCGTCACCAACTTCGAGGGCGGGCAGCCGCGCGAGAACCTAGAGCAGTGGGTAGCGGCGATCGTCGACAAGCTCGGCCCCCAGCTCAAAGGTTTGCCTGACCAAGATGTGGCGGGGGAGAGCCCAGAGGAAGAAGCAGCAGATCCTCGCCTGGGCCTGGCTGAGGACGCGCTCAACCGTGGCGATTTCGACGCTGCCATCGCTACCTACGAGGAGATTCTGGCCGCCGAGCCGGATAATGCGGAGATTAAGCAGGCGCGTGACACCACTGTGCTGCTCAAGCGCTTGGATCCGGCTAACCGTAGCGAGGACCCCATCGCCGCCGCCGATGCCGCCCCAGAGGACGTGGCAAAACAGCTCGACGCCGCCGATGCCGAAGTCGTCGCCGGCGCCCCCGACCGCGCCTTCGAGCGCCTCATCGAGGCCATGAAGCGCACCGCCGGGGACGAGAAGGAACAGCTCAAGACCCGCCTCTTGGAGCTCTTTGGGCTCTTTGATTCCGGTGACCCGCGCGTACTGGCCGCGCGCACGAAGCTGGCCAGCGCGTTGTATTAAAGACGGCGTAGTAAAAGGGGCCAGCTTGTGCCGGGCCCGAGAGCGACCTTCCCGGACTGTCGCGGGCTGGACCCTCAGGATGACTCAGTTGAGTCTTCTCCTGAGGGTCTTTTTTGCGTTCAAGCAATGATGTGACGTATGGCATGTTAAATTCCTGTTTGTGCGATACAGCACAATGGTTGTTTGACTCTTTCAGGAGGACTCTCATGCGCAAGCTCCTCGGCGTTGTTGGCGCCGCCTCTCTTGCTCTTAGCCTTACCGCCTGCGGAAGCGATAGCTCCGATAGTGCCGGCGGATCCAACTATGTTCGCGTGCTCGGTACTGAACCACAGCAGGGGCTCATTCCCGCGATGACGAATGAGAACGGCGGCGGACGCATCGTCGACATGCTGTTTTCCGGATTGGTGTACTACGACGCCGACGGCAACGTGCACAACGAGATGGCGGAGTCCATCGACAAGGAAGGAGAGAAGACCTACAAGGTCACGCTCAAGCCTGACCTGAAGTTCTCTGATGGCTCAGCCGTGACGGCTGATTCTTTCGTCGATACGTGGAACTACGCGGTGGCCAACGAGCAGCTCAATGAGAGCTTCTTCTCCTCCATCAAGGGCTACGGGGAAGGCGTCAAAGAAATGGAAGGCCTCAAGGTCATCGATGAGCGCACCTTCACCATCGAACTCACCCAACCGGAGAGCGACTTTCCGAGCCGCTTAGGCTACAACGCTTACTTCCCAGTCCCCGCGGCCGCGCTGGAGGACCCACAGGGCTTTGGCGAATCCCCGGTGTCGAACGGCCCCTACAAGATCAAGGAATGGAACCACAACCAGAACCTGATCATCGAGCCGAACCCGGAGTACAAGGGCGACCGCGCAGCGCAGAACGACGGCATCGCATTCGCCTTCTACGCCGATTCCAGCGCAGCCTACATGGACCTGTTGGCGAATAACCTCGACGTGCTCGAAGCCATTCCTTCGTCTGCCTTCGGTAGTTATGAGCAGGACCTGGCCGGCCGCCAAGAAACCAAGCCGGCTGCTACCTACCTGGAAATGTCCATCCACATGGAGACCCCGCACTTTAGTGGGGAAGAAGGCACGCTGCGCCGCAAGGCAATCTCGATGGCTATCAACCGTGAGGAGATCGCGGAGACCATCTTCCATGGCACCCGCACACCGGCCCGCGAGTTCACGTCACCGGTGCTGAATGGCTACAACGACAGCCTGCCCGGTTCGGAAAACCTGGACTATAACCCGGAGGAAGCCAAGAAGCTGTGGGCGGAGGCCGATAAGAAGTACGGTGCGTTTGAAGGCTCGTTCCCGATCAACTACAACACCGATGGTGACAACAAAGACTGGGCCGATGCCGTAGCCAACAACATCAGCAACACGCTGGGAATTCAAGCCGTGGGGAACCCCTATCCGGACTTCAAGTCCTTCCGCGATGCCTACCGCACCGAGCGTATGGATGGCGCCTACCGCACGGCTTGGTTCGCTGACTATCCCTCGATGGGTAACTTCCTTGGGCCAAACTTCACCACGGGTGTAGCTTCCAATGACTCGAAGTACTCCAACCCGGAGTTCGATGAACTGATTGTGAAGGCCAACGGCGCCGCAAATGAGGAGGAAGCCGCGAAGCTCTACAACCAGGCACAGGAGCTGCTGCTGCGTGACCTTCCCTCAATCCCGCTGTTCTACCCGAACGTGGTCGGCGGCTGGTCGAAGAACGTGGAGGATGTGACCTTCAACTGGAAGTCCCTGCCGGTGTACTACGCGGTGAAGAAGAACTAGGGATCTGGCCCTACAGGCACACCGAAATATGACTAAAGTGCGGAGGCATGACCTCCGTACTTTTCCTTTGCAATACCAGCCGCGGTAAGTCTCAGATGGCGGCTGCCTTAGCTAAGAAGCATGCGCCCGATTGGGAAGTTCACTCCGCAGGCGTAAAGACCACTGAACAGCATCGTGCGCAGGGCGTGAACGCCGAGGCGCAGGCCTCTCTTGCAAAGGTCGGCGCCGACATGTCAGGAACGCCAACGTTGCTTGATGCCGGCCTCGCGTCTTCGGTGGATCACGTCATCATCGTCGGTGATGCCGACTATGACGGAGTGGCTGAGCGTTGGGAGATTGAGGACCCGTCCGTGCGTGGTCTAGAGGGAGGGGAGCGAATGGATGCGTTGCGCGATGACATTGATGCTCGCGTAAGAGCTTTCCTCGATACTCACGCACGAGACTGAAAACTGCAACTGCCCGAGTTGCCAAAACTAGCGGCTGGAATTCGATCTCAGCGGTGATCTTTGGCAGGTCGGGCAGTTGTGTTCTTAGAAACTAGCCGCGGAAGGCATACCACTGCACCGAGTTGGCCGGCAGGTGCAGCTGTACGTGGTTGCCTTCGGAGCGCACGCGGTGGGCAAGGTCGTTGCCAGCACCCTGATAGACGGCGTCGTCTGTGTTGATGAGCAGCTCCCACTCGCCATCGCGCGGCACCCAGAGGTCATAGTTGGGCACCGAGCTACCGGAGAAGTTGCACACCGCCAACAAGGCGGAGCCGTCCTTGCCGTAGCGGACGTAGCCGAGCATGTTGTTATTGGCGTCGTCAGCTTTCACCCACTGGAAGCCATCCTGCGTAAAGTCCTGAGTCCACAGGGCCGGCTGTTGCTTGTACACCGCGTTGAGGTCGCGCACCAGGCGCTTAATGCCGTGGTGCCACTCGTTGCCCCAGCCCTCCAAGTTGGACCAGTCCACGGAGTGGCCCTCTGCCCATTCGGTGGTCTGGCCAAACTCCTGGCCCATGAACATCAGCTGCTTGCCCGGGTGGGAGAACATGTAGCCATACAGCGCGCGCAGGCCCGCGGCCTTGTTCCAGTCATCGCCCGGCATGCGCTCCCACAAGGAACCCTTGCCGTGGACCACCTCGTCGTGGCTAAACGGGAGCACGTAGCGCTCCGAGTAGGCGTAGACCATGGAGAAGGTGAGCTCACCGTGGTGGTAGCGGCGGTGAATCGGCTCGTGTTTGAAGTACTCCAGGGTGTCGTTCATCCAGCCCATGTTCCACTTCAGGCTAAAGCCCAGGCCGCCCTCATGCGTCGGGGCGGTCACACCTGGCCAGGAGGTGGATTCCTCGGCGATGGTCAGCACGCCCGGGTGGTTACGGTTCAGCGTGGCGTTGGTCTCCTGGAGGAATTGGACTGCCTCCAGGTTCTCGCGCCCGCCGTAGATATTGGGCAGCCATTCCTCGCGGGAGTAGTCCAGGTAGAGCATGGAAGCAACGGCGTCGACACGCAAGCCGTCGACGTGGAACTCCTCGGCCCAGTACAGGGCGTTAGCCACGAGGAAGTTGCGAACCTCGTTGCGGCCGAAGTCGAAGACGTAGGTGCCCCAATCGGCCTGCTCACCGCGGCGCGGGTCCGGGTGCTCGTAGAGTGCCTGCCCGTCGAAGCGGCCCAGCGCCCATTCGTCCTTGGGGAAGTGCGCGGGCACCCAGTCGATAAAGACGCCGATGCCAGCGTTATGCAAATCGTCGATAAGCGCGCGCAGCTCATCCGGGGAGCCCCAGCGCGCGGAGGGAGCGTAGTAGCCGGAGACCTGGTAACCCCAGGAACCGCCGAAGGGGTGCTCGGCCACGGGCAGCAGCTCCACGTGGGTAAAGCCGTGCTCCACCAGGTAAGGGATGAGTTCTTCGCGCAAGCTGTTGTAGTTGGCGCCTACCTTCCAGGAGCCGACGTGGAGCTCGTAGACACTCATCGGGACGTCGAGGTCCCCGGTGCGCTTGCTCATCCACTCTTCATCGCTCCACTTGAAATTGGAGCGGGCCACCACGGAGGCGGTCTCCGGCGGGGCAATGGTGCGCTTGGCCAGGGGATCCGCCTTATCAATGCGCGGGGAGTTCTTGCCGTGGACCGCAAACTTATAGCGCTCGCCTTCGCCCACACCGGGGATGAAGACCTCCCAAATGCCCGTGGAGCCGAGGCTGCGCATGGGGTACTGGGTAGGGTTCCAGCCGCAGAAGTCACCGACCACGGCCACGCCCTCCGCGTTGGGCGCCCATACGGCAAATGCGGTTCCTTCGACCTCACCCAGGTCGGTGGTGTAGCTCTTGAGATTTGCACCCAGTACTTCCCAGAGGCGCTCGTGGCGGCCTTCCCCGATGAGGTGCTGATCCAATGTTCCCAAGGTGGGCAGGAAGTGATAGCCGTCCGCTACCTCGATGGCGGGCTGGCCCGGGTAGGTGATGCGCAGGCGGTAGTCTGCTTCTTCGGTAAGCGGGGCCTCCCAGATATCATCCCCAACCGCGCGCATCGCGGTGGTGCCGGAAGCGGTGACGAGCTCGACGGCTTCGGCACCGGGGCGGCGAGTGCGGACGGTTCCGTCGTGCCAGCCATAAAAATCATGGGGCGCGTGGTGGCGGCAGTTGTTAAGGCGTTCGAGGTCTGAGGCCGGGATGTTCATAAAGACCAAATTACCGAACAACACCCGCTCGCGGGGCAGAAGAGAAACCCCGCGCTACCCATGAAGGGGGTACTGGTTCAGCGTGGGGTTTCAGGGGCCTAAGAACCTAGGCGCGGTAGTCGTTCACTCGGCGCCAGGCAATGCGCTCCTGCAGGTCATGGTGGGCTGGCGGGAGGATGAAGATGTGGGCGACGTCACGCAGCGGCTCCAGGCGCACGAAGTTGCGGTCGGACCACTCGTAGGCGGCACCACTGATGGTGTCCTGCACTGTGAAGTGTTCACCCGGGTGGCGGCCCACGGCGGCCAGATCCACAAAGACCGTGGCCTCCTGCGCGTTGCGCGGATCCAGGTTGACCACCACGAGCACTACGTTGCCGGTAGCAGGATCGGCCTTGGAGTAGGCGATGATGGCCTCGTTATCCGTGTTGTGGAAGCGCAGCGTGCGCAGCTGCTGGAGGGCCGGGTTTTCGCGGCGGATGAGGTTGAGCAGCCGGATATAGGATTCCAGGGAGTCACCGGACTTGACAGCGGCCTGGAAGTCGCGCGGGCGCAGCTCGTACTTCTCCGAGTCGAGATATTCCTCGCTGCCCGGCTTGACGGCCTGGTGCTCGTAGAGCTCGAAGCCCGAGTACACGCCCCACAGCGGGGAGAGCGTGGCCGCCAGGGTGGCGCGGATGGCGAACATGGCGCGCCCACCGGTCTGCAGGGATTCGTGGAGAATATCCGGGGTATTGACAAAGAGGTTGGGGCGGCAGATATCGGCCTGCTCCACGTGCATCTGCGCGAATTCGGTGAGCTCGTGCTTGGAGGTCTGCCACGTGAAGTAGGTATAGGACTGCGTAAATCCAGCCTTGGCCAGGCCGAACAGGCGCGGGGCGCGGGTGAAGGCCTCGGCGAGGAAGATGACCTCTGGGTGGGTGACGTGCACCTTGGAAATCAGCCAGTTCCAGAAGTTAGCCGGTTTGGTGTGCGGGTTGTCCACGCGGAAAGTATGCACGCCGGCCTCGATCCAGATCATGACGATGCGATAGATTTCCGCGTAGATGGCGTCCGGGTCGTTATCGAAGTTCAGCGGGTAGATGTCCTGGTACTTTTTCGGCGGGTTCTCCGCGTAGGCAATGGTGCCATCGGCCAGGACGGTGAAAAATTCCGGGTTGGTCTTAGCCCACGGGTGGTCCGGGGAGGCCTGTAGAGCCAGGTCCAGGGCCACCTCCAGGCCCAAGTCGGCGGCCTTCTTGACCAGCTCCTTGAAGTCCTCCATGGTGCCCAGGTCCGGGTGTGTGGTGGAGTGATCTTGGATGGCCCAGGGCGAGCCCACATCACCGGGCTCAGCCACCACCGAATTGTTGCGGCCCTTGCGGTGCACCTTGCCAATGGGGTGGATGGGTGGGAAGTAAACGGTATCGAAACCCATGGCGGCCACACGCTCGAGTGCCTGTGCCGTGGTCTTAAATGTGCCGTGCACGGGGTTGCCCTCGTCATCCCAGCCACCGGTGGAGCGTGGGAAGAGCTCGTACCAGGAGCTGTAGAGGGCCTCGCGGCGTTCCACGAGGACCTCGTGAATGTCACCCTCCACCAGCAGGTGGCGCAGGGGGTGGTGGTGGAGGACGTCCGCGACCTCGTCGGACAGCGCGGTGCGCACGCGCTTGTCGACGTCCCCCGTTTCATCCTTCAGCTCCTTCGCCGCCTTAAAGAGCAGATCCGCCTTGTCGCTCGGGCACTGGATTGCCGCCTCCTCGAAAAGTTCGGCGCCGTGCAAGAGATCGTTGCTGAGCTCCTCCGCGGACTGCCCGGCCTCCATCTTCTTGACCACCGCGTTGCGCCACGTAGACATCGGATCCGACCAAGCGTCGACGCGGAAGAACCAGCGGCCGGCGGTGGCCGGGCTAAACACGCCGTGGACCCGGTCCGGATTCTCCGGGTCCACCGTCATGGTCACGGCAGAAGTGGACGGGGAGTCAGTGTTCCACACCGACAGCGTCGCGGCGACGGCATCGTGGCCCTCACGCCACACCAGCGCGGTAACAGGAACGACCTCTCCGACAACGGCCTTTGAGGCTGCATTACCGGAGAGGGAGGGGCGGACATCGTCGATACCAAGGCGTTGAGTCATGCCCATAGAATAATGCAGCTGTGGCAGTTTCACCGGGGAAGGCTGTGTCAGTTTCACCGGGGGCGGAAGGTTTCGGCCACAATGGTGCGTGTGAACACTCCAGAGCAACAAAGCCAGCAAGACCCCGAACTGATGGACACCGACGAGGATTGGTTGATTGACTTCCGCGGCGTCGAATTGCGACGGGGTGGGCGCACGCTGGTGGGGCCCATCGACTGGCAGGTGGAGCTCGACGAACGCTGGGTCATCATCGGCCCCAACGGTGCAGGCAAGACCTCCCTGGTGCGGATGGCCGCCGCCGAAGAGTTTCCCTCCGCCGGCGTGGCATACCTGATGGGGGAGCGCCTGGGTAAGACGGATATGCGTGATCTGCGCGCCGCCATTGGCATTTCCTCCGCCGCTGTCCAGCACCGCATCCCGGACAACGAGCGCGTCGATGACCTCGTGGTCTCCGCCGGCTATGCCGTGCTCGGCCGCTGGCGTGAGGACTACCAAGACATGGATTTCTCCCGCGCCGATGACATCCTGGCTCAAGTCGGCGCATCCCACTTGGCCAAGCGCACCTGGGGCACCCTTTCCGAAGGCGAGAAGAAGCGCGTCATCCTCGCCCGCGCGCTCATGGCCAACCCGGAGCTGCTCATCCTGGATGAGCCCTCCGCCGGCATGGACTTGGGTGGACGCGAGGACCTGGTGGGCTACCTCGGGGACCTAGCGCTCGATGCGGATGCCCCGGCGATTGTCATGATCACCCACCACGTGGAGGAAATACCTTACGGGTTTACGCATGCGATGCTCTTGGATGAGGGTAAGGTCGTGGCCAAAGGACTCATTAATTCTGTCCTGACGTCGGAAAACCTCTCCAAGGCCTTCCACCAGCCCATCCAGGTGGATCGCATTGGGGAGCGGTACTTCGCCCGGCGCACCCGCTAATCTCTAGTTCACCCCAAGAATTCTGCTCCTTCGCGGGCACGGAAAGTTGCATGAGCCAGTCCATCCACGACAGCCTTGACGCCATCGACCCTGGCGAAACCACCGGCTTCAATGGGGCACGCTTGGCCGCTACCGTCCTCCTGTTGCGCGATACCGCAGAGGGTCTGCGCGTGTGGATCCAGGAACGCGTGCGCACCATGCGCAATTACCCCGGCCACGTCGTGTTTCCCGGCGGCGGGGTAGACCCGCGTGACTTCCCACCCCGCACCTGGGACTCCGGCGAACTGTGGGCAGGCCGCTCAGTGGTGTCCATGGCACGCCGCATGGGTGTCACCAAGTACAAGGCCCACGCCCTTGTCTTCGCCGCGGCCCGGGAACTTTTCGAAGAGGCCGGCACGCTGCTGGCCATCCGCGAAGACGGCCTAGTCTCCGATGCCTCGCGCTATCACCGCGAGCGCGAGCTACTGGAATCCCACGAGATTTCTTTTACCGAATTCCTGGAACACAACGGCATGCGTGTCGACGCCGACATGTTCCTTCCCTGGTCCCGCTGGGCAGGTGAGGACAATGACCACTGGTTCGACACCTTCTTCTTCATCGGTGTGCTTCCCGAGGGCCAAGAACCGGATGGCGAAACAGGGGAGGCCGATGACGCCGGTTGGTTCGATCCACAACTGGTTCTCGACGGCTGGCGCGCCGGGCTGGTACGCCTAGCCATCCCCACCTGGGCGCAGCTCAAGCGCCTCACGTCCTATTCCAGCGTCAAGGAAGTCTTGGACGATGCCTCCTTCTCCGATCTGCGCCCCATCATCGGGGATCCCCGGGACGATGAACGCTACCGCGAGTACTTCACCACATTCCCCGTCAACCGCATCTAGAAAAGCACACCATGAGCTACACCCTGGACGAAGTCGCCTTTCTGCGCGAGAATGCAGCCGCCATCGACGCCGCCGCGGCGGACCTGGAGGGAACAAAGAAGGCGCACCTGAGGGACGTCGCCAAGCTGCAGGCCCAGCTCGGTGATTATGGGCGCGCCGTAGCCGAGCTCATTCAAGCCCGCAGCTCCGGAAAGCTGCCGCAAGACTGGCTTATGGACCACGACTCTGCACAACAGGCCACTCCACCCGCGGTGGCGGCTTACCGCGCGCAATTCCTCCAGGAGCGCAACGTGGACTTAGTCCACGACCTCACCTGCTCCATCGGCACCGAGGGGCAGGCTTATCGCCCCGGTGCTTATGTGGGCAGCGACCTGGATGCCTCGCGCGTGGCCATGGCGCGGCACAACATTGAGCATCCCGTCTTTCGCGCAGATGCGCTGACAACAACGACGACCGCCCAGGTCTGCATCGCCGATCCCGCCCGGCGCCAAGGCGGCAACCGCATCACCCGGCTTGACCAACTGCTACCACCACCGGCAGATCTGCTGGACACCCACGGTGAGATGGCCATCAAATGCGCGCCGGGAATCGACCACTCCGAATGGGAAGGTCTGGCCTGCGTGGTCAGCCTCGACGGCGGGGTGAAGGAAACCTGCCTGTACACCCCGGGCCTGGGAACGGGGAAGAGGGCAGTGGTCCTCAACACCACGCCCGAAGGAGTGACCACGGACGTCATTGATGACGGCATCGCAGAGCACGAGCTTCCCGACGCCGGCCCCATCGGCCGCTTTCTCATCGACCCCGACGGCGCCATCGTGCGCGCCGGGCTGGTGCGCCACTACGCCGCGCGGGAAGGCCTGCACCAACTGGACCCGCGCATTGCCTACCTCACCGGTGACCGCCTGCCTAACGGCACGTCCGGATTTGAATTCATCGAGATGGTCCCCATGAAGAAGCTCAAGGCGGCCATGGTTGCCCACGATGTTGGCTCGCTGGAAATCCTGGTACGCGGGCAAGATGTCAACCCGGATCAGTTGCGCAAGAAGCTCAAGCTGAAGGGTTCAACGGCCAAGACCCTCGTGGTCACGCGCATCGGGGCGAAGGGAGTCGCGGTGTTGTGTGGACCGCGAGTAGTATCGTCCGAAGGTAATTACGCACCCTAATAGTTTCAAAATTTACGGAAGGGGAAGTGCCCACATGCCAGTCATTGTGGCTCTGGTCAAGCACGTACCGGATACGTGGTCAACCAAGACCCTCGAGGCGGACCACACCTTGGACCGCACCTCGGTGGATAACGTCATCGATGAGGTCAACGAGTACTCCGTCGAACAAGCCCTGCGCCTGCGCGACGATAACGCTGATGCCGGCTACGAGGTCGTGGCGCTTACTATGGGCCCGGCGGCAGCCGACGAGGCCCTGCGCAAGGCCCTGGCCATGGGCGCGGACCACGCCGTGCACGTGACGGATGACGCCCTCGCTGGCGCCGACGCACTGGCCACCGCCTGGGTTCTTAACGCCGCGATCAACAAGGTGGCTGAGAAATTCGGTGAGGTCCAGGTCATCACCTTGGGCAATAATTCCTCGGACGCCTCCACCGGGCTTATCGCAGGGCTCTTGGCCGAGTACCGCCAGCTGCCCGCGCTCACGGAGCTCAAGGCAGCCTCCCTGACCGGTGCCACCGCCACCGGCACCCGCGAGGACGCCCACGGCCACTGGGAACTTGAGGCCAACCTGCCGGCCATTCTGTCCTTTACGGATAAGGCCGACAAGCCGCGCTTCCCCAACTTCAAGGGCCTGATGGCCGCCAAGAAGGCTGAGGTCACCACGCTCGCCGTGGCGGACCTGGGCATCGACGGCGTGCCGTCCACGACCACGGTGACCGCCTCCGCGCAGCGCCCAGCCCGCACCGCCGGTGAGGTCATCACCGATCCTGATCCGGCCGTGGCTGCCGCCAAGGTCGCGGACTTCCTGGCCGCCAAGAATCTCATCGAGGGTTAAGGAGAAAAGATATGTCTCACGTTTATGTCTTGGTTGAGCACGAAGCAGAGCAGCTCAGCCCCGTTACCGGCGAGCTGATTACCGCCGCCCGCGCACTCGGTACCGTCTCCGCCGTCGTCGTGGCCAAGGATGCCGCCACCGCCGCCTCCTTCGATGCCGAGTTGGGCAACCTCGGTGCAGCCCAGGTAGTTCAGGCCACCGCCGCGGACTATGAGCAGCGCATCGTCACCCCGGAAGTTGACGCCCTCCACGCCCTGGCCGCCAATAACCCGGCGCCCATCGTGCTGGCTGCCACCCCGACTAACAACGAGATCGCCGGCCGCCTCGCCGCCCGCCTGGGCTCGGGCGCCCTGGTCAACGTCGACGGCATCAACGCTGATGGCTCCGCACACCACACCATCTTCGGCGGCTCCTACGAGACCTCCTCCACGGCCACCGGCTCTGTGGTCTACACTCTGCGCCCGGGAACCGTCACCGCGGAACCGCAGCCGGTCACCGCAGCTCCTGCTCCTTTTGAGCTGCCGGCTGCCACGGCTAAGGACGTCACCGTCACCTCCTTCACCCCGGCGGAGAAGACCGCCCGTCCGGAGCTAACCTCCGCGAAGGTCGTTGTGGCCGGTGGCCGCGGTGTGGGCGACAAGTTCGCCGACGTGGTGGAGCCGCTTGCCGACGTCCTCGGTGCCGCCGTCGGCGCCACCCGCGACGCTGTGGACGAAGGTTTCTACGACCCTGCTTTCCAGATTGGCCAGACCGGCGTGACCGTCTCCCCGAAGCTCTACATCGGCCTGGGTATTTCCGGTGCAATCCAGCACACCTCCGGTATGCAGACCTCGGAGACCATCGTTGTGGTCAACCAGGATCAGGACGAGCCCTTCTTCCAGATCGCCGACCTCGGCGTGGTGGGCGACCTCCACGAGATCGCTCCGGCGCTGGTCACCGAGCTTGAGTCCCGCAAGGGGGCCGGCAACTAATGCCTCGCTACCTCGATTACGCAGCTACCCAACCCATGCGCCAGTGCGCCATCGACGCCTGGGTCGACGCCGCCGGGTCCCTCAACCCCGGCTCTGCCTATGGCTCTGGGCGCAAGGCACGCTCCGTGTTGGATGACGCCCGCGAGACCGTCGCCGAGCTGCTCGGCTGCGAACCCATCGAGGTAGTCTTTACCTCCTCCGGCACGGAGGCGGATAACATTGCAATCCAGGGCCTTTTCCGTGCGGGGTCGGATACGACACCGCACATCATCTCGACCCCCATCGAGCACCCCGCCGTCCTCGAGACCGTAGAGAAGCTGCGCGCTGAGCACGGCGCCACCGTGGACCTGCTTCCGGTTGATTCCACCGGCCACGTCAATGACCTCGCTGCCCTGGATACCCCGGCCGCTGTGGCCACCTGCATGTGGGCCAACAACGAGACCGGCGCCATCCAGCCGGTCGCCGACATTGTTCAGCGCGCCGCCGCGCAGAACACCCCTGTGCATATCGACGCCGTGCAGGTCACCGGCAAGCTGCCCATCAATTTCCATGAGCTGGGTGCCACCACACTGGCGGCCAGCGCTCACAAGTTCGGCGGGCCCCGCGGCATCGGCCTGCTGCTCGCGCGCCGCACCCCGGCGCCTCAACCCATTGCCTTCGGCGGCGGCCAGGAGCGCGGCATCCGCCCCGGCACCGTGGACGTGGCCAGCGCGAGCGCACTCGCCGCGGCCCTGCGTGAATCTGTCGCGGACATGGAGCAGGAGACCGCTCGCCTGAGCGCACTCCGTGACAAGCTCAAGGCCGGCATCGAGTCCAGCATCGACAACGTCATCATCAACTCCGTCGAGCCCACCTTGGCCTCCCACCTCCACGTGTCCTTCCCGGGCACGGATGGTGACAGCCTCATCATGCTTCTCGACGCCTCCGGCATCGAAGCCTCCGCCGGCTCCGCCTGCCACGCGGGCGTTAACCGCATGTCCCACGTGCTCGAAGCCATGGGCATCGATGAGGAACACGGACGCGGCTCCCTGCGCTTTAGCCTGGGACGCCTCACCACCGACGAGGACATTGACGTGGTTCTGGCGGAGCTTCCGGAGATCATTCGTCGCGCTCGTTCGGTTTAGCGCAAGTATTCAATCAAGATCACAGCTATTCGGGCATATTCACAGGGAGACTACAGCGCTTTCGCCACGGCGTGGGTCTATGTTTAATCCGTGAATAACTTCATCCAGTCTGTGCTAGGCCTACCGCTGACGGACCCCGTGAACGGTGGGATCTACATTGCTATCTTGGTCATCAGTGCGCTGCTCATTGCGTGGCGCCTGCGCAAACGCGATGTCGTGTCCTTCCTTCTCGCCGCAGTCATTGCCACCGTAGCATTCTTCGTGCTCAAGCACTGGGACGTCCCGTTCTACCTCTTTGTTGCCGGGCTTGTCCCCATTGCAGCGCTCATCTCCCTCATTCACCATGCGGGCCGACGAGTCCTCATGGCCGTGATTGCGGCATTCTCGGCACTTGCGGTAGCCGGTCTGGCCAATATGGAGTACCAGTCCTATCCGGACATCGCCTCGCTCGATCCCACGCCGGTGGCCCAAGAGATGGACTACAGCCAATTCAAGGCCATGAAATCCTCGGATTCCGCTGCGATTGTGCACGTGGATCTTCCGGGTGCCATCTCAGGGTTCAGCGCGCGCCAGGCCATTGCCTACATCCCGCCGGCCTATTGGAGCAAAAAGGATATAAACCTTCCCGTTCTAGTCCTGCTCCACGGCAACCCGGGTGGTCCGGAGCAGTGGTTCGGCTCCGGCGAGGCGGCCGAAACCGCCGATGCCTTCCAACGCGCCAATGGGGGACTAAGCCCCATCGTCGTGGCGGTCGATGCCACCGGCAGTGAGACCGCCAACCCCATCTGCGCGGACACCTCCGTGGCCAAGGTCATGACCTACCTAACGACCGACGTGCCGACAGGAATCAAGACCGCTTTCCGTGTCGACGAGAATCAACAACATTGGACCGTCGCTGGTTTGTCATACGGAGGGACGTGTTCACTACAGATCCTCACCAATCATCCCGAAGCCTATGGCCAGGCAGTGGACATCTCCGGCGAGGCCGAACCCACTATTGGAAACCACGCCGCCACCGTGTCCAAGTTCTATGGTGGCGATGAAGCCGCCTACCAAGCCGCTAATCCTGCACACCTGCTGGCGACGAAAAAGTACCCCGATCACCAGGCCATCTTCATCGCCGGTAACCGGGATACTGCTGCGGTGAAAGCGCTCGGCCAACTGAACGACGCCGCACGAGGCGCCGGCATGGCCACCTACTACACTTCCCGCCCGGGCGGCCATTCCTTCGAGGTGTGGCGTCCCGCCCTGCGCGAAGTATTTGCCTGGGTTGCCCGCCGGGGCGGGCTGGCAGACCTCACCGATTCTTTCGATGGAGTACAAGATGCAGATCTTCAGCGCTAACAACCTCCGACACCTCGCGCGGCGCATTCCGGTGACGTGGGTGTTGATCCTTCTGATGTGGGTATTGATCATCGTGACCTACGCGGTTCCAGGGCTGGCGGGCATTACGCAAACGATCGGCCTGACCGGCCGTACTTTCGGCGCAGTTGTGGCACTCACCCTCATGGCCCTAGCTTTCGTTCTTCCTTCGGAATACCGGTTGGGCTCCGTGCGGACACTTGCCGTTGGTATTGCCGCGCAGCTTATCTCCGTTCCCGTGGCCTATGTGGCCGCCCACGGGATCGAAGAAATCGGCCTCAACCGCTGGGGTGATGATCTTCTGAGCTCCACTGATTTATCACCCATCGGTTTCATAGTGGGCACAGCCGGCTTCGCTTCTGCGTGGATGCCGCGCCTCTGGCAGCGCCGCGTACGCCTCAGCATCCTCGCCCTGACGCTCACCATGGCCCTGTATGGCGGTACTTTGAGCGATGTCCTCGGCGTGAGCGCCTCGGTGCTGTCCATCGCGGCCGGTATCGCATGGAGTGTCTTTGTGCCCCGCACGAGCGCGGAGCGCCCAGCCGCTTTCCATCGTGCCTCGGTGCCGGAGCGCCGAGTTCTCACCGCGCTCATCGTGGGAGTGGTAGCCATCGGCCCAGCCTTCGTGGCGCTCGACCCACTGGCGGAAGGGCCCTTCAGCCCAGTCACCCGGCTGATGTGGTCCTTCAACTCTGCTGCTTATCACGCCACTGAGATCTGCCAGGCTGACCCCACAAGCCAGGCCTGCCAAGCTGCCCTTGATTTCGCCCGCGTCCACGGCGTGGGTCCGGCCATCGCCAGCGTCATGCCGCTCATCATCCAACTCGTACTGTGCTTCGGCCTCATCCGCGGACGCCGTCTTGCGTGGTTGCTATCCGTCCTTACCCAGGTACTCGTCATCGCTGTGCTTCTAGCTCAGCTGTGGGACTTTAGCCAAGAAGGCCTTGTGCTCTACGGCGTGAATCTCGCCGCTGTGGTCCTGCCCTGGGCCACCTGCTTCGTCGTGCTCATCTGGAACCGCCGCGTGTTCCACATCCACGAAAGTGTGCGCGCGCTGGGCCGAGCCGCAGGAAAGATCGCAGCTGCCTTTGTCATCACGGCCGCTCTTTGGGGCGTTGGCGCACTACTTTTCAAGGACGGCTTCGTCGAGACAGCCACTGCCGGATCGATCCTGGCCGAACTCCCTCTGCGCTATGTCCCGCCAGTCGTGGCTACGCTACTTCCGCTCAAGCTCGCGCCGACCACCTGGTTGACGTGGGCTTTCTACGAGTGGGTCGGCACTCTGTTCTGGATGTACACCTCCTGGGTGGTCTATCGCATGTTCGCTACTCCTGCGAACCCCGAGGCCGCTGAGGTTCGTGACCACGCTCGCGCCATCCTGGAGCAGGGCAGTGGTGACCACCTCTCCGCTATGACCCTGTGGAAGGGGAACCGCTACTTCTTTAACGACAGCAACTACGTGGCCTACCGCGTCCACAACGGCATTGCACTCAGCCTCGGCGAGCCGGCGGGCAATGACCCGCAGGCCACCGCAGCGGCCTTCGAAGAATTCGCCCGCGAACAAGGCTGGCGCCCGGCCTGGTACTCGGTACGGGAAAGCTTTACCCGTCCCGGCTTCCGCCGCCTCGAAGTAGCTGAGGAGGCCGTCCTGGACACCTCTAACACGGAGTTCAAAGGCAAGAAATTCCAGAACATTCGCACCGCCCGCAACAAGGCCGGCAAAGAGGGCGTCACCACGCTGTGGACGGAGTGGAAGGACCTCGATCTTGCCACCCGCAACAAAATTGCCGAGCTCTCCGAAGAATGGGTCTCTGACAAAGCTCTCCCAGAGATGGGCTTTACTTTGGGCGGTGTTAACGAGCTGCGGGAGGAAGGCACCAAGCTACTGCTCGCGCTGGGGGAGGACGGCACGCTGCACGGCGTGACATCTTGGCTCCCTGTTCGTGAGAACGGAAGCGTGGTGGGCTACACCCTCGACGTCATGCGCCGCGCCGACCACGGCTTCAAGGGGGCAATCGAGCTACTCATCTCTGAGGCTATGATCATCGCCGCCGGCGAAGGCTGCGCCTGGATTTCGCTCTCCGGCGCGCCCCTGTCAGGTACACCAGAGGAACCCGGGCTTCTCGACGCCCTCCTCACCCGCCTCGGCGAAGAAATGGAACCCCTCTACGGCTTCCGCAGCTTGGCTGCCTCCAAACGCAAGTTCCAGCCGGAAGAGCACAAGTGGTACCTGGCCTACAACGATGAGCTGGCACTGCCCGCCATTGGACTCGCCGTCGTTCACGCCTATGTGCCCGACATGCGCGCAGCCGACGCCGCCCGAGCTGTGAAGACCTGGCTGGCTGAGCGTAAACAAGCCAAAGCGGAGCAAAGCGCAACGGAACCCAGCAAAGCAGATCCACGCTAAGACCAGTGTGTTGACAGAACCTCGTGCACACCTTCGGGCACAATGTTCTCATGTCGAAGTTCTCTGAGGTCCTAGACCAGCTGCGCGAAAACCAACCGAAGGCAAAGTACGGCATTGCCTTTGAGAAGCTGATGGTCAACTATTTCAAGACCGACCCGACCTTAAAGAACCAGTTCGATGAGGTCTGCCGCTGGACGGATTGGCGCTACAACGGCGGCAAGGCTGACACCGGCATCGACTTGGTGGCCCGCCGCGTGGATGACGGCACGTGGACCGCCATCCAGTGCAAGTTCTATGACTCTAAGGCGCGCATTCAGAAGTCCCACCTGGATTCCTTCTTCGAAGCCTCTGGTCATTCCTTCCAAACGGAAGAAGGCCGCCAGCACTTCGGCAGCCGCCTGATTATTTCCACCACGGACCACTGGTCCTCCCATGCAGAAGATGCGCTGGCCAACCAGATCATTCCAACCAGCCGCATTGGCATCTCCGCCATCGCGGAATCACCCATCAACTGGGACGTGGCCTTCCCTGGCTCGGAAGTGCGCGATAAAACCATCCAGATCAACCTCTCCCAGCGCGAGACCTTTGAACCCCGCCCACACCAGCAGGCGGCCATCGACAAAGCCATCGAAGGATTCAAGACCCATGACCGCGGCAAGCTCATCATGGCCTGCGGCACCGGAAAAACCTTCACCGCCCTGCGCCTGGCGGAACGCGTCGCTGAGGACAACGGCGGCAAGGCCCGGATTCTCTTCCTCGTGCCGTCCATCTCCTTGCTCTCCCAAACCTTGAAGGAGTGGACCGCCCAGGGCCGCCTCGACATGCGCGCCTTCGCGGTGTGCTCCGACAGCAAGGTCTCCAAGAAGGCCGAGGACATCGCCGTCTATGACCTTGAGGTCCCAGTTTCCACCGAAGGCAAGGACATCACCACGCGCTTTGAATCCGGCAAGCGCGCCAAGGGCCTCAATATCGTCTTCTCCACCTACCAGTCCATCCAGGCAGTACAAGATGCCCAGCAGGTAGGCCTCGATGATTTCGACCTCGTCATCTGCGATGAAGCCCACCGCACCACCGGCATCACCTTGGCCGGTGAGGACGCCAGCAACTTTGTCCGCGTCCACGATGCCGACTACATCAAGGCAGCCAAGCGCCTCTACATGACAGCCACCCCGCGCCTTTATGACGAAGCCGTCAAGGGCAAGGCCGAAGAGCACTCCGCGGAGCTGGCCTCTATGGATGATGAAGCCATCTACGGACCAGAGTTCTTCCGCCTCGGCTTTGGCGAAGCCGTGGACAAGGGGCTGCTTACTGACTACAAGGTGCTTGTCATGACCGTGGATGAATCCGTGGCCGCCCAAGCCATGGCCCACAGTGAGAACAACCAGGTCAACCTTTCACTCGCCTCCGCCATGATTGGTGCCTGGAACGGCTTGGCCAAGCGCTCCGGTGAATTGCAGGGCAAGAAGGGCGGCTTTGAGGAAGACGCCCAGCCCATGCAGCGCGCCGTGGCCTTTGCCAAGGACATCAAGACCTCCCAGCTCATTGCGGAGACCTACCCATCACTCATCGGTACCCACCAGGAACTGCTCAAAGAAAAAGCAGTGCTTAACGACGTCTCCCTGACCAACGTCGACCTCCACGTTGCCGCCCAGCACGTGGACGGTGGCATGAACGCCATGGAACGAGGCACCAAGCTTTCCTGGCTTGAGGCTCCTTCAGGGGGGGCAACAGTCGCGCATGCTCACCAATGCGCGCTGTCTTTCTGAGGGCGTAGACGTCCCGGCGCTGGACGCCGTTATCTTCTTCAACCCCCGCAACTCCATGGTGGACGTGGTCCAGTCCGTCGGCCGTGTCATGCGCAAGTCCGAAGGCAAGGATTACGGCTACATCATCCTGCCCGTGGCCGTTGCCAGCAATGTCTCCCCGGCAAAAGCGCTCGACGATAACCAGCGCTTCAAGGTGGTCTGGCAGATCCTCAACGCGCTGCGCGCCCACGATGACCGCTTCAATGCGAAGATTAATTCCATCGCTCTGAACGGCACGGCGGGTCAAGAAGACCTACCCATCGACGTCGTCCACGTGCCAGGGGATGACGAGAAGAGCGACACTGAGAAGCTCAAGGAAGCGGATGAAACAAAGTCCCCTGAGCCGCTGGCTGATAATTCGACGGTGACCCAGCAGATCGCCCTGTTCTCTCTGGAACAGTGGCAAGAAGCCATCTACACCAAACTGGTGGATAAGGTCGGCACCCGCACCTATTGGGAGGACTGGGCCGACGATGTCGCCACCATCGCGGAGAACCAAATCACCCGCATCAAGGCGCTTCTCAACGGCGCCGATGGCTCCCTCCGCACCGAATTCGACAGCTTCGTGGAAGGCCTGCGCAACAACCTCAACGATGGCATCAGCGAAGAAGACGCCATCTCGATGCTCTCGCAGCATCTCATTACAGCACCGGTCTTCAACGCGCTGTTTGAGAATCATGACTTCATCACCCACAACCCCGTGGCCCAAGTGATGGAGAAGATGGTCAAGGCCGTGTCTAAGGCGAACCTCGATACCGAAACCGAGTCCCTAGAGAAGTTCTACGAGTCCGTCCGCATCCGTGCTTCCGAGGTGAACTCTGCCTCCGGCAAGCAGCAGGTCATCAAGGAGCTTTACGAGCGCTTCTTCCGCAAAGCCTTCAAGAAGCAATCCGAGGCTCTCGGCATCGTTTACACCCCAGTCGAGATTGTCGATTTCATCCTGCGTGCTGCCGACGATGTATCCAAGAAGCACTTTGGCAAGGGATTGACCGATGAGGGAGTGTGCATCCTCGACCCCTTCGCGGGCACCTCTACTTTCACTGTTCGCCTCCTGCAGTCCGGACTCATCAAACCGGAAGACCTCGCCCGCAAGTACGCCAATGAGCTCTTCGCAACCGAGACCATGTTGCTGGCCTATTACGTCTCAGCGGTGAACATTGAGACCACCTACAACGCCCTGCGCGAAGAGGCAGCCCTGCGCAACGGCGAACCTGCACCCGAGTACGTTCCCTTCACCAACATTGCGTTGGCCGATACCTTCCAAATCCACGAGGAAGGCGACATCCCAGACCTCAACATCTTCCGTGAGAACAACGAGACCATTGAGCGCCAGAAGCAAGCACCCATCAACGTTGTGATTGGTAACCCGCCGTACTCCGCAGGGCAGAAGTCCGCGAACGACCTCAACGCAAACCTGAAGTACCCGAGCCTAGATAAGCGGATTGCGGAGACCTACGCTGCAAAGTCCACCGCGACCAATAAGAACTCGCTCTACGACTCCTACCTACGTGCCTTCCGCTGGGCCACCGACCGCATTGGTGCCCAAGGCATCGTTGCGTTCGTTTCTAATGGTGGATGGATTGATGGCAACACCGGCGATGGAGTTCGCTTGTCGATGGCGGAGGATTTCACGGATCTCTATGTGTTTAATCTTCGTGGCAATATGCGTAACTCCAATTGGCGAGCAGAGGGAGGCCAGATTTTTGGGGCGGGATCGCAGACCACGATCGCTGTATTTGTCGGAGTAAAGGACCCGAACAAGACTGGCTTCAACCTGCACTATGTACAGACCCCCGATGGCGCTACCCGTGATGAGAAGCTTGAGATTGTCGAAAACTCGAATGTTGAGTACTTGGATTGGCAGGAGATCGTGCCAAATAAGGAAGGCGACTGGCTGAACCAACGATCAGAGGAGTTTGAAAACTGGCCAGCTATTAGCGTGAAGAATGGTGCCGCGACAAGGATTTTTGAAGTGTACTCTCGTGGTCTTTCTACCGCTCGCGACGCATGGGCTTATGCGCACACCGACGGCCAACTGCTCTCGAAGTTGGGAGTCTTGACTGGTACATACACTGAGGCAACAGCTTTGCTTCATAAATGGTTAGCTGACCAGGGGAACACGAAGCCTAAGGAACAGGACGTAACGGCTTTCCTGCGAGTGCATCCACAATACGCAGATACAACGAAAGCGTCATGGAATCGAACGCTTAAAAATCTCGCAGCCAAAGATACCGAAATTCTCGTGCAGCCTGATCGTGTCTTTGGATCGCTTTATCGTCCGTTTACCAAGCAACGGGCGTATTTCGAACAGTCGCTCAATGACATGACCTACAAGCTTCCAGTCATGTTTCCAACTCCAGAGCACCGAAACATTGGCTTTGTATTGACTGGGTCTGCATCGCATTATGATTTCGGTCTTATCGCAACTGACCTGCTACCAAACTTGCACACCCTGGACACCGGCCAATTCTTCCCCCGCTTCACCTGGGCCGCCGTTGAGGCCGACGACGGTGGGCTGTTCGGTGAGGGAGGCGTCGTTAAGCAAGGCGAAGCCAGCGTCTACGGTTCGATTGGTGAGGTCATCGACGGCTACGTGCGAGTGGACAACATCACTGATGAGATCAAGGCTCTCTATCGTGACGCGCTGGGTGCAGACATTACGGGTGATGACATCTTCCATTTTGTCTACGGCAAGCTGCACGACCCTGACTACCGCACGAAGTACGCGGCTGACCTGAAGAAGATGCTGCCGCATATCGAGACACCGAGTTCGCGTGCGGAGTTCGACAAGTTTGCTGCTGCCGGGCAGGAGCTGATGTCCCTTCACGTCAACTACGAGACCGTGGATCCGTGGCCGTTAGACATTCAGGTCACGGGTGATGAGGCTGACCGGGAGACGTGGCGCGTGCTCAAGATGAAGTGGGCCAAGCGCAAGGATCCGGAGACGGGCAAGAACGTCAATGACGTGACGAAGCTGATCTACAACAAACGCGTGACCATCGCCGGCATTCCGGAAGAAGCCGACGAGTACATGTTGGGCTCGCGCTCAGCAGTCGCCTGGCTGATTGACCGCTACCAGGTCAAGAAGGACAAGGCTTCGGGCATCGTCAACGACCCCAATGACTGGGCCGACGAGGTAGGCAATCCGCGCTACATCGTGGACCTGATTGGGAAAGTCGTGCGCGTGGCCATGGAGACGGTACGGATTGTGGATGGATTGAATTCCAAGTAGTCGGGAGCCAAATTTGTCCGCCAGATGTATGGTTATAAGGAGTCAAGTGGTGTTTGTAAAGCGAGTAGGCTCTTTGCCTATGCCACACTGATGGGGGGACGCACACGAGACTTCTCGTGTATCTGTTGGTGCACGCGCAGTCTGGTGGATAATAGAAAGTGAAGGGTAGAAACATGCACCAGGACAAGGGCGAAAGGAGCTGGATATGGCGCGCGTCAACGATGTAGCTCGTTACATTCTGGAAAACGTTGATTCTAGTGTAAGCACTATGAAGCTCCAGAAGCTCGTTTACTACGCCCAAGCATGGAGTCTCGTGTGGGATGAAAAGCCCTTGTTCAATTCCCGCATAGAGGCATGGGCTAACGGTCCTGTTTGCCGTGACCTTTATAGGTGCCACCGCGGAGAATTCACCGCGAGCACTGACATGTTTCCCGGTGACTCTACTCAGTTAACTGCAGATGAGAAAGACACCATTGATGCAGTCTTAGCTGCTTATGGTCACTTGAACGGTCAGCAGCTGAGCGATTTGTCTCATAATGAACGTCCGTGGCGCGAGGCGCGCGTGGGCGTTGCAGATGGCGCTCCCTCCACGAACGAAGTCAGCCTAGAGGTCATGCAAGACTTTTACAGTGCCATGCAATCCGCGGCTAGCGCATAACGATGGGCAGCGGAAAGCGTAAGAAAAAGAAGCTTGCGCGCCAAAGGAATAACGCTGGTGGAAAGTACGTGCCCCCGCTGGTTGCCACGGCTGACGATAAAAAGGTTCCGGTGAGCGCAACACAAGATGCCTCATATAAGAACGAATTAGTTCGTTGGACGGCTAGGGAGATAGATGAGGTTCCTGGCGATGGTGACGGACGCCGATGGGATTTGAGTGCCAACGAGACAGTGGAACTACTTAAGTTCCTTGATGATCTAACTAAGAAGACTTGGGCAGAGTGTGAAAACGAAGGAGCCCAGGGGCACCGGCGCAACCATGATCACGCAATCAACGAATTGAGTAAAGCTGCGCAGAATCGACTACGACAGCTAGACCAAAATGAAGAACGAGTCTTCCGTTTTAGACTGAGTGGTGCCTGCCGGTTGTGGGGGTTCCGCTCAGGAAGCCTGTTTCGTGTGCTCTGGTATGACCCGGAGCACAAGGTTTATCCGGTCGAAAAGCGACACACATAACTGGAGCGGCTCCAGCCTTCCGATTGCTGACAGCTTTGTTGAAGCCCTTAGTTCTGATGACCGGACCTTTTGGAGGGGCGTCGCCAAGCATTGCCCGTTCCTTTGCTGCACCGGTTTATCGGGACGGCGTTGGTGGCGGTGTTAAAACTGTGGCAAACGAGTTTAAAGTTTCGCGTGTTGCATCTGTTACTCATGTTGTTAAAGCGGTAGTGTGGCGCACATGAGCCATGCACGTCGCCTTGTTACCGCCGCCGTTACCGCAGTAGCGGCCGTGGCACTGTCCGTATCCACCGCCGTTGCCATCCCGTCCTACGCGCCTTCCGGTGTGGACGTCTCCGGCAATAACCACGCGTCCCTTCGCGGAATCGATTGGGACGCTGTGAAGTCTGATGGCCAGTCCTATGCCTTTGTGAAGGCCACTGAAGGCGTTGGGTTTGTTAACAACCACTTCGTACGCGATGCCAATGCCGCCGCAGCGGCTGGTCTGAAGGTCGGCGCTTATCACTACGCGCGCCCGGCTGGTGATGCCAAGCAGCAGGCAGCGAGCTTCGCCTCCCAGATTGCACTGGTGCCGACGCAAACTCTGCCGCCGGTGCTCGACATTGAGGTCGATGAGGGCCTGAGCGCAGCTCAGCTGGAGGAGTGGATCGACACCTTCATGACTGAGGTGAAAACCCTAACCGGCCGCACGCCGATGCTGTACACCTATAAGTACTTCTGGATGGGCCAGATGGGCAATTCCACGCGCTTCTCCGAGTATCCGCTGTGGTTGGCGGCCTACCAGGACACCGCGCCGGAACCGGTCGGTGGCTGGGACAAGCTGGCTTTCTGGCAGCGCTCCGGCAGCGGCCGTGTTGCCGGTATCGAAACCGATGTTGACATGAACCTCTTTAACGGTACTGAGGCACAGCTGCAGTCCTTCTCCGGTGGCAATTACATCGACTTCGGCGGCATCTTGGATGACATGGTCATCCCGGGTATTGACCTAGGCGACGACGCCGGCGTGCTGATCGCTGGAATCCTGGCTCTGGCAGCGGGTGCTGTGGCCGTGCCGGCCGTCGCCGATGCCGCCAAGAACGCGGGGCTCGATGTCGATGCGACCGGTCTTATCAAGCAAGCGGAAAAGCTGCTTAACGACGGCGCCATCAGCACTGATGACCTCAAGGACATGGCCAACAATGACGCCAGCATCGGCGATCTAGCCATCTTCCTTGATAACGCGCAGCACCTCCAGGACGTTGACGCCGATAACGTCAGCCAGCAGGACGTGGAGAACGCCGACCGCGCCGCGCGCAGTGCGGGTCACGCCGCAGGCGTTGCGGTGCCGAATCTCGACTCCAAGCAAGTGGCGGATCTGCTCAATAGTCTGCGTTAATCGCTACGCGGTGATGGGGCGTCGTGGCGCGGATTAGCCCCCTTAAAGAAGCGGCGGGTCCAGGACTCGTCGCGGAAGTGCGCGGGCACCGCACCGGACAGCAGTGGTTTAGCAAGCGCGGCGGCTTGCGGGGAGCCGTCGACAGGCAGCTCGGTGTCTGAGCCGATGAGGATGATGTTGCCGTAGCGCCGGCCTTTGAGCATGGGAGGGTCGGCAATAACGGCGACGTGTGCAAAGACTTCTGCCATTCCGGCGAGTTCTGCCTTCGCCCCTTGCAGGTCGGAGTGGTCACCGCAGTTGGCAACGTAAAGCCCGCCCGGAGTGAGCGTGGCGTGGGCGTGCTGGAAGAACTCTTGGGTGGTGAGAGGCTCCGGCGTGACGGCGCCGGCGAAGACGTCGCGGATGATGACGTCGAAGCGATTCGGAGGGAAGCCTTCCGTCACCGCGCGTGCCTCACCGGCGCGGATTTTCACGCGGGGAGCGGCAGGGATATCGACTAGCTCACGGATGAGCTCGGCCAGTTTCGCGTCGAGCTCCACCACCGTGTTGTGGGAATCCGGCCACAGGTCTGCGAAGTAGCGGGGGAGAGAACAGCCACCGCCGCCCAGGTGGAGCAGGCGCTTGCCAGGCGCTAGGTTTTCTACCGCTGCAGCAATCCAACGCATGTACTCGAATTCGAGGGTGCGTGGCTCTTCGGGGATGAGGTGTGAGGAGGGCACGCCGTTGATGTTGAGGATGAAGGCGCCATCGCGGAATGGGTCGGCTTCGATGACGAGCTCGCCGGTGGAAATCTCGTAGGTGCCCGCGATTGAATCTGTCTTGTTGCGCTTCCTGCCCATAATGCCCTTTAGCTTAGGGAATAGAGTGTGAGTTCAGTGTGTTGGGGTATGGGGTACACCACGACTAGCCTAAGTGGACGAAAGAAGGAAGAAGGGGAAAGCATGCGAGTATTGGTAGCCATGTCCGGCGGCGTTGATTCCTCGGTCGCCGCTGCACGCGCGGTGGAGGCGGGCCACGAGGTCATTGGCGTGCACTTGGCCCTGCACAAGGATGCGCAGCAGACCCGTGAGAAGGCGCGCGGTTGCTGCTCCTTGGAGGATTCCGCCGATGCCCGTCGCATCTGCGACAAGCTCGGCATTCCTTTCTACGTGTGGGACTTCTCCGAGGAGTTCAAGGAAGCCGTCATCGGTGATTTCGTGGACTCCTATGCCCGCGGCGAGACCCCGAATCCGTGCCTGCGCTGCAACGAGAAGATCAAGTTCGCAGCCCTGCTCCGTAAGGGCATGGCGCTGGGCTTCGATGCGGTGGCTACGGGCCACTATGCCACTATCGACGCCGACGGCTACATGCGCCGCTCCCTGGATGAGAATAAGGACCAGTCCTATGTGCTGGGCGTTATTACCAAGGAAGAGCTGGACCACTGCTTTTTCCCGATTGGTGATACCCCGAAGCCGCAAATCCGCGAGGAGGCCAAGCGCCATGGTTTCTCCACGGCGGCGAAGCCGGATTCTTATGACATCTGCTTTATCCCGGATGGCAATACCCAGGCCTTCCTGGGTCGTTCCATCGGCCTGCGTCCAGGCATGATCGTGGACACCGAGGGCAATGAGCTCAAGGAACACGATGGCGCGTGGAACTACACCATCGGCCAGCGCAAGGGCTTGGACATCAAGACGCCGACTGCCGACGGCTCCCCGCGCTACGTCACCGACATCGACGCGGCCACCGGCACCGTCACCGTCGGATCGCGCGCAGACCTGGCCGTGACCCGTATCGAGGCCGACCGCCTGAAGTACTTGCACCCAGCGATGGAAGGTGACTTCGACTGCGAGGTGCAGGTGCGCGCCCACGGTTCCGTCGTTCCCTGCCACGCTCACGTGGACCGCGAAGCCGACCGCATGACGCTGGACCTGAAGGAGCCTCTTTCCGGTGTGGCTCGTGGCCAGGCTGCCGTGCTTTACCTGCCGAGCCCGGACGAGCTAGGCGATATTGTCCTGGGCTCCGGCACCATCTGCGGGACCGAGTAGTTTAGCGAAGCACACAGTCAGCGATGAGTCGATCGAGTGCCCGAATATCGACTTTGGGCCCGATGTTGATTTTGAAGTGGCCAGCTCGTGTCCAGAGCTCCAGTTCAGCATTTACGTCTAGGAGCTTTCCAGCATTCTCCGTCGACCACATATTAATGGAGGAGTAAGGGAGAGAATAGATTTCGACTTTCTTTCCAGTGAGACCTTGAGAATCTCGGATAATCAATCGGTGGCTAGTGAAGACGGCTGCGTCTCGGACAGTTTTAAATGCGCAAATGGGCTTTTCGTTGGCTGCGAGAACTGACGGAATGTCGCTCGGAATCTCGCAAGGAGAATAGAAGGTCCAGCCAGAAAACTGTTCAAGTGCCACAGGAGTATCCTTTACCTCTTCGACTTAGTGGTTTGTGAATTGCATTATAAATGTCGCCGTAGTCTTTGATTCGGTATTAAAAGAAAAAATTCGGAAGGAGATGAGATGACGGGATTCGCCCTTGGCCCCATGCCCGGTACCTCCATCGCGGAGGCCGCGGACATCATCATGGGGGAGACCGAACTTCCTGCCATCCCGCAGCTGCCCGAGCGTGGGCTGGGCTCCGATGCGGTGGGCCGCACCGCCGGCATGCTGGAGGCCATCTCCATCGACCGAGGCCCGCGCTCGTGGCGCATGACGGCGCGCCCGCAGCTGCTGACCCGCCGCACGTGGGACCGCTTGGAGCGCGACCTCGACGAGGTCCAGGAAGTCTGGGGCGAAACCGTGCCCCGCGTCAAGGTGCAAGCACTCGGCCCGTGGTCGCTTGCGGCCAGCATTGAGCTTTCCGACGGCCACCGCGTTCTCACCGACCGCGGCGCCTTTAACGAGCTCGCGGAGTCACTTCTCTACGGAGTCCGTGTCCACGCCGCGGATGTCGCGCGCCGCTTCCACGGGGAGGTCGCTATCCAGCTCGACGAGCCCCTGCTTGCCGATATCATCGCCGGCCGCGTCCCTGGCACCACAGATTTCGATACCATCCCGGCGGTCCCGGATGAGGTCGCGCTCGACCTCCTACAATCCTTCGAAGCAGACTACCTACACGCCCCACCGCTGTGGTCGCTAGCGCCTGCTGCCACGACCTTCCTCACGGATTTCCGCGGTCTGGAGACCCCGCGTCACCTTGATGGCTTGGGCGAACACCTTAACGCGGGCCACCGGATTGGTCTGGGCATTGAAGGTTCCGATGCCCGCGCGGAGGCTATCGCGTTGGCCCGGCACCTCGACCGCATCGGCATGCCACGCGACCTGCTCGTCGACCGTTTCGACGTCTATCCCGTCAAGGCCTCCGCCAGATCCCTGCGCTCGGCAACCGAGACCGCCGGCATCCTCACTCGCGATGCCGGTGACCTTTAGTCAACTCGCCCCAAGCTATCCGTCGTGGTGAAGTAGGCCTCCATATACGGGATAACGAACTGGAGTTGGCCATGGGCGGTGGGTTCGATGAGGTCGGCGTCGATAAGCCTTTGGCGTGTGGCCGACAAGGAGCGCACCGTCCGGTCCTGGTGCGCGGCGATGTTCTTGATTTCTGCCGTGCCGTCCTCCATGACCGCGCTCATCGCCTCGAGGAAGAGGCGCTGGGCCGGTGGAAGCGAAAGGGTAGCGGGCTGGTGTACCTGGGCGCCCAAAACCGAGATAGCCTCGGCTGACACCGCTGCGACGTCACTCTCCTCGATACTGCTCCCACCCTCGCGCTGCGCCTTTCCCCAAGCCAGTGAGCCCACCAGCTGCACCATGTAGGGGTAGCCGCGCGACAGGCGCACCGCCGCTGCAACCGCATCATCGGTGAACTCGAGCCCGGACTGTGCGGCGGTCTCGGTGAAGGCCACCTCGGCGTTCGCGGGGGAGAGCGGGCCCAGAACGAACTTCTGCGCGCGGCGTAGGAAGGTTACACCCGGCAGGTCCAGCAGGCGGTTGACGCCTTGTGGAAGGCCCGCGGCGACAATAGCGACGTCGAGCTCATCGCGCACCAAGTCTTGGTAGGTCACGGCCAGGGAAGTTAGGTTCTCGGCGTCTGCGTCCTGCACTTCGTCGATGGTGAGCAGCACGCCAGTGCCTTTGAGCATGCCTAAAAGCTCGCGCAGGCGGGTGTTGAGCGTGGGTTTATAGGCTTCCTCGGTGTTGTGCTGGATGCCGATGGTTGCCACACCACCAATGCCGACACGGTTGACCTTGTGCTTGTCCGCCGGGGCCAGCTTGTCCATGATGCGCGGGATGGTGGTGTCAACGAGCTCGTCAACCATGGAGCTGCGTCCCGAGGCTCGCAATGTGATCCACCCGCGACTAGAAGCGATATCTTCTATCTCGTTGAGCAAGACCGTCTTGCCGATACCGCGGGCACCGCTGATGATGAGCGAGCGGCCCGGGCTGCCTGGTTGGGAGTCAAGCGCTGCGCGGAAGGTGTCGAGCACTGCCGTGCGGCCGACCCAGAATAGTGGTGGAACGCCGAAGGTGGGGCGGAAGGGATTCTCGTGCGGGGACATAGCCTCATCCTAGAGCATTGGGAGATTTGGGAGACTTTTCTAAAAGCGGAGATTTGGGAGACTTTTCTGAGGGCGGCGACTAGGGAGACCAACGATCTCCTTAGTCTTCTATGTGTCGCGTCCGGCGCGGATTGCGGCGATGACGTCGAAGTCTCCCTTCACATCGATAGGTGCACGCTGGGAGAGTTCGGCCGCCTTTTCTTCGATGGATTTTCTGTTTGCGGTAAATGGGGACGACGCGACCCTGGTGAGGATGTTGCGCACGTAGTCTTCGAGGGAAACACCAGCGGTAGCGGCGCGGTGCTGAAGGGTTGCGATTGTTGTACTGTCTACGTCCTGGATTTCAACGGTGCAGGTAGGGGAGGAGCTCATAGTGCTATCGTACGGGAGCTTCTTGACCAGCGTCTGTGCCGCTAGAAGGCTGCACGGCCTGCCAAGCCACCGCGCCGATGTGCAGCGAGCAGGCTGCCACAAGGGCGTACCACCAGCCAAAATTCACTGAGGTGTGCCATGGCATGGCGTAGCCGATGAAGAGTATGGCGAGGATCGTAATCGTCGTGGTGCCAATGCTTTGAGCAATGGAATGGGGCTTTCTCAGGGCCTTCCATGCGGCCCAGAGCTCCGAAGCGGTGATGACGGCGAGCGCTACGGTGAGGAACATGGTTACTCCTTAAGGTGCGAGCTCGTCGAATAGAGCTTGGGCAAGGTCTTCGGTGCCGGCGAGGGAATCGTTGTTGGCGAAGGCGGCGCGTTTGGTTTCCGGATCGATGATGAGCATGGTCGAGTAACCGTAGGTGCCGCCGTTGTGCCAGTACCCAACATTGTCCTCGCTGGGAGGCTGCCAGCCGTAGTCGATATCGCCGTTCTTCATAAACCACTCAGCGAATTTGGCCATGTCACTCGCCGTGGAGCGGATCGCTCCCGCAGGTGCGGAGCCTTCCATCTCCCAGGGGGCAGCGTGGCGGCCGGTGGCGGTAAGTCCCCGTGGAGCGTCGGCAGGCACAGAGCCCGGCGTCATGAGGTAGGTCTCCGTCATGCCAGCTGGCTCGAAGATGCGCTCCTTGAGCATCTGCTCATAAGGCTGCCCGGCAACGGTCTCCACCATGTGTCCCAGGAGCCCATAGCCAAGGTTGGAATAGGACTCTTCGCCGCGGCCCTTCAACTTAGACTTCGTGGCCGCATCCATGATGTCCTCGGTGGTTTTGCCCTCATAAGGGTTGGCGCCGGTAATGGCCGAAATAAGGCTGCCTAGAACATCGTTGCTGGCCAGCCGAGGAAGGCCAGAGGTGTGGTCGAGTAGCTCCCTTACGGTGACGTCGGCGACGGGTGCATCGCCAACCTTGAGGACTTCGCCGACGGTCGTGTCGGGGCTCAGCTTCCCCTCTTCAACGAGCTGGTGGGCCAGCTCGCCGGTAAACATCTTGGTGACGGAGCCAATTTCGACCTCCGTGTGCTCGTCGCTGCCTAGTCCCGCGAAGGTGGTCTTACCGTCTTGGATCGTGAAGGCGGTGAGGTTGTGGAAGCCGGACTCCGAGTGCTGTTCCAGCTGGGTGGCTAGGGTTTCGTCGCCAGTCTTGTCTTGTGCCAGCGTAATTCTCTGTGGGCCTGCGACAAGCAGGACGGCGGCAACGGCAGTAGCAGTGATGACGGCTAAGACAATTTTGCGCATTAATGGTCCTCGCTTGCGGTGATAATGGTGAGCAGGGGAATAACGCGGGGCGGGCGGATGGAGTATTCGCCGCCAGACTTCGTGGTCCAGCCCGCATGAGTTAGAGCGCTCAAGTGGTGGTAAGCGGTGCCGGTGGAGGAGACGATGTTTTCTTCGACCAGCTCGGCGGCGGTGGCGGATGCGGCGAGGAGACGGCGGAGGATTTCGCCGCGAATTGGGTGAGCGAGCGCAGAGAGGCGCTCGAGATTCTCCGCCCAGCTCTCATCGGTAACGAACGTGGTGGGGCGCTGCCATTGATAGGCGTACGAGCGCTTGCCGACGTTTATGTTGCCGCCAAAGATGACGGAACCGTCGGGAAGCTGCTCGTTGGGTGCGAGGGCGTCGACCAGCCAGTAGGTCGAGTCTTCTTCAGTGGTGGTGGGTGTAGGTCTGGCGTCGGCAGTGTTCGTGCGCCCCTCGAGCGCGGCGACGCGCGCTTCAAGCTCGGCGAGGCGTGCTTCGACTGTTGTGTCCATGGAATCTAGAATTCCAGAAATCTAGAAACCTGGCAAGGCTTAGTTGAGGATTGGGTACTGGAGTTAAGAAATCATCGGCCACGCGGTGGAGACATCCGAGGCATCCCGACCGCGTCCTTCCAGGTACTTCTTGAAGGACTCGCGGTCCTTGTACCACTCGACGGCCTGGTATTCCATGAGCTCGTTGGTGTCCATCTGTGCTAGCTCGGGGAAGTGCTGGCACACCTGCTTCCAAGCGACGCGGGCGGCCGCGAGGGCGTCGGCAGTAGCCTCATGCGCGTTGCTCAGCTCCACGCCGTAGTGGGCAGAGACCTCCTCCAGGGTGCGCTTGCCCTTGCGCCACTTGTCCTTCACCCGGTCGATGACGAAAGGATCGAATACTGGGCCGTTCACCGTGAAGTCCCCGGTCAGCGCGCGCAGTACAGAGAGATCGTAGGCGGCGTTGTAGACAATGAGCGTAAGACCTTCCTCCCAGGCCTGGTAGATGGCATCGACCGTCTCCTTGAGGACTTCGTCGTGCGGGCGACCCTCCGCGCGGGCCTTCTCAGTAGTGATGCCGTGGATCTTGGCGGCCTCCTCGGGGATCTCCACTCCGGGGTCAGCGAGCATTTCCCGCTTATCTACCTCGCGCCCGTCGATACGAACCAGGGCAGAGGTGACGATGCGGGCTTCTTTGGGCTTTACGGAGGTGGTCTCGAGGTCGAAGGAGAGCATACGGGTGGCGTCGAAGTTCATGGACAACACTCTAGCGCCCGGCTCGGACATGCACTGTGGAAGTCCTGCAGAATGACGGATATAGAACTGCAGAATGACGATCAATATCTTGCAGAATGACGGACAAAGCCTTGCAGAATGACCAACTGCAGGTAGAGTGCTATTTATGGAACGGTATATTAGACGCGGTATGGAAGGTTTTGCCCGAGAAGCATTGACCTTCTCACCCGTTGTCCACGTCACGGGCGCACGGCAGGTTGGCAAGTCGACGTTGACAAGGCATCTCGGCCTTGAACGTGCTGTGTATGTAACGCTGGATGATCCCGCTGCTCTCTCACTAGCGGAAGAGGATCCGATGACCTTTGTGCAGCAAGGTGGTGACGCAACGCTGATTATTGATGAAATTCAGCGGCTTCCCGAGCTCACACTGCCGTTAAAAGCCGAGGTGGATAGGAACCGCCGGCCAGGTCGATTTATCATTACTGGTTCATCAGATTTTGCTCGGGGAGTGGGTAAGAAGGATTCCCTTGCAGGAAGAATTATTGATCTCCATTTGCACCCACTGAGCCAACAAGAAATTTGTGAAACCGTCAGTGACGGCGCCTTTGTAGATAGGCTCGATGAGCTCGTCGAATTGCCTGTGCGTTCTGTTCCTACGGAACAAGTAGATCGAGCTGGCTTGGTGGACAAAGTGCTGAAGGGCGGCTATCCGGTTGCATTAGAGCTGCAAGATCGGATGCGCCGAGCTTGGTTCGAGTCTTATGTTTCACATGTGACGGTGATTGAAGAAACCCTATCCCGGGAAAGCGCACAGCCGGGAAGGTTGCAATCGTTGTTGCGACTACTCGCAGCACATCAGGCGGGGGAGTTAGTTCCGGCGAAGCTCGCACGTGAAGCGGAAATCCCAGCGTCCACTGTCCGCTCCTACCTCGATACATTGTCAAGGCTGTTTCTTTCCTCACAGGTGAAAGCGTGGAAATCAAATCTGACGTCGCGAGAAATATCCAAGCCCAAAAGTTGGGTCACTGATTCCGGTCTGGCTTCCTGGTTAGCGGGGCAAACTCGAGACATGCTCATGAATCCGCTGGTGCAGTCGCATCTAGGGCATTTAGTGGAAGGGTTTGTCCTTCAGGAACTTTCTGCCCAGCAGGGTTGGGCTGAAAGTCAGCATCAGCTGCTCCACTGGCGTGATAGTGCCGGGATGGAAGCGGATGTTGTCATCGAATTCGCGGACAATAGCATCGCTGCGCTTGAGGTTAAATCCGGTGCGACAGTCAAGGCAGGACAGGTTCGGCATTTGCGTGCACTGAGCGAGAAACTAGGGCCCCGTTTCCGTGGAGGATTTGTCTTGGCTCCGATTCCCTATGTGCAGCCCTTGGGAGACAAACTTTGTGCGCTACCGATGTCATATTTGTGGCGTGGATAGGACGTTTGGCCAGGAACATGCTGTGTCCGGCAGCCCCGCTACACTAGTGACTCGTGAGTGATGCAGTAGATATCCAACGCGAATGGTCCGAGCTTGCCCAGGAAGTGCGCAAGCACCGCGAGCTGTACTACAACGGCGAGCCGGCGATCCCGGATGCGGACTTTGACGCCCTTTTCCAGCGCTTGCTGGCGCTGGAAGCGGAACACCCGGAGCTTCAAACTCCGGATTCGCCTACCCAGCAGGTGGGCGCTGCCCCGGAGGGCGCCGTTGACATCGAGCACCTGGAACGCCTGTACAGTTTGGACAACGTTTTTAGCGCTGACGAGTTGCAGGACTGGCTGGACCGCACCCCGGCAAAGGCCTATCTCACCGAGCTCAAGATTGACGGTTTGTCCATCGATTTGGTCTATCGTGACGGCAAGCTTGCCACGGCCGCCACGCGTGGTGATGGTCGCGTGGGTGAGGACATCACTGCTAATGCGCGTGTTATTCCCGATATCCCACGTGAGCTGACGGGCAGCGAAGAATACCCGGTTCCCTCCCTGGTAGAGGTCCGCGGCGAGGTGTACATGCGCCCGGATGAATTTGAGGAAATTAACTCCGCACGCCGCGAGGATGGTAAGCCCACCTTTGCCAACCCCCGCAACGCGGCCGCGGGCGGACTGCGCATGAAGGACCCGGAGGACGTCAAGAAGCGCCGGCTCCACATGGTCTGCCACGGCATCGGCGCGCGCGAAGGATTCCAACCAGCCTCGCAACACGACGCCTACCAGGCCTTGGAGGCATGGGGATTCCCGGTGTCGCCTTATACCCAGCGGGTCACCACCGCCAAGGAGGTTCAAGAGCGCGTGACCTACTGGGAGGAACACCGCCACGATGCTTACTTCGAGATGGACGGTCTCGTCATCAAGGTCGATGACCTGGCCAGCCAGCGCTCCTTAGGCGCGACCTCACGTGCGCCACGTTGGGCCATCGCGTATAAGTACCCACCGGAGGAGGTCACCACCAAGCTGCTCAACATTGAGGTCGGTGTCGGTCGAACGGGACGCGTGACGCCTTTCGCCATCATGGAACCAGTCTTTGTCTCCGGCTCGACGGTTTCCATGGCCACCCTGCACAACCAGTTCGAGGTCAAGAACAAGAACGTCCTCATCGGGGACACCATTGTCATCCGCAAGGCCGGAGAGATCATCCCTGAGGTTCTCGGCCCCGTCCTAGACAAGCGCGATGGCAGCGAGACCGAATGGGTCTTCCCGGAGAACTGCCCTGCATGCGGCACGAAGCTGGCACCGCAGAAGGAAGGCGACCAGGACTGGCGCTGCCCGAATACCCGCAGCTGCCCAGCGCAGCTGGCGGCGCGTCTGGAGTATTTGGCCTCCCGCAAGGCGCTCGACATTGGTGAGCTGGGGGAGAAGGCTGCTGCGGATCTGATTTCCTCCGGAGTGCTCGTGGACGAGGCGGAGCTCTTTGATCTCGATGAAGACGCACTCCTCAAGTCCTCGGTCTACACCACCCAGAAGGGCGCGCTCAACGCCTCGGGCAAGAAGCTGCTGGAGAACCTCAAGTCCGCCCGCCAGGCTGAGTTCTGGCGAGTGCTCGTAGCGCTGTCCATCCGGCACGTTGGCCCCATTGCCGCACGTGCGTTAGCCACGCGGTTTGGCTCCATGGAGGCGCTGCGCGCAGCATCGGTGGAGGAGCTGGCGGATACCGATGGCGTGGGCGGCATCATCGCGGAATCCTTTAAGCAATGGTTTGAGGTGGACTGGCACGACAACATCGTGCAGAAGTGGACCGCCGCCGGGGTGACCATGGAGGAAGAATCCAGCGATAAGCCCGCGCAAACGATGGAGGGAATCACCGTGGTGGTGACCGGAACCCTAGAGAACTACAGTCGCGATTCCGCTAAGGAAGCCATCATATCCCGTGGCGGCAAGGCCTCCGGGTCGGTGTCGAAGAAGACCAACTATGTCGTCGTCGGAGAAAACGCCGGTTCAAAGGAACAGAAGGCCCGCGACCTTGGCTTGACCATCTTGGATGAGGAAGGCTTCAACCGCCTCCTTGAAACGGGCGAGGCATGAAGTTAGCCGCCTTCGACCTGGACGGCACTATCTACTTTGATGGCCACATGCCCGAAGACGTGCCGGAGGCGATTGCCGGTTGGCGCGCTGCGGGCAACCTTGCCGTCGTGGCCACGGGCAAGTCTCCTCATTCTGCTCGGCGTGCACTAGAGCCTTTTGGCGTTGACTTCGACTACTACCTGCTCTGCAACGGCACCGTCATCATGGATGGCTCTTATGAGTTGCTCTACGAAAACCATGTACCGCCCGAGGTGGTTCGTGCCGTGTATGAGCGGGTGCATGACACACCAAAGCTCGACCTCTACTGCACACGTTTGACAGGCCCGGACGGCTACCTCGTGCGCAACGTGGCGGGCGTGCACAACCCCATCATCAGTGAGCCCGTGCCGGTCCCGCCGTCACGCATTGAGGAAGAGGTCTTCCCGCTTGTTGCCGCCTGGACCCCGGGCAACCCAGACCTGCAGAGGAAGATCGCGCAGTGGGTCACGGACCGCTTTCCGGTAGGTACCGCGATGAACCGCAACTTCTTCGACATCATGCCGCCCGGTCACGACAAGGGCTTTGCCTTGACTTGGCTGCTTCGTCACCTGGAAGTTGAGCGCTCTGACATTGAGCTCATCACCTTCGGGGACGGGCACAATGACCTGCCCATGCATGCGCTTGCCGACGTCTCCCTCACCTTCCCCTGGGCGCAACCCGACATCCACAAGGCGTGCTCAGCGGTTGTGGACTCAGCCTTTGAAGGTCTAATACACTACGGTTCATGAAGATTGCGGCTTTAGACATGGATGGCACTGTTTACGTCAACGAAGACATAACAGAGGCCACACAAAAAGCCATCGCTGAGTGGCGTGCCGCAGGCAACTTGGCCGTCTCCGCGACGGGCAAGTCCATCGCCAATGCGCGCAACACACTCGAACCCTTCGGCGTGGAGCTGGACTACCACGTGCTCTACAACGGGACAGTCATCACCGGCGGCGACTATTCCATCCTGCACGAGGAGCATCTGCCGAGTGAGGTTGTGCAGTCCATTGTCGCTCGTTTCACCGGCCTGCCGTTGAATATCTACCTCACAGGCTTGTCTGGAGCCGACCAGGTAGCGTGGGATGGCCTCGCAGGACGCGAGTCCTCCATGGTGGCGAATACGGAAGTGGTGGATCCGGGGGACGTCGCCAAGCGCAGCACTGTGTTGTTGTCCCTGTGGATCCCTGGCAACCCTGAGCTGCGCCGCGAGGTGGACGAGTGGGTCCGCGAGAATTGTGCCGTCGAATCATCCTTTAACTGCGATTTCTACGACATCATGCCACCTGGCCATAACAAGGGTGAGGGCTTGACGCGGTTGCTTGATCATCTCGGCCACGAAAAAGCTGAACTCTACACCTTCGGCGATAGCTTCAATGATCTCTCGATGCACTCTATCGCCACCGAGTCCTTCACGTTCCCGGGAACGCAGATCACCGAAGAGGTGGACCACGTGGTCCCCGATGTCGCCGCGGGACTCAACTCGTTGCTTGCCCGCTAAGTAAGAAACGCACCCAAGATGGCACCCAAGTCACCCAAGTGCTCAACTTCGGAGGCGAGGTAATCGGGTCCACCAACGCGGCCCATCACCACCACGTAGTTCGTTCCCACGAGGGGAGCAGCGGCCAGCGCGGATTCGATGAGCGTCCAGGATTCCGGAATCCACGTGTCCTTTTCAGGGTTGAGCACGCGAGCCGTTGTGATGTTGAGGTCGGTGGGGATCGAGCCGTCGTCGGCAGGCGCGGCGTCCGACGCGGCGATGCGGCTGATGTTCTCGTCGTTCGCGATGACAATGGCCCAATTGGACGTCAGCGCCTTGGGGATGGCGGCGCAGACTTCACTCATTGCGGCCGTCACGTTGCGTTGTGCGGCAACCTTGGCCAGCACGTGGATTTGCCCGCGGCGGTCAACGCGACCGCTGAAGGGGCGAATGGAGTCGACCTCGACTCCTTCCACGGTCTGTGCTGCCGTGATGATCTCATCCGCCATGGTGGACTGGGGGAGATCCAAGACGATGTCATCCATGACCGTACCGTCTGGGAAATTCTCCACAATGTCGACGGAGCGGATATTTGCCTCGATGCTGCCCATCGCGTTGGCAAGGAGGCCAAGGCTGCCGGGGGTGTCAGGGAGAAGGACACGGACGAGGTACGACATATCGTTCTTTCTGGGGAAGGTGAATAAGTAGGGAGGGGATATTTGGCTTTCTAACTCGATCGATGTTACCCAACCTGTCGAATACTATTCAATAGTATGAGCTTCACTTAGGGGAGGAGTGGTGGTGGCGCGGCAACAGCTGTGCAGTACCATGGGTGCTTAGCTATCAACCGTCTCAATGAATAAAAGGATGGAGTTCGCGTGTCTGATATTTCGCGTGACGAGGTCGCGCACTTGGCAAAGCTGTCGCGATTGGCCCTGAGCGAGGAAGAACTGAAGCAGTTCGCCGCGCAGATCGACGAAATCGTGGACTCGGTGTCCGCGGTGGGCAAGGTCGAGGCTGAAGGTGTGGAGCCAATGTCGCACCCGCACTCCGTACATGCTCCAATGCGTGAGGACGTTATTGTGCGCACCCTCACCGCCGAGCAGGCCCTGGACCAAGCGCCGGCAGCTGAAGATGACCGCTTCATGGTTCCGCAGATTCTGGGTGGAGGAGACGAATAAGAATGGCACAATTCATTGCGCCCACCGAGGGCATTACCGCACTGACCGCCGCCGAGCTGGCTGAGAAGATTCACTCCCGTGAGCTCACCTCCCGCGAAGTTACTCAGGCATTCTTGGATCGCATCGCGGAGACCGATGGCGAGCTCAACGCCTTCCTCCATGTTGGCGCGGAGGAAGCACTGGCGGCTGCCGACGCCGTCGATAAGTCCCTCGACGCCGGCGAAGAACCCGCCTCTGCTCTGGCTGGCGTGCCGCTGGCGCTCAAGGATCTGCTCGTTACTACCGACGCCCCCACGACCGCCGCCTCCAAAATGCTGGAGGGCTGGGTGTCACCTTATGACGCTACGCTGGTGACGAAGCTGCGCGAGGCAGGTATCCCGATTCTGGGTAAGACGAACCTTGATGAGTTCGCGATGGGTTCTTCTAACGAGAACTCTGCTTATGGCCCCGCGCACAACCCCTACGACACCGAGCGCACCCCGGGCGGCTCCGGCGGCGGCACTGCTGCGGCTCTTGCCTCGGGCCAGGCCCCGCTGGGTATCGGTACTGACACTGGTGGCTCGATCCGCCAGCCTGCTGCACTGACCAACACCGTTGGTGTCAAGCCGACGTACGGCACGGTGTCGCGTTACGGCCTCATCGCAGCTGCAAGCTCTCTGGACCAGGCAGGTCCGACTGCCCGCACGGTTCTGGATACCGCACTGCTGCACGAAATCATTGCCGGACACGATTCTTTTGATGCCACCTCCGTGGATAAGCCGGTTGCCCCGGTAGTCGCCGCCGCTAAGGAAGGCACCAATGGCGACCTTTCCGGCGTCAAGGTTGGCCTGATCAAGCAGTTCGAGCGCGACGGCTGGCAGCCGGGCGTGATGGAGGCCTACCACGCTGCGGTTGAGCAGTTGAAGAACCAGGGCGCGGAGATCGTCGAGGTTGACTGCCCGCACTTCGACGATGCACTAGCTGCGTACTACCTCATCATGCCGTGTGAGGTCTCCTCCAACCTGGCCCGCTTCGACGGCATGCGCTACGGCCTGCGTGTGGGCGATGACAGAACCCACTCCGCGGAAGAGGTTATGTCTCTGTCCCGCGCTGCTGGCTTTGGTCCTGAGGTTAAGCGCCGCATCATGCTGGGTACCTACGCGCTCTCCGTTGGATATTACGACGCCTACTACCTCCAAGCACAGCGCGTGCGCACCCTCATTGCACAGGACTTTGAGCGCGCTTTCGAACAGGTCGATGTCCTTGTTTCCCCGACCACGCCGACCACGGCCTTCAAGCTGGGGGAGAAGGTTGAGGATCCGATGGAGATGTACAACTTCGATCTCTGCACCCTGCCGCTGAACCTTGCCGGCGTGTGCGGCATGTCTGTACCCTCCGGCTTGGCGTCTGACACCAATCTGCCGACCGGCCTGCAGATCATGGCTCCGGCGTTCAAGGATGACCGCCTGTATAAGGTTGGTGCCGCCTACGAAGCAGGACGAAAGTAGCGCGCAGAACTGCACCTTGTAGTGCTCCTCAGCCGGTGACCTTTCACGGAAACGTGGGAGGCCGCCGGTCTTCGTCGTTTTCTTCGACGGTGGGTACGTTCCTGGGTTTGTAGTTGTTCCCTTTCTCGCAGCTGTGGCTCGTCGTTTGATTCAACGAGGGCTAGGCCCC
>NZ_KV806839.1:219478-220682 GCF_001811845.1 Corynebacterium sp. HMSC062E11
TCTTCGTCATCGTCGTCGTTTGAATCGACGGGGTTTAGAAGGGGATGTCCTTGCCGCTGTCGGTGTTGGTCTGGGTTTCGGCTTTGGCTTTGGCTTGTTGTTGTGCGTGGTAGTCGTCGAGTTCTTGTTTGAGGTGTTGGGCTTGTTCGCGCACACGTTTCCTGGTGGTGGTGATGTGTTGGGCGACTGTTTGTGCCCACCGTTTTTGTTTGGGTGCCAGGGGTCCTTCTGCTTCGTTGATGGTCCAGGTACCGTCAGCGAAAAGCCAGATAACATCCCCACTGTAGGGGTCCAGCAGGTACTTTAAGGTGCCATCGGTTTTCATGTTGTGATGGCCTTGGCATAAGCATGCCAGGTTCTTCGGATGTGTTGGCCCGCCTTCAGCCCAGTTGTGCCGGTGGTCAAGCTGGGTAAGAAAGGCAGGTTGTTCACACCCGCCGACTCGGCAGGTCCCGTCGCGGCCTTCGACGTGTTTGCGCATGACAACACCTGGTTGGTAGCCGTCTGCTTCGGCTACCTCGCCGGTTAGATCCCGGGTTTTATCATGCGGCATGGCTTCTTGGCGCCAGCCGAAGCCTTCAATGAAGGTTGGGGCATTGTCGATATCGCAGGCTTGGTAGGTGTGTAAGACTACGGTGGCTGGTGGTTGTATTTCGCCGCTTAAGAGTTTGATGACCGCTTCAGCAACAGTGATTCCTTCTTTTGCGGCGGTTGTGTGGATGAAGGCATCGAGTTTAATGCCGGTGTCTTCCCCAACCTGGAGTTCCAGCCACGCAGAGGTTCCGTTGGAGGAGAAACGGTAGGTGTCTTTGGGGCGGGTATCGCGAAAAGCAATGGAGTCATCCAGGGTTTTACAGATGTCGCGGACTTTACGCCTGATTTGGCTACGTGTGGGAAAAGCCTGATTCGCCTTGGTGGGGGTGAAGAAGTCGGCCAGGATGGTGTCGATTAAATCCAGGGTTTCCGTAGTCAAGGCGGTTAGTGCTGACATGGGTTGGTCAATAGCAATCAAGGACTCAATGTCCAGCAGGCAGTGGGTGTCTTGTATGGCTTTGACTTTTGGCAGGCTATCAAGCCGGTGGATAGCGCGCAGACCTGCTTTGATGTGGCCTTCCGGCAGTGACCAGGCAGCTACCAGGGATAGTGCGGTGGTGTTGATATCAGCCTGCAGACTGGGCATAGCAGCAACCCAGGTGTTGTAGAT